>JASBUO010000086.1 GCA_030147855.1 Gammaproteobacteria bacterium
AAAAAGCTTAAGAGAGGACTTAGCAACTTGGCCTCAGGTGCTTATGAGCGCTATCAACAATCAATGGAAGGCAAACCGGCACTTGGTAAGCCTGCTAATGTGCAACAGGCAAATGTTTCAGGCGTGAAGGGTTCACAAGCACCTCAGCCGAGCATGAATCGACAGCAACAAGAGCAACATGCAACGCAAGAACGGCAGGATATGGAACAACAGAACGTTGAACGGCGTGAAGCAGAAGAGGCGGAGAGTTTACAACAGAGTAGTAGCAATGCTCTGGATGATACGCCAAGCTCCCATGCTGAGTCTGACATTTATAGCGAAGGCATCTATGAAGGGTATAGCCATGCAATGGCTGATATTGATGAAGGGCCTGCCCCCTCACAAAGCAACGTAGATACACCAAGAGACAGCACACCACAAATGTCTGGGTTACCGGATACACCGGCGCCGGGTGGAGATAGCATTGGGGACTCTCCTGAGATGGCAAGTTATGAACAGTACCAACAAGCGCATGCGGCAACGCCTACATCCGGACCAGGCGAGCATTTATCACCGGATATGCAGCTGCCTGGTCTGCCGGGGCCGTCTGGTCCTTAAAAACGTGCTTATTCAAGTAACTTATGTGGTAGACTTTCATGCCGACCTGCAGGTGTTACTTGCACATAATTGAGTTTACGTTGCAATTCACTAATGCTGTCAGCACCTGCGTAAGTTAGGCCTGAACGCAAGCCGCCGATAATATCGGCAATAATTGCCTCCTGTGTATCACGATAAGGGACTTCAGTGGCAACGCCTTCAGCGGTTTTCCACTCGTGCATTTGTCCTAAGAAGCTTTCTTGAGCTTCACGTGATGCCATGCCGCGGTAGCGTTTGATTTTTGTACCATCTTTTTTCGTGATGATTTCGCCAGGAGTTGGTGTTGTTCCTGCGAGCATGCCGCCAATCATAACAAAGTCTGCACCAAAGGCGAGCGCTTTAACAATGTCACCTGATGTGCGGAGGCCGCCATCTGCAACAATAGAGCGGTCGGCGCGTGCGCAGTCTTGAATACAAGTTAACATTGGGATACCAAAACCTGTTTTAACTCGTGTGCTGCAAACAGAGCCGCCACCAATACCTGCTTTGATAATATCAGCACCGCATGAGGCGAGGTAATCGGCGCCTGCATAAGTTGCAACGTTGCCGGCCATAATACAGCAGGAAGTAAGGAGCTTTCTTAATTTTTTAAGAGTCTTCCCGACATACTTGGCATGTGCGTGTGCAACATCAACACAAAAGAAAAGCGCACCGGCATCTCGGAGTGCTTCGGCCCGCTCAAGTTCTGCTTCAGTACAACCAATTGAAACAAAAGGTTGCCCTGTGCAAGCCTTGAGCTGCCCGATGTTGTCTTCAATGCTTAGAAACCGGTGCAAGACCCCAACCCCTCCTTTTTCATGCATGAAATTAGCCATACCACTTTCTGTGATAGTGTCCATATTGGAGCTCATGAGTGGCAGTTCAAGGGTGAGTTTTTCGAGTCGGTCTGTGTTGCTGATATCTACAACCCGTCGTGATTCATGATGGTTGTAAGCAGGGACAAGCAGCACATCATCGTAAGTAATCGCAAGAATAGACATAATTTACCTTTGTTTAAAACGCGTACTATAAATGCTCAGCGGCATAATGCGCAAGCCTTGAGCGCTCTCCACGTGTTAATGTCATGTGTGCACTGTGTTCCCAATGCTTAAAGTGATCGACCGCAAAGGTAAGCCCTGAGGTCGTTTCGCTGAGATAAGGGGTGTCAATTTGTTTGATATCTCCGAGGCAAATAATTTTACTACCGGGTCCTGCGCGGGTAACGAGTGTTTTAATTTGCTTAGAAGTTAAGTTTTGTGCTTCATCGATGATAATGAAGCGATTTAAGAAAGTGCGTCCGCGCATGTAGTTTAATGAGCGAATTTTAATACGGTTTTGCAGTAAGTCTTGTGTAGCACTTTGTCCAAAGCTACCGCCTTCCTGCTCTTTATGTAAGACCTCAAGGTTATCCATTAATGCGCCCATCCATGGGGTCATTTTTTCTTCTTCCGTGCCTGGTAGAAAACCAATATCTTCTCCAACAGGGATAGTGACACGCGTCATGATAATTTCAGAGTAACGATTGTGGTCGAGTACTTGTGTGAGGCCTGCGGCAACAGTCAGCAATGTCTTTCCGGTACCAGCAGAGCCTTGTAATGTGACAAAGTCAATTTCAGGGTTTAGCAAAAGATTTAATGCAAAATTTTGCTCGGTGTTTCGAGCCGTAATGCCCCATACCGTGTTTTTAGACTGCGTATAATCTCGAGCCATTTGGACAATGGCAACTTCTCCGGCTTCTCGCTTTTGGACGATGGCCTGAAATTGTTTATCGTTGGTGATGAGGCAGTCATTGGGGTTCCAGTGTTCGGTGAGAGGTCCTTTAATTTGATAAAAGGTTTCTCCATTTTCTTTCCAGGCGTTCATGTCTTTTGCATGAGTTTCCCAGAAATCATCTGATAGTTGATGTAAACCACTATGGAGCAAGTTGACGTCATCTAACACTTGGTCATTGTGATAATCTTCGGCAGAAATACCGAGGATACCGGCTTTGATGCGTAGGTTAATGTCTTTGGAGACAATCACAATATGCTGTTTGGGATGTTTTTTTTGCAGGCCAAGGGCAATACCCAGTAAGGTGTTGTCAACGTTGTGTCCGGGTAATGATTGGGGTAAGAGTTGTTCGACGTCGTCTGTTTGAAAGAATAAACGTCCGCAACGTTTGCTTGAATCTATGCTTAGTGCACCAGATAGGGGGAGCCCTTCCGTTAACGCTTTGTGAGAGGCATTACTCATGAGCTCGACCAACATGCGATTGGTTTGCCGTACGTTACGTGCAACCTCAGACAGTCCTGTTTTGTGTCGGTCGAGCTCTTCAAGCACAACCATTGCAAGATAAACATCGTGTTCATCAAAGTGATAGATGGCGGTTGGGTCATGCATTAAGATATTGGTATCAAGAATAAATAGCTTGGGTTGATGTGTTTCAGCGGTCATATCCTACTCTCACTGATGTTATAAAGGTTGAAATCTTATTGTGCGGGGGGGGGGTTGTGGCGTCAAGGCTCTTCGCGTGCTATTGTTGGTTGTTTTTTGCATAAGTAAAAGTTAGGTGAGATAAGCAATGAGCGGTTCGCCAAAAAATAGTGCGACAATTGTAACTAATCGAAAAGCACGATTTGAGTATTTTATTGAAGAAGACTTTGAGGCAGGCCTGGTATTGGAAGGGTGGGAAGTAAAAAGCTTGCGGGCCGGAAAGGTCAATCTGTCTGATGCGCATGTTATTTTAAAGCGCGGTGAGGCCTGGGTTTTAGGGATGCAAATACAACCTTTGCCAACCACCTCAGAGCATACAAACCCAGACATTTTACGAACGCGCAAGTTATTGTTTCATCGTCGAGAATTGGGGCGCCTGTCAGGGCATATTGAACGGCAGGGATATACGCTAGTACCACTGACGTTGTATTGGAAGCGTAACAAAATAAAAATAAAAGTAGCGCTCGCGAAGGGTAAAAAAATGCGGGATAAACGAGAAACAACAAAAGATAGAGATTGGCAGCGAGCGCGTTCGCGTTTGATGAAGTCCAATTAAAATAAATGTAGGGATAAGAACAGCTTAGGAGAAGAGGATGTGTGGAATTATTGGAGCAACTTCAAAACGGAATATTACCCAAGTTTTGCTTGAAGGGTTACGGCGCCTGGAGTACCGGGGATATGATTCTGCCGGAATGGCAGTGCTTGATGCCGATAGTGGCTTAGAGCGCGTCCGTATTATGGGAAAAGTGAAAGTTCTAGCTGATGCAATGCTTGAAGCGGGGCTAAGTGGTAAGATAGGAATTGCACATACACGCTGGGCAACACATGGTAAGCCATGTGAGAAAAACGCACATCCACACTTGTCGTCTGATGAGGTAGCGGTGGTTCATAATGGTATTATTGAAAATCATGATGAATTGCGGGCAAGGTTGTGTGAGGCGGGTTATACGTTTTGCTCAGATACAGATACAGAGGTGACGGCTCACCTGATTCATCATTATTATGCAAAAGACCCGTCATTATTGAAAGCGGTTCAAGCAACGGCAGCTGAAATGAAAGGCGCATTTTCTTTAGCCGTGTTGCATCAGGCGCATCCAGATGAGTTGATTGTATTTCGACAAGGTAGCCCACTTGTGATAGGGCTTGGTGTAGATGAGCAGTTTGTAGCATCAGATGCACTGGCGCTACGTGGTTTTGCGCAATCGATTATTTACCTTGAAGAAGGTGATAGTGCGCGTATTACCCCCTCGACAGTCGAATTATTCGATGCTCGAAATACGGCGGTTGCAAGAGAAGCACAGCCAATGCTTGATGAGTCTTATGCCATGAGCAAAGGAAATTATCGACATTATATGTTGAAAGAGATTTTTGAGCAGCCGCAGGTGTTATCGGATACATTAGAGGGGCGCACTGCAAGTCTTAATGTGTTGCGCGCAAGTTTTGGCGAAAATGCAGTAAAAATGTTTGATAGGGTTAAACAAATACAGATTGTTGCTTGCGGCACGAGCTATCATGCAGGATTTGTTGCAAAGTACTGGCTAGAGTCACTTGCGCAAATCCCGACACAAATTGAAATTGCGAGTGAATATCGTTATCGAGATGTTGTGGTGCAGGATGATACGCTGTTTATTACTATCTCCCAGTCAGGTGAGACCGCAGATACGTTAGCTGCCTTGTATAAGGCAAAAGCGCTCAATTATTTAGCCAGCTTTGCAATTTGTAACGTTGCTTCTAGTGAGCTTGTACGCGCTTCTGACCATGTGTGCCTGACTCGTGCGGGGCTTGAGGTTGGAGTTGCATCAACCAAGGCCTTTACAACACAGTTAGCGGCCTTTTTAATGCTAGCTGTGGCTTTGTGCCGGGATGAAAAACGCGCAGATGAAGTATTGGAGCAGTTAAGACATTTACCCAAGCAATGTGAACAAGTATTGTCAATGGACGCTCAGATTAAAGCGCTGACGCCACTGTTTGTGAATAAAGAGCATGCACTTTTTTTAGGGCGAGGTGTACAGTACCCTATTGCACTTGAGGGCGCGCTGAAATTGAAAGAAATTTCATATATTCATGCCGAAGCTTACCCTGCGGGAGAATTAAAGCATGGTCCGCTTGCCTTAGTGGATGAAGAAATGCCTGTGATAGCAGTAGCGCCGAATGATGCGCTGCTTGAAAAGGTGAAATCAAACTTACATGAAGTGAGTGCACGGGGCGGACAATTAATTGTTTTTGTGGACGCGACAGGGAAGTGGCCTGAGAATGGTGCAAAATTGGTGGAGGTTCCGGCTTGTGGGGATTGGATAGCGCCGATCATTTATACTCTACCATTGCAGCTTTTGGCATACCATGTGTCGGTTGAGAAAGGAACGGATGTCGATCAGCCTCGTAATTTAGCGAAATCAGTAACGGTTGAGTAAAAAATAGATGTTTGAGGGTTTTCATGATAGATGATATAGAGCGCATCAAAGCTGAAGTGGCGATGCGGTTTAGGCTAAATGTTGAGCAAGTCGGTGTGGCAATTGTGCTATTGAACCAAGGAGAAAGTGTTCCGTACATTGCGCGTTATCGTACTAAGCAAACGAGCGGTATGAAAACGCCGGCTTTAAGGTTATTACATAGTCAATTAGCAGAGCATACGGAAAAGCAAGCGCGAGAAGCTCAAAAGGCGTTGCACCAAGCAAAGCAGCAGACACCGAAAAAAGACGCCGGTCCACTCGATGTATTGATGAAAAAAATAGAATCAGATGCCAACATATTGCCGCATCTTCGCCGACAATTATGGGAAAATGGTCTTTTTTCGTCTATGCTTCCTTCTCCCAAAAAATTAGATAAAAAAGTGAAAGGCACCCAAGGCGTTCAATGGACTGAGTATGTGATGGAGAGCGTACCAGTACAAAATGTGCCTGTGCGCCGCCTACCCGTACTGTTTCGCGGGCGTCGTGAACAAAAGCTTGTACTGCATGTGTCATTTAAGCACCAGGAAGCTGCAAAAGCGCATTTAGCGTCGTACTTGGAAGATGCAACGGCCGAATCTTTACAGGCAGTTTGGGAGAAAAAGCTGCTACCCAAGCTTGAGCTTGAAGTATTGGCGCGTCTTAAATCGCGTTCAGATGATGAAGTTATTTATGGAGTTGAGAAACAATTGCAAGGGCTATTGTTTGCCCCCAAAGTGACTTCAGGTATTGCGATGGGCTTGTATGCTGAACCACGTTTGGGGCTTGGTATAGCACTTGTTGATGGTAAAAGCGAGGTTATTGATGGGTGTACTTTATTTCCTGCAGCACAGGATTTTCGTTGGCATGATGCCATTACAGTGTTTGCAAAGTATGTAGCAAAGCATGAAGTAGCGTTTGTAGGCATTGGCAATGGTGTCGGTTTTCAAGAAGCCAAACGGCTACTTGCTGATTTTTCGAAGCGTTATCCTGATATGCCAGTTACCTGGGCGGTTGTAGATGAGGCAGGGTTGTCACGTGATGTGCGTGCGTTATCGGGGGCTACTTCGATTGCCAAGCGTTTGCAAGATCCACTGTCTGAATTAGTACGAACACCAATTGAAAAAATGCAGTTTGGAGAGGCACAAGACGAGGTGAATCCAAAACGCTTGGTGCGTGCTTTAGGTGGGGTGATAGAAGATGCTGTGAACAGAATTGGGGTGGATGTGAATACAGCTTCGGTTGAATTGCTGCGTTATGTTTCAGGATTAGATGCAACTCTTGCAAAAGCACTGGTGCAGTATCGAAAAACAAACGGCGCATTTCGGTCGCGAGAAGCGTTAAAAGACGTGCCTGGGATGGATGCTATGCATTTTGAGCAGACAGCTGGCTTTTTACGTGTTTTGGCGGCTGATAATGCACTGGATGCAACACGACTACATCCTAATATGTACGCGCTTTTAGAGAATTTAACGACGTTACCAGCGGATGTACGCCGTCATGTTGAAGGGTTACAGAAGCCCTGGCTAGATACTCGCCCCGCGTTCAAAGCCCCCTGCTTTGATGTAGCAATGAGAACATTGCAAGATGTGCAAGTAGGTAGCGTATTAGAAGGAGTTGTGATACGTATAACCGCCTTTGGTGCATTCATTGATATTGGATTGTCGCGTCTTGGATTATTGCATATTTCTGATTTAGCAAAACGCTTTGTACGCACTCCACATGAACTGTTGCGTGTGGGAGACG
Source organism: Gammaproteobacteria bacterium (assembly GCA_030147855.1). Taxonomy (GTDB): domain Bacteria; phylum Pseudomonadota; class Gammaproteobacteria; order Legionellales; family Legionellaceae; genus JAALKW01. Next base: position 7,260 of record JASBUO010000086.1, read on the forward strand.
TGTTACATGTGACCGTGCGAGAACTTGATGTAAAGCAAGGCCGTATTGCGCTTTGCATGAATACAGAAGAAAAGGCGTCAGGTTTGCTTGAGATGTCGAAGAAAAAGCGTAAAAATAAAGAAGAAAAAACGTCTTCGGCGCCTGTGTTACTTAACACGGCAATGGCTGATGCCTTTGCCAAATTAAAGAGAGGCTCATCATGACGGATGCTCCCCGAGGTGAACTTGCAATTCAAACGCTTGCCATGCCAACCAATACAAATGCACATGGCGATATTTTTGGAGGGTGGCTTGTTTCGCAAATGGATTTGGCGGCAGGTATCTTAGCAAAGCAATATACGAAAGGCCGAGCGGCAACTGTTGCTATTGATTCGATGAGTTTTTTACAGCCTGTGCATGTTGGAGACGTAGTGAGCTGCTATGTGGAGCTGGTGCGTTTAGGCAGGACTTCAATGACCATTAAGGTTGAGGTATGGAAAGAAATACTTGCGACCGGAGAAAAGTCGCAAGTCACCGAAGGAACTTTTATATTTGTTGCCATTGATGAACATGGGCGCCCAAGAGTCGTAGCACAGAAGACGATATGATCCAAAAAGTTGAAACCTTAAAGCAGTGGATTGTGGACACTGCAGCGCTAATTGCGGCAGGCCAAGAGCCTTTGTCGGAGAGTCCGCCTCAGTTTTTAGAAGAACCGGCTTTGGTGCCAGCCTTAGTGCAGATGATTGCAGCTATTGATGAGGCAACACTGACAGAAAATCAGCCGTTGTATTCTGCTTGTTTATTTACTTTGGATGTGTGTGTATCACAACTTCAATTCGCTGCCGAAAATGGAAACAAGCGCGCAGCGAATGTTATTGATGATTTGATGGAATCCCTCGCTAAGGTGATTCAGCAAGGCTCACAAAGTATTAATTTCTGGCTTCCCATAATGAGCACCTTCTATGATGCGCAAGTGCCGTTGTCTTCTGCTTTGCAAGAGACATATTTGATGCTTGCCGAAGAGGAGAGTGAAGCGTTTCAAGCTGAGGGGCTTGATCATCTGCAGTCGATGCGAGATTTAATTGCTGAGCTATCTGATTTAACTACATTTGAATTAACCACTCATTTTTTTGCGCAAAGTCATGCCATGCCTGCTGATTTTTTTGGGGATTTGGTGGTTGACTTATGCCAGATTGAAGAAGGGATTGATGCGGCAATTCTTACCTTATTGCACTCGAGATCTGAGGTACGAGAAGTAGTGATGTTTGCCTTAGATAGCGTGATGTCATCGATTCAATTAAGCTCCGTTTCATTATCACGTTTGCAGGCAATTCAAGCATGGTTACCTAAAACTTATCAAGAAACGGTTGAAAAGTGGTTACGTTTTCAGCGCAAAAAAGGCGTTGTATTTGCACAGATAGCGCCTGCAAAACTTACTAAAGCGCAAGCCAGTGAAGTGGACGGAGGGGGTGCGCAAGGCCTTTTCTTACAGTTGAAAACAGGCAAATCAACACGACTTGCAGGGGTTTTGTTTAAAGATGGGTTTGGCATTAAAGATGCTTGGATAACTCCAGGTATTCCTGTGACTGAGGTGGCCCGTTATTGTCGAGAAGTGTTAGATGATGGCGTAACGTTAAGGTGTGTCGATCTAGATTATATCTGCATGGTAATTAATCACTTCTTGGCTGTAACACTTGAAAAAGAGGATGTGCCAGGGCTGCATTTTTTAGAGTTACAAGAAAGCTTAGGGGTACATTTTGTGCCTGAGTTTTTAGATGTCTCTTTTCTAATGGAACAATTGAGCGTGCAAATTGAACCGTTTACACAGGCGGTAATAGATGCTTCGTTTAAGCGTTCTCAAAAATGGCTCCAGATAAAGCCATTTGCAGCATCTTGGTATCTTGAGAACGAGCGTATTGATAAGCTTGTTAACAGCTGTTCTTATTTTAAAGAAAATGTTAAAGTGTGCCGCATTGAGGAGGCAGTGGACGCTGTATTTCAAGAGGAGATGGAGACAGCGCGTACGCACTGGGTGTTTCATTTTTTATGGGTTGCTTTATGGCTGAAGGCACATGCCCGCAAAAACGAAAAAATGTGGCAGGATAGTTTTTTAGTTGCACATGCGATACAGACAGGAACACCTTTGCACGAGATACCTATTATGCGAAGTATTTGTCATCAGTCGGTTCTTAATAGCGTAGAAACGATGCGCGATCGTCGTACTCACTTAAGCTAATTTTAGCTCGTGTTGCTGTGATAAGCGATAAATTACATTGTAATTACATCTAATTGTTTGGAGAGAAGAATGCCATCTTTGTCAAAAATAAATTCATTATGGTGGGGGTTTGGGGGCATTTCTGGCACAGTCGTCAGGGCTGCTGTGAGACATGGTGTGTTAAACCCGGATGATGTTGGCGTATATAGCCGCAGAATTGCCAAAGGAGAATGGGTAACGCCTTACAAAAATTTATCTGAAAAGGTGTTGGGGCCCATGATAGAGCAGGCTCATATGATAGTTTTTAGTGTGCCACCTAGTGCTCGAGAACAGGTATATAAAAATGCAGCCAAACGGTTTGGGAATGGTTTTGTTGATAAGCTCGTGGTTGATATGTCAGCGGCACCGCATCAAAAACTGCTGAAAAGCTGCTTCCCAAGGAGCGAAATTGTAGCTGTCATGGCAAGCAAGGCTACAGAGTATGATGATGGGTTTTGGGAGCGTTTTGAGGTGACTGATGTGAGCGCTGAGAATGATGCAATATTGACTGGAGTCTTTGGGGCAGGTGCTGTTGAAGAGTTAAGTGGGACGCTTGAGAAGTACGATAGAGATACAGTGCATTATAGCACTGGGGTGGGCGCTACATTGCTATTTGCTGAGGCGATGATTGAGGCCGATATAAGAAATGGTGGATGTTCAGAACGAGCACGTTTTAATACGGAAAGAATGTTTGCTGCTGTTGCTGAGATGTTACGGCAAAATCCAGCGTTAACAATTTCGGAACTGGTTGACAAAGTGGCTTCAGTTAAACCCGTTAAGCCTGGCACAGAAAAGGTGAGTGGTACAACTGCAGAGGTGGCTGCTTCTTTTGCGGAGAGTGATTTAAAAACGCTTGTGCATACAGGGTTTTCAGCAGGCATTCGTCGAACAGGCGAGCTGCGAGCACAATTTGGAGGAGAGCCGGGTAAAAAAAAGCTTGAAACGCCATTTTTAACACAGTTGGCAAAAGAGAATGGCGCGGCGGCAGCTGAGGCTGAATCTCGGGCTGCTGCAGATGTGTGTAGAAATGGGTTAGAAAAATAGGCACAGCGCTTGCATTTCTCACAACGACTCGCTCATAAATCGTGCTAAATTAGGTTTTATTGTCCATGCCGTGAGGTTGCTTTAAGTGTGTTCAAGCAATAATGACTCGGCATGCTTATGTGTTTCATCCGTGATGTGCAACCCACCAAGCATGCGCGCAATCTCCGCCACTTTTTCTTCGGGTTTAAGCGTTATGACCTCAGAAAAGGTGTGCGTTTGGTTGGCATGTTTTTTAACCACAAGATGGTGGTGCGCGCTGGCTGCAACTTGTGGTTGGTGCGTAACGCAAAAAACTTGTAGGCGCTCGCCTAAAGTGCGTAAGAGCTTACCTACGCGTGCAGCGGTTCGGCCTCCAATGCCTACATCCACTTCATCAAAAAACAAGGTGGGGGTTGAGGCGCGTCTTGCGGTAATCACTTGAATGGCAAGGCTGATGCGTGAGAGCTCACCACCGGATGCAATTTTTGAGAGGGCATCTGGTGGCACGCCTGGGTTAGTGCTAACGTAGTACTCTACTTTATCGTGACCATGAGGCTGTATGCTTTCAAGCGGGCTTATTTTTAGCCGAATAGTACCATGCGTAATATCGAGTTGTTTGAGCATGTGTGTGATATCTTGTTCAAGCTTTTTAGCGGCTTTTTTTCGCGCATCGGTTAAAGTGTCAGCTGCTTGTTTGTAAGCGAGCATTGCCTTGTCGAGGGCTTCTTGCAAGTGGCGTTGTGTTACCTCAATTTGCTCAAGCGCTGCTGCCTCTGCTTCAAGGCTTTCTAGTTTTGATAGGAGTGCATCAGGTTCGACATGATATTTGCGTGCCATGCTATATAGTTGGCTTAAGCGTTCTTCAATGGTATGAAGCCGCTCTGGGTCGAGCTGCACGAGGCGCGCAAAGTTTTCGACCTCGTGCACGGCTTCTTCGCACTGAATAGAGGCTGTATGAATCAGCTCGCGCGCCGTACTTAAGGCTGGATTATCCTGCGGAAGTGCATTTAAGTGTTGTGTTACGCGATACAGTTGCTCTTGAATATTCGGCGTCATATCGTCTCCATCACGTAATAAGTGATGGATGTGTGTGATGTCTTCAAGGTAGCTTTTGGCGTAATGGAGGCGCTGGTGTTCTTGGTTGAGTTCGGTGACTTCATTTGGCATCAGGTTTAAGTCACGAAGCTCATTGATTTGGTAATTTAAAAAGTCAGTATGCGCTGCGTCGGTAGGTTTTGCGTCGGCGGCTAGTTTTTCTTGTTTTAGGCTCTGGCAGGTTTGATAAGCTTTGTATACGGTATCTAGTAGCGCCGGGTGGTTAGCGTATTGGTCGAGCTGCGTACGGTGTGTTGCAGGCTTTAGTAGGCGCTGATGCTGGTGTTGGCCATGAATGTCGAGCAATAATTCGCTAAATGCTTTCACTTTTTGTAAAGGGAACAGTTGCCCATCGATATATGCTTTTGAACGACCTTCTGCATGAATCACACGACGCAGGCAGACTTGGTTTTCGTCTGGATAAATGTCGTGCGCAGCAAGCCATAAGGCAGGCTCAGAACCATCCTCAAAATCAAATAACGCAGAAACAGAGCAGGTTTGTTCGCCGGTACGTACAACAGAGCCGTCATTGCGGCCTCCCATTGCAAGCATGAGCGCGTCAATCATAATGGATTTTCCGGCTCCTGTCTCGCCAGTAAATGCTGTCATGCCCTCAGAAAAGTCGAGCTCTAGGCGCGTGACAATGGCAAAGTTTTCAATGACAAGTGAGCGCAGCATGGCCTATCCTTCTGGTTTTGAACCCCACCCAAGTTTAACGCGTAATGTATCGTAGTAATGATAATCCTTTGGATGCAAGAGTTCGAGTGTGCGCGGATTTTTTTTAATGATGACCGAGGTGCCTGGCTCAACAGGATAGGAGTCATGTCCATCACAACTGATGCGCAATGGTATTTCATTATGCTCACTAATATGAAGACGTACGGTTGCATTGGCATCGATGACGAGAGGTCTGGCACTTAAGCTGTGCGAAAACATTGGCACCATCACGAGCGCCCGGAGTGCGGGGTGCATGATAGGTCCGCCTGCAGAAAGGGCGTAAGCGGTTGAGCCTGTTGGTGTTGAAAAAATGAGCCCATCTGCACGATAATGGCTGACAAACTGCTCATCGATATATATATTGAATCGGACCAGATGCGTTTCCGTACCGCGATTTAGTACAATGTCGTTTAACGCATCCCCTACAATGCGCTTTTCATTGCTATCTGAAAATTGCAGTTGTAATAATGAACGTTTTTCTTGGATGTAGCTTCCAGACAGCACTTCTCCAAGTGCGGATTCAAATTCTTGTGGCAAAATGTCGGTTAAAAAGCCAAGGTGCCCCCGGTTAATGCCAATAACGGGGAGCCCGACATGAATCGCCATGCGTGCGGCAGATAAAAGACTACCATCACCACCCACAACCACAATGAGGGTACCCGGCTTTTTCATTTTACTACGTGCAAGGACAGGGCAGTCGAGTGAAAAATGGGCTGCTGTGTCTTTATCCAAAAAAGGATTCACTTGCTTTGATTTTAAGTAGCTAATTAAGCGTTCAAGTGTTTCGCTTACATTTTGGTTGGCACGATGTTGTCGTGCGTAAAGCACGACACGTGAAAAAGCCGCTTTTTTTGTCACTGTGCATTATCTCCGGCGCGTGCAGCACGTTTGCGCTCATGCTCTTTCAAAGCTTTTTTACGGAGCCGAATAGTTTCAGGGGTGACCTCAACCAGTTCATCGTTATCAATAAATTCAAGTGCCTGCTCAAGTGTAAGTTTGATGGCAGGAACCAAAACGATGTTTTCATCAGTACCCGATGCACGGACATTGGTAAGTTGTTTCTCTTTGGTAACATTCACAACTAAGTCATTGTCTCGTGCGTGAATGCCTACAATCATGCCCTCATAACAGTCAGTTTGTGGTGCAATAAACATACGACCGCGCTCCTGTAAGTTAAAAAGGGCAAAACCACGCGCTGCTCCCTGACAGTTGGCAATGAGCACTCCTTGTGCACGCTTCCCAATACGTCCTTCAACATAAGGGCCGTAATGGTCGTATACGTGATACATGAGGCCTGTGCCTGATGTAGCTGACAGAAACTCGGTATGAAAGCCAATTAGTCCACGGGTTGGAATAATATAGTCGAGCCTAACACGCCCTTTGCCATCTGGGACGAGATTTTGTAGGTCACCTCGTCTTTCACCAAGACGCTCCATCATGGTGCCTTGATGCTGCTCCTCTACATCGACTGTGAGTTGTTCATAAGGTTCCTCACGAACACCATCTTTTTCATGAATAATGACTTCAGGTTTACAAATAGCGAGTTCATAGCCTTCTCGTCGCATATTTTCAATGAGAATGGATAAGTGCAGTTCACCACGCCCGGATACTCTGAACTTGTCAGGATCTTCTGTATCTTCAACACGAAGCGCAACATTATGCAGCAGTTCTGTTTGTAAGCGCTCACGAATTTTTCTACTCGTTACATATTTGCCATCTTGACCTGCAAACGGTGAGTCATTGACTTGGAATGTCATGCTAATAGTTGGTTCATCAACGGTCAGCGCCGGAAGTGCTTCAACAGTATTTGGGTCACAAATGGTGTCTGAAATATGCAATCCTTCCATGCCTGAAACAGCAATAATATCGCCTGCTTCAGCTTCGGGAACTTCAACACGATCGAGCCCATCGAAGCCTAAGATTTGTAATAGTCGGCCACTGCGAGTTTCGCCGCTTGCATCGATGATTTTAACGGGTGACTTAGCGGTAATTTTTCCGCGCGTAACCCGACCAATACCAATGGTGCCGACATATGATGAATAGTCTAGCGCACTGACTTGCATTTGAAATGGGCCAGTTGCATCAACGTCAGGTGCGCGTACTTGGTCGACAATGGTGCGTAGTAAAGCACTCATGTTGTCCGATTTTTCCGCTAAATCCATGATGGCATAGCCTTGAAGCGCCGATGCATATACAACCGGAAAATCAAGTTGCTCATCTGTCGCACCTAGGTTATCAAATAAATCAAACACCTGATCGATAACCCAGTCGGGGCGAGCACCGGGGCGGTCGATCTTATTGACGACGACAATGGGGTTTAGGCCTTGTGCAAATGCTTTTTGTGTAACGAATCGGGTTTGTGGCATAGGACCATCGACGGCATCGACCAATAAGAGAACACCGTCAACCATCGATAAAATACGCTCCACTTCTCCGCCAAAGTCGGCGTGTCCTGGGGTATCGACGATATTAATTTTGTGGTCGTTCCAATGGATACACGTATTTTTAGCAAGAATCGTAATACCACGTTCTTTTTCTAGGGCGTTTGAATCCATCACGCGCTCAACGACTGCAGCACGTTCATTTAAGGTGCCGGTTTGTTGGAGTAATTTGTCCACTAAGGTCGTTTTACCATGGTCGACATGTGCGATGATGGCAATGTTTCGAATTTTTCTGGTCATGTTGGTTCCAATGAAAATTTGCCGTAAGCGGCTCTTTAATTATACAACGAACTGGAGGAAGTTTGCTAAACTGAAGATAAGCCACAGATTTAGGCGAGGTTATTATGGGCCAATTAATATTACATCCTACAGATATCAGTCAATGGCATGCACTGGTGAATGAGGCGCAGGCATCAACCAAGCTTATTCTACCAGAAAGCACAGAAAGTTACTTGGTTTTTTTATTGATGCGATTTGCACAGTCGCCAGAGCTTGTGGAGTCGGTTCTTGCCATTGATTTTTTTAATTCAATGCAAGCTGTCGGAAGTCGCCAAGTAGAGTTATTGCGAGAGGTAGGCGATAAGAGTTTACTGTTAAGCGGGCTTTTTCCGGGGCTTGCGGAGAAACGGCATGTGCAAGTGCAGTATTTCACAGATATGGGGCAAGCAGCGTACCTTACTGTCAGCGAGCTAGAGGCTGATGAAGGCGCTGCTTTATATCAGGAACTAAGCTGTCAATTCACAACGTTGAAGCATATCCTAGCATGTTTAGGCCTTCCAGATTGGAGCTTGGATCAGCATCTGAGCCAGCAGTAGTACTGTTTACTGCTTGATTCTGAAATGCATGCCGACTTTTGCTGGCACGTGGAGGAACGCATTCACCACAAAAGTCACCTACTGTTGCAACGGGAATGAAAGCTTTTTTGTGACCGCAGGCGCCCGTCTCGCAGCAGTCATCCGCCTTGCTTTCTGTTGCTTTTGTAAGTTTGGCATAAGTGCTTTGGGTTGGTGCAGTTGTGCTATGTGCGCAAGCATGGTCATGGCAGCAGTCAGAGGCTGTATTCATTGCGTGTGTTTGTTTGCGATAAGATTGTTTGTGACTGATATGAAACTCTTTTTTGTTGAACCGACTAAAGCCACTATCCCATAGTGCTGAAAGAAAATAGAAAGGCTGCGCAATTTTTCCAATAAGCCATGAAGGGATGTCTTGGTTGTGTTCATGCCCTTGTGATTCACCTAAACGCTCATCCAGCAAAGAGTTGAGGTCGGTTGGATGGGTGTGCTTGAAAAAGTAGTGCACGTCTTCAAAGCCCTCGCTTAAGCTGCCGAGAAAAGCCGAAAAGTATTTAGAGAGACCAGGAATCCGGTCGGCTGTTACACCAATGCTGAACAAATGCCCAACAAAGAGCAGGTAGCGCATAGGTAATATGACAAATACGAGTGCGAGACGAAACGGATTGAGCCATTGCAGAACGTTTTCTCTTTCCCGTAGGTGCTTGAATGTGTTTTGGATGTTTTCTTTCAGCGGTTTAATGCTTAAATCTTTGTTGTTCTCATCCGTGAGTTGCTCAATCATAGTGAGCGTCTCACTTGAGTTCTCAAAATTGAATACAACAGCTGAAAAGCCTGTGATAATGGGGTTAATGACGCCCATAACAAAGGCTGGGAGGCGACGCATCCAGTTGAATAACGGAGGCACTTCTTGTACCACAGTCCACCAAGTTCCGGCTGTACAAATGGTGAGCGTGAGCGCCATAGCAAATAAAAGGGTTGCAGTGATGGCCATGCCAATGTTTCTTAATGAATAGGGGTTTTGTTTGAGGTTGTCTCGCAGTTTTCGATACCAAGTTAACAAGGTATTATTGGTCATCAAATTGGTAACTGCATTATAGGTCAGTAAGCCATAGGCAATGCCTGCGATGGCCGCCATTGGGGTAATAATAATAGGCCAAAATGCGAATGGGATGGCTGTAAGGATGGGTACGAGGGTGAAGAGTTCAACGAGTAAGTAACTTGTACCAAGCCCCATAAATAAGCTGGTAATGATGCTAAAGAGCTGGATGCCAAGCAGTGGTAAGCGGCGTTTCGCAAGTCGTGCTTTGTATTGCTCATGTAAAGAGGGCTTGCCCCCCCGTTTTTGATGCAACCAATCAAACAGTGCACGTGCATAAGGCTCTTTGGACGACTCATCAAATGTTTCAGCTTGAATTTGTTTTGAAAAGGCAGCTTCAAACTCATCGAGTACTTTTTTATCACCAAAACGATGTCTGAGTGCAAGTTTATAGCGTTGGAAGGCAAAAAAAGAGGCTTCGCTTTCGTCTTCGTTTTGCAGGATATCTTTTAAGAACGCTTTAGCGAGTTGATGATTGAAATAATTTTTGGTGAAAATTTTATCAAAAGCGCGCTGCAGGTTTTGAGTGTAAATTTCGCCCTCGTACACAACAGATAAGAGGGATGAGATGCTTGAAGGAATGAGTGATGGCCACAGGGCATACATCCCGCCAAAGCTGAGCAACCCTAAAATAAGGCTTGCACCTGCCGCGAGGAGGTTAAGCATGAGCCTGTACAATGCTTTTTTGATGACTTCAGCATTGAGATATTGTTTACGTAATTCTTTGTATCGTTGGTGTAGTTTTTTAAAACTTAACTTTAAATTTAAGCTTAAATAAGCAGAATCAAGCATTGGGACTTAAACCTTGCATAACAATAAAATTGACACTCTATATCAAACGAGAATGGTTATCAATTAGAAGAGGTCATTTAAAAGCACAAAAAACAATTATTTTGATTAAGGACTGGAATTTTTGAATGCAGCAAATATAATTGAATATACAAGTTGTTTATATTTTAGCATCAAGGGATGCCAATCATGCTTTCTTAAGGGGAGTTGAATGGAGGGGTGGCTGTTATCTAATAAAGCCGTGCATAAGCTTACCGAGAAAGACCATGGTGTACATCGTTTGGTAGAGGCTGCAGCTCAAAAAGATATAAAGTTGACCGTGTATTCTCCAAATGAACTTGAGTTGCTTGTAACAGATGCTGATGAAAAAACAGTCGTAGTTAATGATTCGCGTATGACGCTACCTGACTTTATTCTGCCACGTGTTGGAGCTAATGTTTCTTATTTCGGACTTGCGATGATTCGTCAGTTGGAGCAGCTCGGCGTTTATGTGTGTAATGGTTCTGAGTCGATTTCGATGTCGAAAGATAAATTGCGCATGGTTCAAATGCTAAATCATAGTCACTTACCCACACCAAAAACAATGCTTGTAAAGTTTCCAATGTCGATGGAGCGTGTTCGCACCGAGATTGGGTTTCCTTTGGTATTAAAGATGGTGTCTGGTGCCAAAGGATTTGGGGTGCATTTATGCGAAACGCCACACGCACTTGAAGAAATCATGGAAATTATTTCAGCACAAATTCATCATAGTCCAATGATTATACAGGAGTTTATTCAAAGTAGTTATGGGCGGGACTTACGAGTATTCATACTGGGTGGGCAAGTGGTTGCTTGTATGCAGCGTAGCTCAGGACGGGGCTTTAAAGCAAATTATTCGTTAGGCGGGAGTGTGAAGCTTTATCCTATAACGCCTGAAATTGAGCACTTGGCTTGTGCGTCTGCGGCTTTGTTTGGATTAGAGATTGCGGGTATTGACTTGTTATTTGATGGAGATGGTTTTAAGGTGTGTGAAGCGAACTCAGCGCCAGGATTTAAAGGTATTGAGCTCGCAAGTAATATTGATATTGCATCACAAGTGCTTGAGCACATCCGGCAATCAGTCCCTCGCACGTGAGACGTATTCTCCTGTTCGGGTATCTACTTTGATAACTTCACCAGTTTGAATAAACAGTGGGACACGCACAACAGCCCCTGTTTCAAGCGTTGCAGGTTTTCCACCGCCACCTGATGTGTCTCCTCTTAAGCCTGGGTCGGTTTCAGTGATGGTTAGTACCACAAAATTTGGAGACGCTACTTGCAAAGGCTCATTGTTCCACAGTGTCACGGTGCAGTTGTCTTCGGGTTTAATCCAGTTAATAGCGCCTTCGACGGCGTCTTTGCTGGCAACGTATTGCTCAAAACTATCAGGAACCATAAAGTGCCAGTGTTCGCCATCGGTATAAAGATATTGCATTTCCATTTCAACAACATCTGCAGCAGGTACAGATTCGCCTGATTTATAGGTGCGCTCAACCACACGTCCTGTTTTTAGGTTGCGAATTTTAACGCGTGTAAAAGCTTGCCCTTTTCCAGGCTTTACAAATTCACACTCAATAATATTGCAGGGTGCTTGGTCGACCATGATTTTAAGGCCATTTTTAAATTCGTTGGTGCTATAGTTTGCCATTTGTTGCACGACTCCACAGTTGAGATATTAATTAGCTTTCGCTAGAGTGCCTGCAGTTTATCAAGATTGGATACATTTTTGAATGCAAGTGACAAATAAGCCGTGGCAGGTGGCACTCAATGAAGGGTTCGCGTCAGCAGCGAGCTTACTCGAATTTTTAGGACTGTCAGCGGGTGCTGCAAATGTTGATGCAGAGCGCCAGTTTAAAACACGTGTGCCGCGTAGCTTCGCTGAATGTATGGTGCCAGGAGATTACAATGATCCACTATTACGGCAAGTGCTTGCTGTAGATGATGAGCTATTGCTTGACGAAGGCTTCATAAAAGACCCGCTGAATGAAGCCGCTTATAATCCAGTTGCAGGTTTAATTCATAAATATCACGGGCGAGTACTGCTAACGGTGACAGGTGCTTGCGCTGTACATTGCAGATACTGTTTTAGACGACATTTTCCATATGATGACAACAACCCAGGCCGTCTTGGTTGGGAGCGTGTGTTTCGTTATATTGCAAATGATGTGAGCATTCATGAAGTGATTTTAAGTGGCGGCGATCCATTGCTTGTACCCGATACAACGCTCGCTTTTTTGCTGGATGCCTTAGATGCTATCTCTCATGTGAAAACCCTCCGTATTCACACACGTTTACCAGTGGTATTGCCAGAGAGAGTTGATGCAGGGCTATGCAAGGTGCTTTCTACGACTCGCTTACAAAAAGTGATGGTGTTGCATGCCAACCATCCTAATGAGTTAAGCGTCCAAGTGGCACGTGCATGTGATATGTTACAGAGCATAAAGTGCTCTCTTTTAAATCAATCTGTTTTTCTAAGGGGAGTGAATGATAACGCCAAAACTTTAATTGCATTAAGCGAGCGGTTATGGGCGTGTGGGGTGTTGCCTTATTATTTACATCTGCTCGATAAAGTGCAGGGCGCAGCACATTTTGAGGTTTCTTCTGAAGCTGCAATAGTGGCACTGGATATCATGCGAGCCAATTTGCAAGGCTATCTTGTCCCTCGTTTAACACGCGAAGTACCAGGCCAAAAACACAAACAAGTCATCCGGTAAAACTGCACAAATATGCTATAATTAAATCACAAAGGTTGTTTTTGGCTCTTTGTAGGTCTTTATGAGGCGCGGATATAATTAAGGGGTTTTGAGTGGCTGCGACCAATAATGAAATGCCAGTGCCGCCGCAGGTGAGCGATGCAGAGAAGGCACTTCAAAGAAGGAGAGGGATTCGAACCGTTGAGCAGCAAAAGCAACGTGTTCAGGCTGTGTCACGCAAGCTAATCGGTGAGTATGCGACGCAAAAAAGGCTAAGCATTTCAGAAAAAAAACAATTGTATACACCGCTTTTGGGGCAGGATGCGCCGGTTTATCACAAGGCTACCTCACTTGAAAAAAAACTTAAAAATCATTCAGATATAAAAATACGCCAACTGGTGTCGGAGCTTGAGCGAGCACGCAATGCCTTACACCATGTGATGGATGTTTATTTTTTGCTCCCCAAACCTACCAATAGGGATTTATTGTGGGCGCTTGTGAGCTTTTTAGTTGCACCTATCTTTGCGCCTATTTTTGCTTTTTTAGGACCCGAGTTTGTGTTGTTGGCATTATTGCCAACGGTCTTTTTTTTAGGGAGAAAAGCGTGGCGTGCCTTAACAGATGGGCCAGAGCGTGATTTTAGCTTGAACAAACATGGGGTGGCAGCCAAAGAATATCTGGACGTAGTGAACTCAGAGGAAAGCTCTCAAGCTGAGCAAAATGACGCAGATTTTTCAGACGATTTAGACAGAGAAAGTAATGTTTGCCCGCCACTGTCGAGTGACAGGCCTCGCCGAGGCGGCAATAAATTTTTTGATAGACAGCGAGAGCAAGCTGCAGTAGCACCAAGAGATAATAGTTCGTCTGTAGGTGCCCCAAAGGTTTAAAGCTGGAGAATATTTAGCACAAAGATATATCTTTGAAGATGCTTAATGATAAAGATTAAGGGGAATCGGATATGGCCAAGAAAGCGAATGAGCGTGAAATCCAAGAAATTGCTCGAGGTAAGTTGGATTTATATGACAAACTGAAAAAACTGATTGAGCTGCAAGGCGTCGAAGATCCAGCCTACGGTAGAGCTCAGATGCAACGAGACTTGGATGAGCTTGAAAGCCAAAAGTATGGGGACGGAAATTTTTATTTGAATCGTATGGAGTCAGTAGAAGGGAACTTGCTACAGCGGACAGTCTCACCGGCTTCGAGAACGGCTTTGGCGGAAGCACGGCGAGATGTAAATGCCGCCCGCAATAACTTACAGCGAAAAATAGAAGAAGCAACAGGGACTATGTCGAGCAGAAGTCCAGATGACTCGGGGAATAAAGCGTTAGCGGGCTTTGCTGGAATGAACTTGGCAATCGCTTTGGCTTTTATACCAGTTGTTGGGCCTGTTTTGAGTGCGATCGTTTTTCTTCCGAGTCTCGCAGGTTTTCTTTGGTTTGGAGCCAAAAAATTAGGGCGTGCCATTGGGTCTATTGGGAAATCGGAACCTGATTATAGTTTAGATAGCTCGGGGCAGAAGGATGAGTTAGATAGAGAAATGGAGAAGCTTGATAATAGCTCAACACAGAGGGAGCAAGCAAGGCAATCGGCGGCCAATGTAACCACCCAAAAACAGAATTCCCAAATCAAAAGCGAAGCGGATATGGGGAAAAGATGCGCTAAGGAAATCAAGGATGCATTCGATGCATTCGCGACAGAAGATAATGGAGACTACAAAGCAGGATTTTCGAGAGAGGAGTTGGCCGATGGAACAACAAAGTTGACATTTCCAAATGAATCAGCTCAAGAGACATTCTTTAGAGAGTTAGCAGACAGCAATATTGAATTTGAAGCAAAAAATTCAGAGGGTGAGGTGATTGCATTTTCAAGTGGAAAAGGAGAGCTTAGCTGGAAGAATGACCCAGGCTTTGCCCGGGCACTTCAAGACCGTGCTAACGCTGCATCATCGTCTCCCCCACCCCCTCCTCCAAAAAGCGAGGCAACAACACAGGCAAAAGATGCTACACAGGTAGCGGCTATTATTGATAAATTTAACGAGGTAGCAAAAGAGGGTGGTCAGTATAAACAAGGATACTCATCAGAGGCGACGGGTGATGGTGGCATGAAAATGACCTTTCCTGATGACTCGGCGCTAAGGAACTTTTTTAAAAGTTTAGCGAACCAAGGCCTTCAGTTTCAGGCAACTAATGAAAGCGGTGAGGTGATTGCGTTTGCAGGAGAGGATGGTGTGCCGCATCTAAAAGGGGATACTGATTTTGATGTACTGCTGCATGCACATCAGAATCCGGCGCCGCCCCCCCCCTTAGCTGACTCTACGGGTCCTAAACCATCTCAGGAGCATCGAGAAGCTCTATCAGCAGCATTGGGTGAAATGAAGGGGAGGCAGGCTCAGGACCGTTCATCAGCTGCTGGCGCTAACCCGTCTAATGAAGATGACGAGCTTGGTAACACCCCTGGTATGGGTGGCTAATGGTTTTCTATTGATATGCGTTATATAATGGACGGTTTTAAACGTAGATGGATTAAGGACAGAAGGATATGGCAACCGCACTTTTTCTTTTATATATCGTATTTACTCTGGCTGTGCTTGCACGTGGTTTACAAGCTGTTGTGTGGGAAGTGGGCAGTGTTGTTTATTTGTTGCTTGCATCGTTTGGAGTCGGACTTGCGTTACTTCCGGGGCTTGTTCTGTGGATACTTATTCTCGGAGTGATTGCTCTAAGACGTATGCCCGCATTACACAACCAGTTTGGTGGATTTGTATTTGCACGCGCAAAAAAAGCTATTCCCAAACTCTCCAAAACAGAAGAAGAAGCCTTAAATGCAGGAGACACCTGGGTTGAACAATCTATTTTTAGAGGTACGCCTGATTGGAAAGGGCTTTCCAAAATTAAAACGGAACTCACTGCTGAAGAGCAGTCCTTTTTAGATAATGAAACCAGCGAGCTATGTCGTATGCTAGATGACTGGGACATTACCTTATCAGGAGACTTGCCTGCACCTGTTTGGACGTTTTTAAAAGAAAAAGGTTTTTTGGGGTTGGTGATTTCAAAAAAATATGGTGGGAAAGGTTTTTCTGCACGTGCTCACTCAGATGTAGTCATGAAAATAGCGAGCCGCTCAGGCGTTGGAGCGGTGACTGTGATGGTGCCAAACTCGCTTGGACCAGGTGAGCTCCTTCACCATTACGGTACAGAAGAGCAAAAAAATCATTATTTACCACGTCTCGCAAAAGGGGAAGATATTCCATGCTTTGCATTAACAGAGCCTGAAGCAGGCAGTGATGCGACATCGATTCAAGCAGAAGCCATTGTGGTTGAGCAAATAGTAGATGGTAAGAAAGTGTTAGGATTACGCATGACTTTAAATAAGCGTTGGATTACGCTTGCACCGGTTGCAACGGTTATTGGTTTGGCTGTTAACCTAAAAGACCCGGATGAACTCTTAAAAGGCGTTGGTAGTGAGGGGATTACCTGTGTTTTAATTCCGAGGAATTCAGAAAATTTAGAAATTGGGAATCGACATCTTGCAGCGCAACAACCGTTTATGAACGGTACGATTCGTGGAAAAGATGTGTTTACACCTATTGCCAATATTATCGGGGGGCAAAAAGAAGCTGGGCGCGGCTGGCAAATGTTGGTCGAATGTTTATCGATTGGGCGCTCCATTTCATTACCTGCCTTGGGGGCTGCGTCGTCTACCGTTGCCTATTTAACAACGGGGGCATTTGCGCGCCTGCGCCGACAATTTGCGGTAGAGCTTGCGCAATTTGAAGGCATCGAAGAAAAATTAGCTGAAATCGCAGGCCTTAACTACATGGTAATGGCAACACGCTTACTGACCCTTGCGGCAGTCAATGAGGGTAAAAAACCATCTGTTGCATCGGCTATTACCAAATATTTTAATACAGAGCTGCCACGTATGGCCTTGAATGCTGCAATGGATGTGCATGGCGGGCGGGCGGTTGTGGTTGGGCCACGCAATTACTTAAGTAACTTTTATCAAGGGATCCCTATTTCAGTAACTGTTGAAGGTGCAAACATTATGACCCGCAACTTACTGATTTTTGGACAAGGATCGATGGCATGTCATCCTTTCTTGCGCGATGAGTTTTATGCAATTTCGAGAGAAGATGAAACAGCATTTAAAGATTTATTAGGCAAGCACATTCAATATTTCGCACAAAACTTGGCAAAAACCGTATGTGCTACATGGACAGGAGGGTACTTAATTAGTGTACCACGCCACCCGATGAAGCGTGAATGTCAGAAGCTTTCTCGCTTAAGCTATGCCTTATCTTGGATTGCGGATTGTACGCTGATGCTCTTAGGCGGGGATTTAAAACGAAAAGAGCGTCTGTCTGCGCGGCTTGGAGATGCATTATCTTATCTATATTTGGGCATGGCAGTGCTGAGACAAGTGGAAGTGCGTGGGGGTAGTAAAGATGACCAAGTGCATGCGCGTTGGGCACTTACATTCTGTTTTCATAAAGCCACATATGCTTTAATTCAGATGTGTCGTAACCTACCACCTCACTTGCGTTTTGTGGGTATTGCGATGAGGTTCTTAGCATTTCCCTTTGGCGCTATGGGTGCTGCTTACCCAAGCGATAAGTTGGAGCATGAGTTAGCAAAACTGATGACTACCAACAACGATTACCGAGAAGATTTACCAAGCAGTATCTATTTGAGTGGAGATAAGGCAGATCCTATTGACAGAATAGAGAATGCATTTCAGAAGCTTCTCGCGGCAGTGCCTATTTATCGCAAAATACGGGGCGCAAACCGCATGAAATCTGGCACAGTTAAAGAAAAGTTGGCAGAACATCTCGCACAAGGTACGATAACAAAAGATGAGATGGAGCAATTACTGGATGTGGAGAGGGCGCGTTGGGATGCGATTCAGGTGGATGAGTTTACAGCTGAGTCGATGAAAAAGAAAACCTACGCGTCGGTTGCAGATAAGTATGAGAATCCGATTAAATAACCTAACTATGGAATAAATGCATGACACTACCCCCAAGTGATGTATTGGCTGAATGTGCAGATATTGCAACAACGGGCGAGGCTGCGCGATATCTCGCTGTAAGCGTTGAGGCAATTTTTGTAAAGGAGCGTGTATTAGATCAATTTAGGGGGTTGGTGCAGAAATTTCATGAGCATGCCGATGCAGTCGAAGCGGGTGAGCGCCTGCAAGAAAATATTTGGGACGGAGATGCACCGGCTACAGAGTATGTGACAGATGCTGAGCGCCGTATTGGCGCCGAAGAAGGGCGTGTTGCACCCGTTTCTGAGGCAGCAGATAAAGTGGTAATGGACATTGCATTTGATGAAGAAGGTGCGATTGATAGAGGCTACTTGGTAAATAATCAGGCTCCGGATGAAGCGACAGTAAAACGCATGGATGCTTTCTTGCACGGGTGGTTTGCGAAAGAAGGCGTTTTGTGTCGTAGTCAGCGTATTTATGAAGCAACGGATGCAGGTGAAATAAAAATGGATACAGACGGCCAACCTATGCAGGTTGACTCGTTTGATTTAAAAGATAGATTACTTGATGAACAGTTAGGGTTTAAGCAATATGTAAAGTCGCATGCTAAAGGGTTTGAGCTAGAGGCGCTTCAAGTGAAAGCTGCAGGCATACCTAGCATTGGGCCAGAGCAAGACACAGCCATTGCGCCGGAGTAAGAGGATAACGATGGTAACTAACTCGCCGCGAGGCGTGCTTTATTGAGTCGCTCAGGGGTGCCGGTATCAAACCAGAGCCCTTCATAAAGTTCACCTGTTGCAAGGCCTTTGTCAGCAGCTTCTTTAAGCCAAGGTATTAGTGATACGCGTCCGCGAGGCTTTCCCTCAAACAACTGTGGATTGTAGCAGGCAATGCCCGAGAATGTCGACGTTGTATTTGTATTACTCAGTTGCTTGTTTTGAGTGAGACCAAAGTCTGAGATTGCATGCGATTCTGGCGTTTTAATTAGCACCAAATGTGCCAAGCTATCTGCCGGGCATGCCAATGTCGTGAGCGGGTAATCTGTAAAGACATCTGCATTGATGGTTAAAAATGGTATATCTCCTAGTTGGGGCAGTAGATTTATGATGGTGCCACCAGTATGAAAACCACCTGGCGGCTCTGGAATATAGATAATATCCAAATTGTAGTTTTTTTGACGGATATGCCGTTTAATTTGGTCACCTAAGTAAGCATGATTAATAAACACACGCTCAATTGGACTTTTAGAGAGTTTTTCAAGGTGATAGTCGATGAGCGCTATGTTATTAATAGTGCACAGTGGCTTAGGGGTTGCATCAGTGAGTGGTCGTAGACGTAAGCCACGACCTGCAGCAAATAAAAGTGCTGTATTCATATAACTTCCTTTGCATTAAAGGCAGGGCATACCCGCGTTTGCATAAAGTCGTAAAAAGGTGCGAGTGTTTTATTGTCTTCAAGCACTGGCAGTATATAGTTTAAGGTCAGCGGCAAATCCCTCAGATAGCGCGGCTTACCATCACGTTGGTCGAGTCGGCAGAAAACCCCCAAAATTTTTAAGTGTCGCTGCAGGCCTGAGAAGTGAAAACCTGCTTCAAACGCATCACGCGACCAGCCATATTGGTTTGGAAGGCCATCATAAAAACGATTCATCCAGTTTATTTGTATGTCTTTAGGCCATTCAATGTAGGCATCCTTGAGCAAAGAGACTAAATCATAAGTAAAGGGGCCAAGCATCGCATCTTGGAAATCAAGCACGCCAATAGTTGAAGCATTGTTAGGTCCAATGAGGGCCAAATTACGTGAGTGATAATCGCCGTGAATAAAGCATTGTGGTTGCTTTTTGATTTGCTCTGTAATATGAGTGAGTGCGTGGTTTAGCATGTTTTCTTCGATATTCGTGAGTGTTATGCCAAGCCAGCGCTCTAAAAACCAGGTGCGGAAGAGTTGTAGTTCATCTTCCATCATGCGTAGGTCAAATGGTTTAAGTTTAGGTGTGCCTGTGCTGCATTGCTGTATTTTATGCAAGGTATCGAGTGCTTGCTCGTAATGCTTTGAGGTTTGCTCAGAGGCAATGTCATCTAATAAGAGCACATCACCAAAGTCTTCAAGCAATGCAAAACCTTGTTGTAAATCAAAAGCAATGATTTCGGGGGTTCGAACACCGGTTGTTGCGAGTGTGTGCGCAATTTCAACAAACGCCGCAAGTCCTTCTTTGTCAGGTGGGGCATCCATGACCACATGGCTTGAAGTATTGTGGTGGAGTCGGAAGTAGCGCCGAAAACTGGCATCACCCGCAAGGGGTGTGAGTTTAAAGGTGCAACTATCAATCAAACTGTTCAACCATGTGTGAAGTGCGTTCTGTCGTGTAAGCATGATATACTTTTTGCCCTTTCGAACGATGGTATTTTTTGTGCATCATAAGACATTTTTGTGGCGCTGAACATGGGGAGTGGAGGGATATTGCGTTTCGGGACGAAGTTTATCTGGTTCTGCTTAGGAATTGGTCTTGTTTTAACGAGCTTTGCATCGTCAGATAATGTCGATGTGGTGCGTGCCTGCGTGAAGGTTTCTGATGCACCCTTAAGCATACGTGAGCGTGAAGTCATTGCAGCCTGTTTGGGGTGGCAAGATAATGCGGCATATCCAATGTGTCACGGTGCTTATCAAAAGCCTTCGGATGTACGTATTTTCCCCAAACGTGATGATCGTTTGCAAATAAATGCGGATGAAGTGTCATTTGTAACGGCTGGGCGCTCGCAATTGTCCGGGCATGTTGAACTACAACATGCGTCTCGCATTGTTTCTGCAGAAACGGCCTATATTTATCGCCATTCTAAGACACAGCATATTACCGATATTGAGCTGCTTGGAAATGTGGTGTATATAGAGCCAGGTCGTTTGATGCGCGCGCGCCGGGTTCAGTTAAACCCGATAGATAAAAGCGGTATAATCAATGATGTGCTGTATCGCTTTGAGCACCAGCACGCCCATGCCAGGCTACCTGCATTTGGAAGAGCCGATTTAATTCAGCGGTTTAAAAATCATGATTTGCTACTGAAAAAAGCTACCTACACTACCTGTTCTCCAAAGGATAATGCATGGGCAATTCGGGCCGACCAAATTTATTTATATGAATCGAAAGGACGTGGTGAAGCCCGGAACGCTGTATTAGAGTTTCATGATACGCCTGTTGTTTACACGCCTTATTTAACATTTCCTATTTCAAAGGAACGAAAATCAGGTTTTTTGATGCCGACATCTGGTTATTCAAATATTGGTGGAGGAGACTTTTCTTTCCCGTATTACTGGAACATTGCACCGAATTATGATGCGACCATTTTACCGCATGTTTATACGCGTCGCGGGCTTATGGTTGGGGGTGACACGCGTTTTATGACGGCGCATAGCGAAGGCATTTTGGGAGGAAACTTCTTACCAGGCGATAGAGCTTTTCGAGAATATATTCAGGTGCACCAAACGAGTTATCCACAACTGAGGGGAGTGTCGGACAACCGCTGGTCTGTTTTTTTTCGCGAAACAACTGCATTTAATGATCGTCTAAAGCTTGCCATTAATTATCAGAAACTTTCAGATGACTATTTTCTACAAGATTTTAACAATAACATGGCAGTGATGACTGAGAGCCAATTGCTTCAAGAAGGCAAGCTAACCTATACGGGCGAGCACTGGTTTGCACGTGGAATGGTGCAAGCGTATCAAACCTTAAATCCAATTAACCAAAGTCCGGTTGATAATATTTATCAACGATTACCACAAGTACAAGTGCGGGGAGAATATGCCGAATTACCATTGAACCTCCATTTTACGGTACGAGGCCAGTATGATTTATTCCGTTGGCCTGAAAGACTTGATCCCGACAAACTTGAAGGACCAAGATATCATGTGAACCCTGTATTATCGATTGATTATCGAAAGCCGTGGGGATATATCATTCCTGAGGCACAATTAGTTGAAAATCGTTATGATTTGAGTTCGGTCAATAATCTGTATAAACCTTCATTTAATCATACGATTCCACGTTATAGTACAGATACAGGATTAACTTTTGAGCGAGAGGTAAGCTGGCAAAGAGGGCGTTATACACAAACTTTTGAGCCACGCTTATATTATCTATATGTACCGTATCAAAATCAGTCTAATATTCCAGCATTTGATTCGGCGTATATGATTTTTCGGTATGAGCAATTGTTTCGTCCAAATCGCTTCTCAGGATTTGATAGAATTTCTGATGGCAATCAGCTTGCTTATGCATTTAGAACACGCCTGCTTGCTGATGACGACGGTGATGAAAAAATGAGTTTTTCAGTTGGGCAGCTGCGATACTTTTCGGATAGGAAAGTGCAGTTGTGCTATGCCGTTGATGGTCAGTGCACAGATAATTCAAAGACGCTTGGATATACCTCTCCTATTGCCAAGTCATCTCCGATTGCATCGGTGATTAGTTATAAGATGACACCGGTTTGGACGGTTAGCGGAAGCTGGTCGTTTGATGTATTTCAAAATGCAACAGACAATGCAGACCTGAGTATGAAATATGAGCCAGAGCAAAATCATATTTTTAGGTTTATCTATTCGTACTTGGTCGATGCAAACCTCATTGAATCATTCGATGGTACAGAAGTGTTAGCGGCTGATCACCAAGCAACTGTTGCTTTTGCATGGCCTTTGAATGACCATTGGAGCACAGTTGGTGTGTATAGTTACAATATTAGCGAACGTTATGATATGGTGTCTTTTTTAGGATTACAGTATGAAAGCTGCTGTTGGGCTGTACGCGCATTTGCAGGGCGCGCATTTAATAGTTTAACCTTAGATAGGAATGGTTCACAATATAACAATAGTGTTTATATTCAGGTACTATTGAAAGGCTTAGGTTCGGTCTCAAGTAATGATCCTGCAACGACAATTCGTACTTATTTACCAACTTATAAAGATATATTTCATCATTAGGATGATGAGAATTAAAGGGGTTTAATTATGAAAAAATGGTTGGGAGTGATGGCGTTCATGTGCTCTTTTGGTGCGATGGCAGAGCAACTGGACAGTGTGGTGGCCGTTGTGAATGACGGTGTTGTGACGCAAAGTGAGCTGGATGAACAAGTACAGGTTTGGCGCAAGCAATTACAAGCAAAGCATACACAATTGCCTTCAGAAGATGTGTTGAAGAAACAGGTGCTAAATCGTTTAATTAATGAAACGCTTCAACTGCAAATGGCAGAGCATAGCGGCATCATGATTGATAATTCAGAAGTTGACGAAACCATCGCGAAAATTGCAAAAGAGAATCATCTATCGGTTACTGAATTTAGAGAAGCTTTAAAGAAAGAGGGCATATCATTTGACGCCTATCGTGAAGATTTGCGAAAAGAGATGGCCATGGCTCGAGTGCAACAACAAGCCGTGGGGCATGATGTAATGATTTCAGCAGAGCAAGTGGAAGATTATTTAAAAACTTCTAGTGTGCTTGAGAAAGCAGCACAAGGATTTCATGTGCAGCATATTGTGATTCCCTTAGATGATGAACCTACACCTGAGGCATTACGAGGGGCTGAAAAAAAAGCAGCGAAAATTTTGAAAAGAATCAAAGAAGGTGTAAATTTTGAACAAGTTGCGGTGATGGAGTCGGATGATACCTATCTACTCGAGAGTGCCGACCTAGGAGAACGCCACTTGGCTGAATTGCCAGAGGTATTTGCAAAGCGTGTAGTCAACATGAAAGTGGGGGACGTCGCAGGACCTTTACGGACAGGCAATGGCCTGCAGCTGATCAAGTTAGTTTCAGTAAGTGTTGCGGATAAGCATCATGAGGTGACGAAGACGCATGTACGTCATATTTTAATTAAACAAGATGCGAGTACAACCGAAGAGCAAGCACGACGTCGAATTGATAATTTATATGAGCAGTTAAAGTCTGGGAAGTCGTTTGCAGAGTTGGCCAAGCAATATTCAATGGATTTAGCAAGTGCGGGTACTGGAGGTGATTTGGGATGGGTGACTCCTGAGGAATTGGTGCCTGCATTTGCTGAAGTGATGATAGGCTTACCACTTAAAGAAGTGAGTCGCCCAATTAAAACAAGTTTCGGCTGGCACTTAATGGAAGTACTTGAGCGAAAAGCAGTAGATGACTCAGATGCTTATCAGCGCCAGCAAGTGCGTCAGCTTCTGCATCAGCGAAAGTTTATGGAAGCGGTTGAAGGGTGGCAGCAGCACGTGAGAAGCACCTCTTACGTACATATTTTGAAAAAAGAGCTTGCATAATGCCACTTCTAGTTACCATGGGGGAACCTGCGGGCATTGGTCCTGATGTGTGTCTTGCATTGGCTGGTCACCAAACACCTTTGGTTGTTTTGGGAGATAAAGCTTTATTACAAATGCGTGCAGATGCAGTGGGCTTACCGATTACATTGCATGAGTATGCGCCGGGGGTAATGCCTATTGTAGCGAAGCACCATTTAACGGTTTTAACATGCCCAGGGCTTGGTAGGGTTGAGGCTGGTGTCTTAGATGTGCAGCATGCGGCTTATGTGATGCATTTACTGCATGAAGCTGTAAAACGTTGTTTGTCTGGTGAGTTTAGTGCACTTGTGACAGGGCCTGTGAATAAAAGCATTCTGAATGATGCGGGGTTTGCGTTTACAGGACATACAGAATTTTTGGCAACCGCATGTGGCGTACCTGATGTAGTAATGTTACTGGTGAGTGATGCAATGCGTATGGCGCTTGTGACAACACATATGCCGCTCAGAGAAGTTGCTTCCTCCATTACACCGTTACGTTTAAGTCAAACAATTCGTATTTTAAATGCGGCATTAAAACGTGATTTTGGTGTTACTTCACCCAAAATTGGTGTAGCAGGTTTAAATCCACACGCAGGCGAGTCAGGTCATTTGGGGCGCGAAGAAATTGAAGTAATACAACCAGCGCTTGAGTTATTACGTAAAGAAGGTATTCATTTGCGCGGCCCTTTACCTGCAGATACGTTGTTTACACAGCACGGTATGCAGGGCTCGGATGCATTGCTTGCGATGTACCATGACCAAGGATTATCGGTTTTAAAATATACAGGTTTTGGGCATGCCGTGAATATCACACTTGGGTTACCAATGATTCGAACCTCGGTTGATCACGGAACAGCACTGGATTTGGCAGGGAGTGGGCGCGCAAATGCGGGTAGTTTAATTGCAGCAGTTAATCAAGCAGCACGTATGGTGGCACACCGGGAGTGCTCATATGCCGAAAGTTAGTTTAATTGTTGCAATAGACGAGCAGGGAGGGATGGGTATTAATAATACTTTACCCTGGCACTTGCCTGCAGATTTTGCACATTTTAAAAAACATACGTTGGGTAAGCCTGTTATTATGGGACGAAAAACATTTGAATCCATTGGACGAGCATTGCCAGGCCGTTTAAACGTGGTGTTAAGTCGAGGTGCGTTTGCATTTGACGGGATAGAGGTTGTACCGAATTTAGATGCTGCACTTAAGTTAACAGCGGATGTTGTTGAAGTGATGATCATTGGTGGTGTTCGTGTTTTTCAAGAAGCACTTGAGATTGCCGACACTATTTATTTGACACGTGTACACGGCGTGTTCGATGCGGACGTGTTTTTTCCTAAAATTGATGAGGCGGTGTGGCAAGAAGAACTGTTAAGCACGTATGAGGCAGATGCCTCAAATGCACACAACTTAAGTTTTTATCGGTATACTCATAAAAAACTGCAAAAAAGCAAAAATAATGATTGACAGTGCCGTATAAATCCGTAGAATGCACACCACGCTTTGAGGCGAAGTTCATTGGCAAATGAGAAACAAACTGAGTGGGCGTCCTTGATATAAATTTGGGAGTCTAACACCGTACAGAAGTACAATG
>JASBUO010000088.1 GCA_030147855.1 Gammaproteobacteria bacterium
CGAAAGGTTAATTTCACTACGGTCTATTAAAACGGTATGTGCCGCGGGGTCAAGTGTGATGTTTCGATATTGAATGACTGTATCGGCACGCCCTTGTGAGCGTCTAATCAATGCGCGAATGCGTGCACTGAGCTCACTCAAATCAAAGGGCTTTATCATATAGTCGTCTGCACCTGTATCTAATCCTTCAATACGATCTTCGATAGACTCTCTTGCAGTTAGAACAATGACAGGTGTTGTATTTCCCGTGTGTCGTATGTGCTTCAGTAATGCAAGGCCCGATAGCTTTGGCAAGCCCAAGTCCAAAATGACTAATTCAAAAGTTTCTATTTGAAGGGCTACTCTTGCTGACTCACCATCTTTTAACCAGTCTACGACGTAACCAAATTGCATAAGGCCTGTTTTGACTGCATCACCGAGTAATTCGTCATCTTCTATGAGCAATAACCGCATGATGCTTTTCTCCCTTATAAATAAGGCACACTTACAAGCGATCTTGAATACGTGATTTAATCACTTTGCTATTGTCGATAGCATTTTTTGTAATAGGGTTTTTGGTATGTTTTGCAAGGTACAGCGCTTGCAATAATACAAAGATGAGAGTGCATCCAGCACCACCAAATAACTTGAAATTCACCCATGTATTAGTGTCATAGTGGTGTGCAATATATAGATTTGCAATACCCATGAGGGCAAAAAAGACAGACCAAGCATGGCTGAGTCGTCTCCAGATTTTGCTAGGGAGCGTGATGTTATGCTCCATTATTTTTTGAATGATTGGTTTTTTTCCAATATAGGCGGAGCCAAAAAATAAGACTGATGAAAGCCAGTAAATGGCAGTTGGTTTCCACTTGATAAACCAGGGATTATGAAAAATGAGGGTTGCACCGCCGAGCACTACAATCATAACGAGGCTTATAATATGTAATTTTTCATAGCGCTGATATTTTATTCGATATATGGCGACTTGTAGTATGGACAGCACAATCGCAACGGCTGTTGCGGTATAAATGCCAAATAATTTGAAGCAGATGAAAAAAACGAGGATGGGAAAAAAGTCGAACAATAGTTTCATAGTATTCAATAGGCCGTAATTAGCAATGACCTTCAGAGTATAGCATAGGTGCTTTAAATAAAAGAGAGCACATTATTTACAAAAAAGCCTAAATAAGTTACAATATGGAGAATTTTTGGTGAGATGTATTCATGAGCACAGCCCAATTTTGTCATTTGTTAAATCAAGTCAAACAGGTTAAGTCTTCTGAGGCACGAGGGATTATTCCCAAAAGCTGTTACAACCGCTCTTATCGTAAAGCGTTGCTTTGGCTTGGCATTGATTTGTTGCTTTTTTTAGTAGGTATGGCCCTTATTTTTGTGATGCCGTATGCCAGTTTTCAGTTAATCGGGGGCATGTTGTCTGGTATTGCGACAGCTATGTTATTTGTATGGGCACATGATGCGGCACATGGAGCGCTGTTTAGAAGTGGTAAACTTGCAGAAGTGTTCGGTACTATCGCCATGTTACCCTCACTTAATATTTATCGTATGTGGTCGTATGGCCATAACCGCGTACACCACGGATTTACTTCCTTTTCTCCGATGGACTGGATTTGGCGTCCATTAACGCCCAAAGCGTACCAAGCATTGTCACGTTTTGAGCGAACTTTGTATCGCATTGAACGTAATTTTTTTACTTGTGCGTTTCACTATTTGCGCCGTGTTTGGTGGTCTGAAATGCTTGGGTTTAACCCAGGAAAAGATAATTTACAGCGTAAGTATTATCGACGAGGCAAGCATTTTGTTGCCGTGTATGTATTCATTTTATCTGCCATTGCATACAGCTTAGCTGGTGGAATAATAGGTATTATCTCAGCTGTTATTTTACCTTTCATCGTGTTTAATTACTTTATTGCAATGATTGTCTATTTGCACCATACACATCCGGATATTCCGTTTTTTGATCAAAAAAATGAGTGGTCTCAAGTAGTAGGAGCTTTATATTGCAGTACTATCATACGGTGTTCTAAACTTTCAGAAATGTTGTTACATAACATTATGATCCATATTCCACACCACTTGGATGTACGTATTCCTTTTTATCATTTGCCAGAAGCATATCAGGCTTTAAAAAAAGAATATGGTATATATATTCATGAGTATCAGTTCAAGTGGTCTTATGCGTTTCGTATTTTCAAGCAATGTAAGTTATATGATTTTGAGCATAAAATTTGGATGAGCTTTGAGGAAGCGACAGTTTGACAAGAAAGTTGAATTGTCTTAAACATCTATCGCTTGTAACACGCCTTACTCTGTACATGACAAAAAAACCTGTCATGTACAGAGCCATACCCTATTACTTTTATTGATACTTTATGTATAATTTGTTGATTTTAATTGAGTAATAAAGTAAAAACTTATGAGTTCTAAGAAGCATCTTGAAAATACGCATGAATACCCGAGTTTTTTAAAAACAGCTTTTGCAATTCATGGCTCCGTGACACCAAAAGTAATAAAACTTTTAGCAGTGATACTTGTGTATGCATCAATTGCCTCTCTCTTACATAGTGTTTTTTTGTGGGACTCTATACCAATTAGCCCCTTTGAATATGCGGGGCTGGTTATGGGGTTAATTTTAGTTTTTAGGATTAATGCTGGCTATGATAGGTGGTGGGAGGCAAGAAAACTGTGGGGAAGTGTTGTTAATAACAGCCGAAACTTGGCAATTGTTTCATCAAGTTACTCAAGTGGTGTTAAAGCAAGTACGCTACAGCAATTAGCAGGATATATCGCAGCGGTTCCATTTTTGATGAAAAATCATTTGCGCTATAGTGAGTCAGTGGATGAAGTAGCAGACCTTGTCGACTCAGAAACATATCAGCTTTTATCTAAATACGCACATAAACCAAACTTTGTGTCGAAAAAAATAGCGACTTTGTTGAGTCAATGGCTTGACGGAGAGCATTTAAATCAATTCGCTTTTTTGCAGGCAGAAGGCTGTCGAGCAGAAGTGATTAATTGCCAGGGGGCCTGCGAACGTATTTTAAAAACACCAATGCCCTTTGTCATGGCCATTAAATCACGTCGTTTTATCCTATTGTTTTTATTGATGTTGCCAGTTGCGCTTACAGAATACTCTGTAGTACTTAATTTGTTGGTGACAGCAATTGTAGGATATGCGTTGCTCGCTTTGGATCAAATTGGTGTTGAGCTACAAAATCCTTTTTCCAAAGATAATTTGAGTCATTTACCTTTGGATACAATTTGTAAAACAATTAAGCAAGATGTGGCTGAAATATTTGAAAGTAAATAGATAAATCATCTTACACGGATATTTTTTTCTTAAAAATTTACTAAAGTAGATCAGAAAATACTTTGAGGTGCTTTATGTTAAGAAGCTTAATATTACTCTGCTTTTGCCTATTCACAGATATGAGTTTGGCATGTACACACTTTCGCTTGGTGGCAAAAGACAATAGTGTGGTTGTGGGGCGCTCTATGGAGTTTGGGCCAAATCTAGAGACAGAAATTTATACGGTTAATCGCCGCACAGTATTCAAAAGCAAGGGCCCAGATGGTAATCCAGGTATGCAGTGGCAAGCTAAATATGGCTATTTGGCACTTAATGGGTTCCGCTTATTTCCTGTTAGTGGTATGAATGAAACAGGCTTATCGTTTGATTTATTGTATTTTCCGGGGTTTGCTCAATATGAAACGTATGATGCAAATCGTGCGTCGCATGCGATACCTTATTATCAAATGGCTGATTATTTATTAGGAAATTTTTCGACAGTTTCCGAGATAAAAAAAACGTTGCCCAAGGTTAATGTGTATGCAAAACCTTTAGAGCATGTAGGGCAGTCAGTCGTATTCCCTGTGCATTATGTGCTTACTGATAGATCAGGCCAAAGTATCGTGATTGAATATGTTGAGGGTCGATTACATATTTATGATGAGAAAGTGGGCGTATTTACGAACTCACCGGCTTATCCATGGCAAACCACAAATCTTAGAAATTATATGAATTTATCTGCTTATGCACCAAAACCAATCGTGAAAGATGGTATTACTTATGCTGCGACAGGTCAGGGTGGGGGCGCTTTAGGGTTGCCCGGTGATTACACGCCTCCTTCGCGTTTTGTGAGAACTGCATATTTGGTGAATACGGCAAAGCCTATGGATAATGCCCTGAAAACGGTTAATTTAGCAGCTCATATTTTAAATAACGTTGATATTCCATATGGGACGGTTCGAGGTGCCCGAGGTGCACAGGTGCCTGATGATATGGATTTTACGCAGTGGATTGTGATTAAAGATTTAACCCATAAAATGCTTTATTTTCGTAGTTATGATGATTTAACTCTGCAGAAGATTGATATGAATCAGATTCAACTCAATCCTGATTCACCACCATCAAAAATGGTGCTTGTCGATGAGGAATCGCATATGATAGATGCAACGGAGCGATTTCTAAGAAAATAGAAAAGGAAGTAGTGTGGAAATAAAAAAAATAATAGGTTTTATTGTTTCCTTCAGTGCACAGTTAGCGTTTGCAGGTACCATGGGGCCGCCTAGTTGTGGTGACTCATCATCCGACGCTGCGCCTTGTAATGCGTCAGCTTGGGATTTAGGAGGCAAGGCTTTGTACCTCCGAGAGACCTATGGCAATGTGCCTTGGAAAAATGGACAAGGAATTATTAATACATTAACGGGGTCTGATGAAAAGCCGCTTATTTTAGAAGGTTTTAATTGGGGTTTTTTTGTAGAGGGCTCTTACCATATTGGTAATGACAGAGCATTTAATGCTAATTTTTATTATTTAGATAGCAAGCATAAATTTTATCAACCTGCACCAACCAATGGCTTATGGGTAGCACAGCAGGACAATAAATGGTTGGCGGTTAACGTTGAGGTAAGTCAGGTCATTCCTGTTTCAGATAGTGGTGGGATTCGCGGCTATGTTGGGGTTCAATATGCATCTATAGCGAAGGATAGAACTAATTTTAGATCGTTTGAGGTGCCAGGGCTAACAAACTTGGCTGTGATTGAAGTATATAATGAGGGTAGTTTTAGTGGATTTGGCCCACGGTTTGGTGTTGATTTAAAATATAACTTGCCTTGTGATTTAGTGAGTGGTTTTAGTTTATATATGAATGCAGCGCTTGAGGTGTTAATTGGCGGTAGTCGCTCTAGGGCCTCAATTGTGACAAGGCCTGGTGCCTTGTTTAATGGAATCTACAATAAGACATCTGAGGTGGCAGTCGTGCCAGAGCTAGATGTGCATACTGGCATTAACTATAAGCAGCCGACAAAGTGGGGTGATTTTAATTTTGATGTGGGCGTGATGTGGTTTGACTATGTATCTGCTATTGCTGAAAGAGCGGATGCTGAAAGTGCCGATGTATCATTTTATGGCGCGTATTTTGGATTGAAATGGGTTGGTAGTTTTGCCTAGAGCGACGAATGATTTCAAGAGAATCAAGCACAGGTTTTTATTTGGTAATTTTGGCAGATTGTGGGATTAAGGGTTATTTTGGATTTATTAGAGAAAGTACTTCAATTAGAGCTTGATGCGGCCAAGTTTGGCTTTTGCTGGGAAAATGCAGCGCAAATCATGGAACAAATCCAGAGCGAATGTCTTGAAGTTAATGAGCACTTAAGCAGTGTTGACGGGCAGCGAGATGAGGCGGCATTACAGGAAGAAATTGGTGATTTATTGCACGCTGTATTTTCATTGTGCGTCTTTTGTAAACTGAATCCGAAAGAGACTTTAAAAAAAACCGTAGAAAAATTTGAGCGCCGTATGCTGGCAGTTAAGGCGATTGCTGTAGAAGAGGGGTTTAAGCATTTAGAAGGCTTCTCTTTCGATGCTTTAATGGTATTTTGGGAGAAAGCAAAGTTGCGTGTTGGATAGAGGGGTGAGCGTGTTAGTTATAGAGCCATTTTTTGATAAGGTAACAAATACCATCACGTATGTTGTTAGCGATGGAGCGACAAAACATTGTGCTGTAATTGATGCGGTACTGGACTATGAGCCTGTTACACAAGCAGTATCGACCACTTCAGCTGATAACATTATTGCGTATATTCAACGTACAGGATTGATGCTTGACTGGGTTTTAGAGACACATGTACATGCAGATCACTTGACTGCTGCATATTATTTAAGGCAGCAATTAGGCGGCAAAATAGGGATTGGGGTAGGTGTATTAGATGTGCTTAATTATTGGTCAGATAAACTTAATTCCACGGGAAGTATTCCCGTAGATGGCTCACAATTTGATTGCTTGTTTAAACATGAAGAAGCGCTTTATATTGGAGGTTTAAAGGTTAACATAATTCAAACGCCAGGACATACACCTGCATGTGTAAGTTACCAGATTGATGACGCGGTGTTTGTGGGTGACTTGCTGTTTATGCCTTATATGGGCACAGGACGTGTAGATTTTCCGGGTGGCAGCGCCGAGACATCTTATGAGTCGATTCAAAGCATATTATCATTGCCTGATCATACGAGAATTTTCACGGGACATGATTATCCAAAGGATGGTGAGTTGCCTCAATTTGAAAGCAGCGTCGCCATTCAAAAACAAAACAATATTCTGATTAATGATGCGATTACAAAGCCGCAATATATTCAAACAAGAACTGAACGGGATCGTGACAAAGCATTACCGCATTTATTTCATCCATCGATTCAGGCAAATCTTGGCTCTGGTAAGCTTGGGGGATAACGCGCAACCTCCCATACTGGTGATTACTCCCATAATCACCAGTATGGGAGGTTGCCCTAACCTGGATTCAAGTCATTGATTTATGGTTAGCTGCTGCCTTTGATTATGGAATGTTTGATGCCGTTGCGGATTCAAATAAAAATTCATAGTAACTCCCCACGTCAGCTCGGGGTGACGTGGGGAGTTACTATTCATATCTTGAAACGGCTATTTCATTTTTCGAAGATAACTTGAAGCATCGCTTTCTTCATCACCTGATTCAACCTCAATAAGTGTATTGGGACAGCTTTTAAAAAGATTCCATGAACATTTAGGTGAAGCTTTCTTCACATTGATTGTGCACCCACTATTATCTTCTCCGCTTGCACTTACCTTGTATGCACTTGTATGTAATTTAATATTACTATCCGTGAAAAATGTACAAGTCAGTAAGCCTCCTCTGCTTAAATAAATACTGGAGTTAGAAGATACATTTTGCCAGGGATGAATGCTGCAATCTATTGACAAATCATCATCTGCAGTTTCTCGATATGTGAAGCTCAATGTATCTCCTGTTAAATTTTTCAGGGCCAAGTTTCTACATGGTATGGATGTGATCAAATAATAGAGTGACACGGCGATACCTCCAAGCGTAAAGAATAATATAAACGTTTTACTGCAAATAAGTTCTTTACAAGCCGAATCAATCTTATTCGGTATCGTAGATATGCTAGATACATCTGTATGGCTTTCCGACAAAGGTGACAAGTATTCTTTATATCTATCATTTGGGTTGTCTTTTTCTGGGTGTCTTTCCAAATAAGCATTTACTGCCTTAATTGTTCCCCTATCTGGAAAATAGGTTTTTGAACTTAGCTTCGCCCCGATGTTTGGACCTCCTGGAGATGTTTCAAGCATTGCAACGATATTTTCTTCAACAACGGTTTGAGCCTCAACAAGCATAACAGGATGTCGAAATATTTGATGAGTTATTGGGCATTCAACGTAGCCAGGAATCTCATCTGCTGAATTATTTCTTCGCACAGATACAGTTTCATCATATTGCTCCCCTAATAAGGATTCAATTTGCTCCTCTTGATTAAACTGGCCGGCAACCCAATTTTTAAACCGGGATAAAATCCCTGATAAGAACCATAGATTTTCTGAATCATCCAAATCAAACGATTGTAAACCATACATAAAGACACAACCTTTTATTTATTTCTCTCTGGCTATAGTTGCCGTAATATGAGGACAAGCCTCAAAATAAACCAAAGGGATACTACCAGAAAAAACAGGTTGGATGGAACTGTATAAGTTCTTATGAACTCACACAAACTTATAGGTGCCCTTGCTCCAACCAAAATAAGTATTTAAAATCTATTGCGGTGTCGCTGATATGTAGTGCACGCCCAATGAGTTATTCTCTTTAAAGATGTGCCCCCGTTGTATAAAAGGAGTTTATATGCCAAGAGTTATACCGCCAGTAGATAATGGTAATATTGCCGAGAAAGAAGTAATTGATCCTACAAACATCCATGTAGAGATTCGAAAAGATAATAACAATTCAGAACATTCTCAATGGTTCAACTTTACGCTAGAAGGTACCCAGGGAGATAGGCAGAGTTATAGTGATTTCTGGTGTATGGGCAAAATAAATTAGGTGGCGTATTCTGTTGATTGTTCTTGGGGAACAAAATCAACGAGGAGATACGCCATGAGCAATTGTACTTTGAAGTCAGTTACGACACCAGCGGAAGCGG
>JASBUO010000089.1 GCA_030147855.1 Gammaproteobacteria bacterium
TTTTGCCTTTTTGCCAGCCAGCAGGACATACTTCACCATTTTCTTCAAAGAATTGTACCGCATCAATAATACGAAGTAATTCGTCTACATTACGGCCAATGGGTAGGTCGTTTACGATTTGTGAGCGTACAACACCTTTATCATCAATCACAAAAGCACCACGTAACGCAACACCGGCTCCAGGATGTTCAACGCCATAAGCCTGACAAATAGCATGGTTCATATCAGCAACCATGGTGTACTTAACAGGGCCAATGCCACCTTTTTCAACAGGAGTATTGCGATAAGCATTGTGCGAAAAATGTGAGTCGATAGAAACAGCAATCACTTCAACGCCGCGGTCTGTAAACTCGTTAATGCGATGGTTTAACGCAATAAGTTCAGAGGGGCAAACGAATGTGAAGTTTAAGGGGTAGAAAAAGACAAGACCATATTTTCCGTTTAAGTGTTGGTGTAGGTTGAATTCATCAATAATTTCACCTGAGCCAAGCACTGCTGGTGCTTTAAAGTCAGGGGCTTTTTGGGTAACTAAAATACTCATGTTTTTCTCCAGTTGTTTTTTAGGTTAAGCAGTTTTTGCTGCTTGGAGCAGGGGTGCTAACTCATTTTGCTCATACATTTCAAGAATGATGTCTGAACCACCAATTAATTCACCGTTTACATATAGCTGGGGAAACGTAGGCCAGTTGGCAAATTGGGGTAGGGTTTGACGGATATCTGGATTTGCAAGTACGTCAACTGTTGCAAAAGGAACGTCACATGCTTCAATGCATTGAACGGCGCGTGATGAAAAACCACACTGTGGAAATTGGGGGGTGCCCTTCATGTATAAAATAACGGCATTATCCTCAATTTGTTGTTTAATTTTTTCGAGCGTATCCATTAAAGTACCTGGCTGTGTTGTTGAGTTAAAGGTGCCTAATTATCGACTAAATTGCCTGGTTATGCAACCAAGTAAGCGACGGGGATGGTGTGTTGTTTTTTAGGGATTCCTCATCAGATAGTTATATTCTTCGAGTACTTCTTGCTTGAGGCAGCTGTTTGCTTCAGGGTCTATAAAATTATTCCACAGTAAATGTGCTTGGGTCGTTTTGATGATATCGGAGTCGGTATGTGTTGTGGTGCAAGTAAAAGAGTTTACATCAGATACAGACTCGGTTAATTTTTTTTTCGATGAGTTTGTATGGAAGTAGTGCCGGGAAAATTGTTTGTTTGATGTTTCTGAGACACCAAAGTTATCAGATGGTAAAGCCTTGCAAGCCTCTTCAAAGATAAGACGGTTGCTAATGATGAAAACAGCAAGACTAAAATATACGGTGCCTGCTGCTAAAAACAGTAAAGGCGAAATTTTTTGATGGTTTTCGCTCCTTAATTGGTTGGGGAACAAAAAACTTAGTATTCCGAGTAATAACGGGGAGACGAAGAGAAAGTTTTTCGCCCCAGTATAGAATTTGTGATGCTTGTCTAGTGGGGCTAAAGCACTTTTTGCTTTTGCATCCAGTATGTTGACAGTACTTTCAAAAAAAACAAGGGGGTCTTCAGTTAAATTGACAGCGCCTAATAGTTCATTAAAGACATTTGCGACACAACCACTGTTGGCGCTCGTTTTTTCTAGCACTTTTAAAAAATTTACTGTTTTATCACTGAGCGTAATGATAAAATCTAAAATAAATATATTATTAAAGTGGGCATTAGCTGTTGCTGGTTCACTGAGCGGATCGGTAGCCGCGTTGTAATGTTTGTTTCTAATTGAGTGCAAAGCTTTATTATAGGTTGAAAGCACATATAGTTTCTCTTCTGCTGTCATTTGAACGACCTCTATGTAAAAGTTAGGTCTCGACAATAATAGAAAGTTAGTTTTTTTTCAAGGAGCCTTAATGTCCCTTATTAGGACATGTGACGCGAAAAAGCTCGGGGTTATCGGAGTAATCAATAGGAACATCGATTAATACAGGCCGGTGTGTATTCATTGCTTCTTGGTAGATAACTTTAAAATCATCCGGATGTTTGAGCTCGAGGCCAAGGGCGCCAAAAGCTTTTGCAAAGTCGGGAATGTTTACTTTCCCAAAATGAACACCACTTTCATGATGATACTTCATGCGCTCTTGCTCTAACACCATATTGTAAGTGCCATCACGCCAGATAAAGTGAACGAAGTGTATGTGCTCTCGAACCGCTGTTTCGAGTTCCATGGCGCTGAATAGAAAGCCACCGTCTCCGGACATGGAAATGACCTTGCCTGGTGCTTTTGCGTAGTGACATGCAATGGCCCATGGTAATGCAACGCCTAAGGTTTGTTGACCATTGCTAAATAGTAGTTGATGAGGTCTGTGGGATAAAAAATAGCGCGCCATCCACATATAAATGCTACCAATATCACAGCAAATGGTGGTGTTATCATCAATGGCTTCATGTAATTCATGTATAAAACGAAGGGGATGGATAGGCGTGCCTGCATAAGTTTTTCCAGACTTTATTTTGTTTTGTAATGCGTTTTGTGCTTTTGTTGTGGATAGATGTGTTTTGAGATGCTTAGATAATTTTAAGTGAGGCTGAAGTTGGTTTAGATTGGCTGCGATATCACCGAGTAACTCGCAAACAGGGTGGTAGGTGCGGT
Source organism: Gammaproteobacteria bacterium (assembly GCA_030147855.1). GTDB lineage: Bacteria > Pseudomonadota > Gammaproteobacteria > Legionellales > Legionellaceae > JAALKW01. The sequence continues at coordinate 2,618 of JASBUO010000089.1, forward strand.
TAAGCTTACTTGCCATATAATCAATATGAATGATGCTTTTTTGATTATCTGCGTTCCATATTTCAGTGTCGTACTCGACCGATGAAAAGCCAATGCAAATGATAACATCAGCGCTGTTTAATGCCTTATCACCTGGTTGATTTTTAAAAAGCCCAACCCGACCTACAAAACAGTGGAGTTCTTCTTGAGAGATAGCTCCTGCAGCCTGATAGGTACCTACAACTGCCATGGGGCTTTGTTTGAGTAATGTGCGCACGGCACTCGTATTGTTGGGCCTGCTGGCTTCCATACCTAACAAAATAATAGGGCACTTGGCACGGTTGATGTGATGCGCCGCGCACTGAATAGTTTCTGTCGGCGCTATACCATAGTGAGGTTCTGGTGCAGTGGGAAGAGGGTGGTGTTTTGTGAGTTCAGTGGATACATTTTGAGGTAAGCTTATAAAGCTTGCGCCACGTCTGGGTGCTAATGCACTTCGAAACGCGTTGGCGACTAGTTCTGGGATATTGTCTGCCGAGTCAACCTCAATGCTTGTTTTTGTAACAGCTTCCATGAGTTTAACGTTATTCACGCCTTGGTGTGAGTTTTTTAAAAGCATGGATAGGGGGACGTTTCCGCCAATGGCAACGATAGGGTCTCCTTCGGTTGTTGCTGTTAATAAGCCAGTGCAAAGATTTGCAACACCAGGACCCGAGGTTACGAGCACAACACCTGGCTTGCCTGTAATTCGGCCGTAAGCACCGGCGATAAAAGCGGCATTTTGTTCATGACGACAGGTAACTAACCGAATACTTGAGTTTCTGAGAGCATCAAATACAGCATCAATTTTTGCGCCAGGGATCCCAAATATATACTGAACACCTTCTTTTTCTAGGCATTGGACGAGGAGTTGTGCACCTGTTTTTTCCGTCATGGGTTTATCCTTAACGCTGTCAATCATGTTAGTTGAGTGTGAGGTTAATTAAAAAAGCGCCCATTGCATGTAGGCTTGATATGATGGCATTCATTTTAGGCGGCACTTCCTCATGTATGGGTATCACTTCAAAGTATAGACGGATAAAGCGTTAAGTTGTGTAGAGACCAAGGTATAATCTTGATACACTACAGACGATATTTAGAACCGTTTTAGTAAGGAGATAGCCATGACGTTTACCCTGCCAGCACTGCCCTATGCGATGGATGCTCTTGCTCCCCATATGTCACAGGAAACCCTCGAATATCACTATGGAAAACATCACCAAACCTATGTAACGAATTTAAATAATTTGGTAAAAGATACTGATTTTTTTGGTATGACACTTGAGGAAATCATAAAAACCGCGTCCGGTGGTATTTTTAATAATGCAGCACAAGTTTGGAACCACAGTTTTTTCTGGCAATGTCTAACCCCTGAAAATTATGCGGAGCCGCGAGGTGCCTTATTGGCTGCAATTGAAAAAGACTTTGGTTCTTTTGCTGCGTTTAAAGATCAATTTACAGAGACAGCAGTTAAAACTTTTGGCTCTGGATGGGCGTGGCTTGTTCAAGATAAACAAGGGGAGTTGCGTATTGTAAGTACGAGTAATGCAGAGAATCCAATGACATCAGGATTAAAACCACTGCTCACTTGTGATGTATGGGAGCATGCTTATTATATTGATTATCGCAACCGTCGCCCTGATTACTTACAAGCTTTTTGGTCCCTTGTGAATTGGGATTTTGTGAGCAAACAGCTTGGATAGGAGTGTATGATGGCCCTGACAACCACTTATAGCCCACTGCCCGTTGCTTTTACGCATGGAGAAGGCGTGTTTCTATATGATAAGAAAGGCAAACCGTATCTGGATGGTTTAAGTGGTATCGCTGTTTGTGGGCTTGGGCATGCGCATCCTGACGTAACCGACACCATTCAAAGGCAAGCGGCGAAATTGCTTCATACATCGAATGCTTTTCATATCTTAGAGCAAGAGGCACTGGCTGATAAATTGACGGAGTTAACCTTAATGCCTGAAGTTTTTTTTGGTAATTCAGGCTCTGAGGCTAATGAAACAGCTATTAAGTTAACACGCTTGTTTGGCCATAAAAAGGGGGTTGACACACCATCTGTGATTGTCATGAAAGGGGCTTTTCATGGTCGTTCATTGGCAACATTGACAGCAACTGCTGGTCGAAAATATCAGGCTGGATTTGAGCCTTTGGTGCCCGGTTTTGTGCGTGCACCTTACAATGATATTGACGCCATTCGGACCATTGCTTTGAATCGCTCTGATATTGTGGCGGTAATGCTTGAGCCAATTCAAGGAGAAGGTGGGATTATTGTTGGAGATGAAGCCTACTTGCATGCACTTGCCGCATTGTGTGAGGAAAATGATTGGCTTTTCATCATGGATGAGATACAAACCGGCAATGGTAGAACGGGTGATTTGTTTCGTGCCTTAGGGGTGGGAGTTACGCCTGATATACTTACAACTGCAAAAGGACTTGGAAATGGGTTGCCTATAGGTGCTTGCTTGATGAGTCAACGGGCGCAAAACTTATTTAAGCCAGGTAGCCATGGTTCGACTTTTGGTGGAAATCCTTTGGCTTGTGCAACGGCATGTACAGTTTTAGATGTCATTGCTCGAGATAAATTATGTGAGCGCGCGGGTGTGTTGGGTGTAAAGCTTAAGCAGTCATTGATGGAAAAAATAGGTGATCATCCAAGTGTTTGTGGTATTAGAGGGAAGGGCCTTATGATAGGCGTTGAGCTGGATAGGCCTGCAGCTGATATGCGATTAATTGGCCTTGAAGAGGGAGTTTTATTCAACGTCACATCCGAGACGGTTGTGCGTTTGTTACCTCCGCTCATTATGACAGATAATGAAATGGATGAGTTAATCGCTCGGTTTGTTCGGAGCTTTGAGCGTTTTGTTGAGGGTTAAGTAAGGCGCTGTCTTAAGACTTCATATAGGCAAATGCCTGTTGCAACAGAGACATTTAAACTGGAAACTTGCCCATGCATGGGCAGCGAGAATAAACCATCGCAAACATCACGTGTTAGGCGGCGGAGGCCTGGTCCTTCGGCGCCCATGACAAGGGCTGTAGATGTGTTTTTATAATCTAAACCATAGATAGACACTTCAGCCTCTCCCGCTGCACCGTATACCCAAATTCCTTTGTTTTGAAGCATTTTGATGCATCGTGCGAGGTTGGTGACTCGGATAAATGGAACTGACTCAGTTGCGCCGGATGCGACTTTACTAACAGTAGGTGTGATGTCAGCACTATTGTCTTTCGGGGCAATGACACAATTGACACCTGCAGCATCTGCACTACGCAGGCATGCGCCTAGATTATGTGGGTCGGTAATGCCATCCAGAATTAAAATAAGTAAAGGTGTTTTTGCCGCGTCTAATAATTCGGGTAAATCGGCTTCAACATAAGCCCTAATAGGTTCAGCTTCTGCAACAAGGCCTTGGTGTGTGATATGACCAAAGCGTTGCTTAAGCGCATCTTGCGAGAGGAGTTCGATAGGTATTTGACGACGCTTTGCTGTGTCGAGTGCTTCTTGTAGGCGCTTATCTTTTCTATGCTCGTTGACATAGAGTTTATAGGTTTGTCTTAAAGGGTTATTCAGTAATGCTAAGACTGGATGGAGACCATAAACTAAATGTTCAGCCATTGTTTTCCTCGTTGGCAAGTGGGTCTAAAACAGGTTCAAAATCTATTTTTCTTTCATCTAAATCAACGCGTGCGACTAAGACGGTCATGCTATCGCCAAGGCGGTAGGTGCGTCCTGTTCGTTCACCAATTAAGCGGTGCTTAACGGCATCAAATGCGTAATAGTCACTCTTGAGTGACGTAATGTGAACAAGCCCTTCAACATAAACTTCGTTGAGCTCAACAAAAATACCAAAGCCTGTGACTGCAGAAATTTTTCCTTCGAAGGTTTGCCCAATTTTAGATTGCATGTACTCACATTTTAACCAAGTAACCACTTCGCGTGTAGCCTCGTCTGCGCGTCTTTCTGTTGCAGAGCTGTGCTTTCCAAGCTGGCCCATGGTTTTATTGGTATACGCAAACGTTTCGGGCGGTTGTCTGTCAAGCAAGTGTCCGACGGCCCTGTGAATGAGTAAGTCGGGGTAGCGTCGAATGGGCGAAGTAAAGTGTGTATAAGCAGGATACGCAAGCCCAAAGTGTCCACCATTTATTTCGATATATTGTGCTTGCTTTAAGGAGCGCAGCATGACTGTTTCGATGAGATGTCGCTCAGGCCTGTCACCGATAGCAAGTAGTGTGTTTTGGAAATCTTTCGGTGATGGAGCTTTGCCGCCACCAAGAGTTAGACCAAACTCACCTAAAAACTCCCTAAGGCTTAAGAGCTTATCTTCGGCGGGAGCTGGATGCACACGATAGAGTGTTGGAATACGTGCTTTTTCAAGAAAGCGAGCTGTTGCAACGTTTGCAGCAAGCATACACTCTTCAATTAAGCGGTGTGCGTCGTTTCGGATGAGCGGTGTGATGTGTTTTATTTTACGTTGCTCATCGAACACAATGCGTGTTTCGGTTGTATCAAAATCCATTGCGCCGCGCGCTTTTCGCGTTTTTAATAAGCAGTGGTAAAGGGCATATAGGTCTTTCAATGCCGGAAATATGAGAGATTGATTACCTAGGGGGCACGCATCTTTTTCAAGCCACGTTGCAACGCTTGTATAAGTAAGCCGTGCTTTGGAGTGAATAACACCGCGGTAAACACGAGAGCGTTCTAGTTTGCCTTCAGCGGAGATAGCCATTTCCATGACCATGCATAGCCTATCTACGTTAGGTTTGAGTGAGCAAATGCCATTAGACAATACCTCTGGTAGCATTGGAACAACGTGCTCGGGAAAGTAGACAGAGTTACCACGCCTTGCGGCCTCTTTATCTAGAGGGGAGTCGATGAGGACATAGTGGCTGACATCGGCAATAGCAACATACAGTTGGTATCCTCCACGTGCTTTTGGTTTACAATAGACTGCATCATCAAAATCTTTGGCATCTTCGCCATCAATGGTTACAAAAGGAAGGTGGCGTAGGTCGGTACGATTTTTGATATCAGACTCGTGAACCGTATCAGGGATAGATTTGAGTGACATATGTACGTCATCAGGCCATTCGGTTGGGATGCCGTGTGCTAAAATAGCGACCTTTATTTCCATGCCAGGTGCCATGTGTTCTCCTAGAATTTGGGAGACTTTTCCAATGGCGTCTGTATGCTTGTTGGGATAGCTTAAGATATCAATGAGCACGACTTGACCGTCTTTAGCGCCTTTTGTGTGTTCGGGGGGTATAGAAATATCCTGGGTTAAGCGTTTGCTATCAGGTACGACAAAATGCACGCCCTGTTCGGAGAAAAATCGACCGACAACGCGAGGATTTGCATGTTCAATAATTTCGTGAATTTTACATTCAGGACGGCCGCGGCGATCGATACCCGTTTGGTGGGCAAGCACAGTATCGCCATGCATGACAGCGCGCATTTCTCGAGGGGAGATGAGTAGGTCTTTTGCTCCGTTGTCTGGAATAAAAAATCCAAATCCATCCGGGTGTCCTTGAACTGTACCGCGCTGCAGGCTGATTTTATCGAGTAGACAAAAGCGCCCTTTACGGTCTTGCATGAGCTGGCTATCACGAATCATGGCGCGTAGACGAAAGTTGAGCGCTTCTTGCTCACTTGTTTTTGAGAGCTTTAAAGATGAAACAAGCTGTTTGATTGTAATCGGGCGCCCGAATGTGCTCAATGTTTCTAAAATGAATTCGCGGCTTGGGATAGGCTCCGCATATTTCTTTTTTTCTCTTTCATGGAAAGGATCCTGCTTATGGCGCACAGATTTCGATTTTTTGCTCACAATGTCCTAAGCAGCTAATGAAGATGAGTCTAGTTTAACATTTATTGTGCCTTTTGGGGTAATTCAAAGCCACGACGCCCGATATAAGCGGTGAGCGCTGAAAGAGGCATGTTTTCGCCTGCCAATAGAACACTTTGTGTGTTTTCTAGGCGATTGACAGTGGGCCACTCGCAAACAGCAAGGGTTTGCTCACAAGAGACTTGTTGTTCATGTCCGGGTTTTGATTCAATGCAGTTGATTTCAAAGGATTCTTTCTCGAGGGCCAAGGCTGACCAAAGGTTAGATTGCAGGCGGCTACTGAAGTCTTCCGTGTTATCATTAGCTGATGCTGAGTGTGTTATCCAAAGGTCAAACTCAGAAATATTATGTAACATGACAACACGAGGCGTACCACCGGGAAGCTTGGCAGACTCGCCCTTAATGACAAGGGGCTTGCATGCGGGGGGAAAAACTTCTTCTGCATATGCGTTTTGTGATATAAAAAATATGGTTGTCAATGAGCTAATCAGTGTGAAAAAGTAGCGCATAGAGCCCCCTTACAATGGATGGTGGTCCATTATAATCAAAACAAGGATGAATGCTAAGGTGTGATATGCTAAGATGATGCTTTATTTTGAGCTAGAGCTTCTTGTGGAAAAAAAAATTGATGTTTTTGCCATAAAAGATTTACACGATGAGGCGATCGTGACCTGGAAGGCATCAGAGGTGTCATTAAAGGCGGAAGGTTTTTTGAAGCTGGTTGAAGAAAATCATGCCTTTAACTATCGACTTTGGCATGCTGAAGATAAGGCGCGCCGTGAAGACATGGGTTATGAGTTTGTCTATCACGCAAAGCGTGCTATTGATGGATATAATCAGAAGCGTAATGATTGTATGGAAGCAATAGACGACTATTTGATGGCCTTGTTAAAGCCAGTATCTCCAAGCAGAGCACCTGTGCATTCTGAAACACCAGGAATGATGATTGACAGGTTGTCCATCTTAGCGCTTAAACATTACCATATGGCGGCACAAACTGTTCGTGAAGATGTTGATGATGCGCATCGAACGCAGTGCTTGAAGAAGCTTGAAGTCATCGTTGCGCAAAGCAGACAGCTTTTGATATGTCTGGATGAGTTGTTACGGGAGGTCGCTGAGAAAAAGAGAACCTTCCGTGTGTATAGGCAGTTTAAGATGTATAATTCTGCCGTTTTAAATCCAGAGTTATATCACCAAAAGGTGTCTGCTTAGGTTTATGCCATATTCCTGTAGCGCCGAGCGATCTGGGCATGTTTTTGAATAGTAAAAGCTCTGTGCATGACAGATTTTTTGTTAAGTGCGTTTAATATTCGGATGATATAGCGGGTAACAGTTATAAAAAAGCATGCATCATATTACGATACAGCTTAAGTAAGCGTCGGTGACAGTCTATCATCCCAGGAGCCGCTTCGATCCCTTTTGTTTCCGGTAGCGTTTTCTTTATCCCCTGGACGCAAATCAGAGTCAGTAGCCGAGTAGCTTCTGGCAGATGGTTTCGTAGGTATTGGTGTGTTTGATTTAAATAAGCCAGATTTTGCAAGAATAGATGCACTTACCGGCGCGTTTAGTGAGTCCTTGTCTTGAAAAAGGGCTTCCACGCCACTACATGAGTCAACTTCTTCCTGTTCTGCATCTTCATGTGCCTGAGACGCATTTTTGTTGATGCTGCTTTTTGCTTCTTTCTCTTGGGTTGTACTGCTTCCAGATGTGTCTTTTTTATTAGTTTCGTTAGAGGCGTCATCTGACTTGCTGAATAGTGAGTTGAGATGTTTTCCAGCTACACGGCCTGCCCAAACGAACGCAAAGCTTAGCATTACGGGAACAATAATGAGATATGTCAGAGGGTTGCTCATGTCCGCTGCACTGCCAGTTAATTCACAGCCCATAAGGAAAAATTTAATAGCTTTAAGAATGCCAGAGAAAGCTGCACGGAATATGTCGGTCCAACTCATTAAGAAATAAATAGGCAGTGCTAAATCAAGTCCCAAATCAAACAGCGTAGAGGAATACTGCCTACTTTTCTCTTTGGGAAACTCTTTGAGCAAGACACTAAAAGGCTTGTTTTTGTACTTTCCAATAAAGTTATAAATAGAGACATCTCTGTCAGCTCGATGTTGTTTTTGCTTGGCTTCATAGTCTCGCGCAATGCTTAATGAATACAATGTAAAGCCAATAACGAGTGCAACACCTGCTAAAGCTGTACAAAGAGCAACTAATGCAGGAAGAGGGGTTGCAAAGAAAAGCGAGCTAACAGCAGAGACTGCAAATACACTACACACAAGCGCCGTGTAGGCCGCAAGTGCTTGGCGTAGCCCCATCAAAATGGCATCTGTTTTTGAAATTTTATGGGATTCAAATAGTCTTTTTCGGTCACTATTGAACTGGGCGAGGGCGGCATTAACATTGTTATCTGCTTTTTCGAGTAATCTGGTGAGTGCCGGGTCATCGAGAGGAAGAGAAAAATTTTTGGAAGCTTTAATGATTCTGTGTTCTATCTCGGCGCGTCTAGAGAGTTGTACTTCAAGGTTTTTTGCACTCAAGGCAAGTTCTGCTTTATGTCGAGAAATGTATAAATTCCTCTGAAAATCTTTCTCTTCATGTAGGCGCGTGACAATGCATGCGGCACAGAAGAAGAGTGATACGCAAGAGACTGCAAAAAGAATTTGTGGTGTCATTGCTGTAATGGAAATGAGCCCCATAAACATATAGAGGCCATCAATGAAGCCACTATATGTTGCCGAGCCGTAACTCTTACGCTCGAGTAGTTTGGACTGCCGGTTTTTACTGACACGCTCTGTAATGGCTTTGTGAAATGCTGCGTAATGTTTTTCTGCAATGCCGGGCAGCAGACTGCGCCACTGGAGAATGCTTGGGTGTAATGGATCTAAATCGCGGGACGCACTGGCACGACTTAAGAGTATATTGAGCCTTTTAGCATCAATATTAATTCGATGGCTTTTGGCTTGTTTGGTTTCGTAGTCATAGCTAATGTAATAGAGTTCGTTTTTAGACTTATCATTTCTGTTTCGGATAAGGCGAAAACCGTTAGCATGCTTTTGGAGTGCTTCACTACCATCTTCGGGCAGTGGTGTTGTGAGTTCACGGAATGTACCCCAATGGTTCAAGTCGGTGATGGCAGCCTTATTATCATCCATCATGTCCTTACGAGCGTTAATCATACTGCGATTCCAGGAACGATTGAGTGCTGAGGCAATCGCAAAGAATCCACCTGCCGGAAGGAGAAGGAAAGAACAATCTTGGGCTGCGAGTAAATAAATGGCGTGAACAGTGCTTTTAGTACCGCGCAGCGCATTTTTAATGCCTTTAACAGCGTCTCGAAACGCTTGCCACGCACGATAAATGGCTTTTCCAGCAGCTGTTTCAGAGTTGTAGTAACTGTTAGCAAATGCGCCAATTAAGGCAAGAGGAACAATGCCAAGTGTTGCAGCAATAAGTCCTTCAGGAGTACGCAGCCAGTCATACATTTCTTCTGCTGCTCTGGCATCATTTTGTAGGCCATACTCTAAGTCCCATCCCAGCTCGGCCATTTTAGGGAACAAGTTGACCACGTCAAGTGCACCATAAGCAGAATAGATGCTGCCATCTTTATCAAGACTTGTAACAGACTCTTTTACTTTGGCTTTATATGTAGTTGCCTTCTTTGTTGGAGCAGCGGGCGTATCTCTTTTTTTAATATTTATGGCGGGTTTTTGAAATGATTTGGTGTTTGGTGTATCGGTAAGGGGCGGGCTTTTAGGAACCTCCAAGAAAGAGGTTGTTCCAGAGGGCACCGCTGGGCTCAGACACTGTCCTTTGAGAAAGGGTGAATCTGCTGTATCGCCTAACACCAGAGTCATTTGAATAGAACGGTAGCTGAGATTGGAGTAAATTTTAAAGGATATAAAAAAAAGATGCAAGGATTATTGCAAATTGTTTTTTTTTAACTCAAAAAAATCTCAACCTATCACTATAACATGTTATTTTGGGTGTTATAGTGGTCATAACGTTTTTTTTGTGTAAGAAATTTATGATTGCACATGTAGGTGCTTAAAGTGTGTATTTACCTAACACAAAAAGCACATTTCCAACGCCTTTTGCGCCGGGAACATAGGACGCAAGGATTGAAAGGCGGTGAAAATTAAGGCCTGCCCAAGGAAGGGCGCCTGGAAAGGGGGCATTGTTAAAAATATCAGGCCTTGCAGTAATGAATACGGTAAAACCAATGCCGACACTACTGGCTTCATTAATATGGAGTGTTTTTAGGAATGCATAACCTGAAATGGGCTGGACTTTGCTGTGAGATTCAAGGAATGCAAAAGCGTAGAGACCGTGCCAGTCACCATTTTCATCAAAAAAACCCTTACCAAGGCCGCCGCCCCAAGCATTTTCATTGTAGGTGCCTAGTTTGTGTTCTGGGTAGCGAAAACGATTGTGCCAAGCATACCCGGTCAGGTAAAGTTCGTTATCGCCTTCGCTCCATGTTTGGTAGGGACGTACACAAACAGGCTTGAGCCAGTCGGGCCAGTTTTTACAGTGAGAAGGGATGTCTGCATACAAATTTTTGAACAGCAGTAGACCGAAAAACAAAAAGCGTGTTTGTCTCATGTATATTTAGCCTGCCGTAGGGGTTTTGTAGCAACTCCCTTTAGTGTTAATGTTGATAGACCAATACCAAAAATAGAGGGCCTATACTACCATGGACCTTTTTCGCAAGAAAGATCCCCGTGCCTCATCAGATGGCTTAGCATTAAAGCGCTGTTTGTCTGGTTTTGACTTAACATTATTGGGAATAGGGGCTGTTATTGGGGCAGGTGTTTTTGTGTTGACTGGTGTTGTTGCCGCAACGCAAGCAGGACCTGCTATTATTTTTTCTTATGTATTAGCAGGTCTTGCCTGTGTATTTTCGGCGCTTTCCTATGCTGAGCTTGCGGCCATGATTGGAGGTTGTGGGAGTGCTTATGGTTATGCCTATGCAGGATTTGGTGAATTACTTGCCTGGATTGTTGGCTGGGATTTGTTATTAGAATATACCGTTTCTGTATCGGCCGTGTCAGTTGGGTGGAGTGCTTATGTGGGAGATGTGTTTTCAAGCCTTGCAATACATTTTCCGAAAACGCTCCTCCATGGGCCAAGCGAAGGTGGTATTGTCAATATGATGGCGTTGCTGGTGATTTTTTCATTAACAGGGATTTTAAGTGTTGGAATGCGCTCAAGTGCGCGCTTTAATCACACAATGGTCATGATTAAGTTACTTGTGATTGGGGTTGTTGTGGTTGTCACAGGGCTTGCCTTCCAGAAAGCAAACTGGGTGCCATTTGTGCCGTTTGGCTGGGGGGGGGTGGTTGAGGGCGCATCACTTATTTTCTTTGCATATGTTGGGTTTGATGCAGTGGCAACGACCGCAGAAGAGGTGATAGAACCACAAAAAAATCTTCCAATTGGTATTGTTGGTTCATTATTTATCTGCACAGCCATTTATATCATTGTGGCGGGGAGTTTGACGGGCGCTGTATCGTATAAACTTCTGAATGTTGCCTCTCCCATTAGTCATGCTTTATTACTCTTGGGGCAGCCTGTTATCGCAGGGGTGGTTGGTGTAGGAGCTATTGCGGGTCTTACAACGGTGATGCTTGTGCTTTTTTATGGGTTGAGTCGTGTATTTTTAGCCATGTCGCGAGACGGATTATTGCCGCATTATTTTTCAAAACTCCATCCGCGCACACATACTCCGGTTCGTATTTTAGTGACTTGTGGTGTTTTGATGGCGTTAATTGCAGGCTGGGTACCTATTGGTGAGCTAGCTGGATTGGTAAACGTAGGTACGCTATTTGCATTTATTGTCGTGTGCGGGGGCGTGATTGTATTGCGTTATACACAACCTGATGCAGAGCGACCATTTAGAACGCCAGGCGCGCCATTGACGCCGTTACTAGGGATTGTATGCTGTGCTTATTTAATGATTAACTTGCCCTGGGTAACCTTGTTGCGGTTTGTTGTGTGGATGGCAATTGGAATCATCGTTTATTTTGGGTTTAGTCGTTCAAATAGTGCCTTGTCACCTAAAAACCTCTCGCTCGAGGAGCAGGCTTGAAACCGAGAAGTGCTTAAATTAAAAATAGAGCCATCACACAAGCAGAGACAAACCCTGCAGCAGGCAGGGTAAATAGCCATGCGATACAAATTCTTTTAACAGTGCGCCAATGCGTACGGCCCTCTGTATTTGAAAAGCCAACACCGGTAATCGAGCCGGTAACAGTTTGTGTGGTTGAGACCGGAATGCCAGCTTCCGTTGACGCAAGAATAATGCCTGCGGCACCTGTTTCTGCTGCGCATCCTCGCATAGGATTTAGGTGCGTGATGCATGAGCCCATGGTGTGTACGATGCGCCATCCGCCAAAGAGTGTACCAAGGCTTATCATTAAGTAGCAGGAAATCACGACCCAAAACGGAACGTGAAAAGGCCCTTCAAGCCAAGATGCTGACATGAGTAAGGCTGTGATAATTCCCATGGTTTTTTGTGCATCATTACTGCCATGCGCAAGACTTAATAGTGCCGACGAAGTGAGCTGTAAATATTTAAACCAGTAGTTAAGTTGTTCTTCATGATTTTTTTTAAAGCAGTATCTGAGTAAAGCGCCTATCAAAGCGCCCGCAAAAAGACCTAGGAGAGGAGCGATAAAAATACCAAATCCTACTTTAATAAACCCTGCGCTTTGTAAACTATGAAAGCCGCCTTGCGCGATACCAGCCCCTGCCAAACCACCAATGAGGGCGTGCGATGAGCTTGATGGCAGACCGAAATACCAGGTAATAAGGTTCCAGCACGTCGCACCAATCAATGCAGAAAAAATGAGGTTCGGACTGATGATATCGAGGTCTATGATACCTTTACCAATCGTTTTAGCAACCATTAGGTTGAAAAAGGCAAAGGCCATGAAATTAAAAAAAGCAGCCCATAAAACAGCTTGTCGTGGTGTTAGGACGCCAGTTGTGACAATGGTTGCAATAGAATTGCCTGCGTCATGAAAGCCATTAATGAAGTCAAAAGCGTAAGCCAGAACAATAATACCTACAATAAAGAGGGTGCTTTGTTCCATGGTACGTTTCCTCGTTTAGAGGTGATAACTGCTTTTCGTTAATAGTTTTGATATAGCATACATTAGCTGCCTAATCAAAAGTGGTAGCTCCTTTGCGCCAGCATCATGTGCAAGCTCGGCATGTGCCATTTCATCTGTTTTCATCTGTGAGAGAATGGCGATAGTTTTTTGATCGGACGGGGGTAAGTATTTTAAGTGTCGCTCTAGGTGTTCTGTGACTTGGCGTTCTGTTTCAGCGACAAATCCGAGACTCCATTGGTCGCCAATAAGGCCTGCAAAAGCACCAATTAACCACGAGCCCGCGTACCAAAAAGGGTTGAGTACACTGGGGGCACTGCCAAGCTCTTTAAGGCGTGTTTCACACCAAGCGAGGTGATCAATTTCTTCGATGGCCGCGGTATTCATTTGTACTCTAATGGTTTCAAATTTTGCGGTTAAAGCTTGTCCTCGGTAGAGGGCTTGTGCACATACCTCACCGGCATGATTCACGCGCATAAGGCCTGCAATATGCTTTTTTTCTTGAGCACTAAGCGGTGCATCAGGAACAGATTTTGCAGGGGATTCCCGTGGACACTCACGCTTTTCGGGGGGGAGCACGGTACGTAATGTTGCATCGACTTCAGCAAGAAGGCGATCAAAGGGTGTTATTTTTCGCATGTAAGGCATACTAGCAAGTTTGGGTTGCCTCAGCAAATCCGTTATGATTGAGAAAAATGACAAGGTGAATGACATATGATTGATTATCAAGCACGGCGGCGTGCGTTAGCGGCTCGTCTTCCTGTTGATGCACTGGCTGTGATTCCATCTGCATCGGAAATATTACGCAATGGAGATAGCCATTATCGTTTTAGGCAATCCAGTGATTTTTATTATTTAACGGGATTTAATGAGTCAAATGCAACACTTGTGATTACAGCAGGTGCTAACAGCGAAAGCATTCTATTTTGCCGCCCAAATAATCCGGATGAAGAGCAATGGGTTGGGCCTAGGCTTGGCTTGGATGCAGCATTGACCGAGTTGTTGGTTGATGCGACTTTTGCAAGTGATGCATTAGAGACAGAGTTGCCGGCGTTATTGCTTGATAAACGTGCAGTATATTACCCGATGGGGGACAAGGTGGCATTTGATAGGATGCTTCGGGCAGCATGGCATCGTGCAAAAGCACGCGCACATCGTGCTCAAGTAACGCCGGAAGTGTTTGGAGATATTGCGCCGATATTAGGCGAGTTGCGGCTCATAAAAGATGCGGCAGAAATTGCGTGCATGCGCGAGGCTGCTCGTATTTCAATTGTGGCACATGAGCGTGTGATGCAAACAGTCTCAGCTGCGCGTAATGAGCGTGAGCTTGAAGCAGAGTTTGTGTATGCGCTAGGAAAGGCAGGTTGCCGCGATATGGCTTACGATGCCATTATTGCAGGGGGGGCACGTGCTTGTACATTGCATTACACAGCGAATGATGCGGCTTTAACGCCAGGTGAGTTACTGCTGATTGATGCGGGCGCGGAAGTCGGTAATTATGCATCTGATATTACCCGTACTTATCCTATTAACGGTACGTTCAGCACAGAACAACGTTTAATTTATGAGCTCGTTTGGCAGGCACAAAAAGCGGGTATGGCATGTGTAAAACCAAAGGCACCATGGGGCAATATTCAAGCGGCGGTGGTTGATGTGTTAACGAGAGGGCTGGTTGATTTAGGGCTTTTAAAAGGAGATGTGAGCACATTAATTGCTGAAGGCGCCTATAAACCCTTTTATATGCATAATGCTGGTCACTGGTTAGGATTGGATGTGCATGATGCCGGAGCATATATGCAAGATGGCACATTTCGTTTGCTTGAGCCTGGTATGGTGCTTACAGTTGAGCCTGGCCTCTATATCTCCAAAGATTGTAAATTGGTTGATGAAAAATGGCGGGGCATTGGGGTTAGAATTGAAGATGATATATTAGTGACGCCTGAGGGACATGATAATTTAACAAAGGCACTTCGAGTGAGCCCTGATAGTTTAGAGGATTTTGTGCGTGGTTAAGGTGTTCCAGCAGGATATAGAAGACGTCGATGTTTTGATTGTTGGGGGTGGCTTAATTGGTATGGCACTGATGCATGCGTTAAGCCCACTTAACCTCCGTGCTCGTCTTGTGGAGACGCGTGCGGCAACGCACAGTCAACCTAGCATACTCGAGACTCGTAGCATTGCTTTATCCCCAGCAAGTATACGCATTTTAAAGCAATTGAATGTGTGGTGTACGTTAGAAAAAATTGCAGCACCTATTGATACAGTTCATATTTCGGAGCAAGGTCGATTTGGGCAAGCATGTTTCAATGCAGATAGTCAGTTTGAGCCACTGGGCGCTGTGGTAGAAATGCATTTGCTTGATAATGCTCTGAGAGAGCACCTAAGCCATGAAGACTGCATGGTACCGGCGAAGGTGGTTGCATTGGATGTGCGAGCCGGCCTTGCAACCATACAAACAGAAGCGACAACCAAACATATTCGGGCATCGTGGGTGGTTGCGGCTGATGGTGCTGACTCTGCAATGAGGCAGTTGTGTGGTATCGAAGCGAACTATAAGCAGTATTCAGAACATGCGCTTGCAGCGAATGTTGCGCTTTCTCGCCCACATCACCAGGTGGCATATGAGCGTTTTACACCAGATGGGCCACTTGCGCTATTACCATTGAGAGATAAACATATGGCGCTTGTTTGGACACGTAAGCCTGCAGAAGCCGAAGCACTGAAACGCATGGAGGAATCGGCTTTTTTAAATGTGCTACAACAGGCATTTGGATATCGTGCAGGGCGTTTCACAAAGGTTGGACCGCGGATGATTTATCCACTGAAGCAAGTCACCATGCAAGAAAAGGTGTATGAGTCAGTTGTATTTGTAGGCAATGCCTCACAAACGTTGCATCCTGTGGCAGGGCAAGGGTTTAATTTAGGGCTTAGAGATGTTGCGATGCTTGCACAGTGCGCTGCAAAATATGGCTTAAGTCAGCAGACATTAGCAAACTACCAGTCATTAAGGCGAGCTGATCAGCGTACGATTACAACCGCAACCGATGGGTTGGTTTCACTCTTTAAAAGTAACTTGCCAGGTATTGGGCTGGCACGGCGGATGGGACTTCTCATGCTTGATAATAATGTATTTTTGAAAAACATGATTTTGTGGCATGCAAAGGGGTTTGGGGGGGTTATACCCGATTTGGTGTGTGGCATTTCGTTAGATGTATCTAAAGAGGCATATTGATGGTTGAGGGCCAAGATATATTGGTTGTGGGCGGTGGTATTGTTGGTTTGGCTTCGGCCATTGCAATGGCGTCTCGCGGTTTTTTGGTAACTGTTCTAGATGCAGGTGTATTAGAGGCATCAGCTATTGTAAAAAATACACGTGTGTATGCTATTAATATGACCTCACAGCGCTTATTTGAACAACTGGGTGTTTGGCATTTATTACCAGAGATTGCTTTTTCGCCATATCAAGGCATGCATATTTGGGATGCAAGCAATCAGGCTGAAATGAATTTTAGCGCGCGCGATGTGGCACGTGCAGAGCTTGGATTTATTCTTGAAGAACACATGTTGAAAGCAGCGCTACTTAAACGCGCATCTGCAATGGATATAACCCTTGTTTCAGGCGCATCGGTTTCAGACGCCACTGAAACACAAAAAGGCTTTTTTGTACGCTCAGAAGACGGGCGAACATGGGAGGCAGCGCTTTGCATGATTGCAGACGGTGCACGCTCAACAGTACGTCACTTGCTGAAAGTGCCTGTGACCAGTTGGTCTTATCATCACGATGCACTGGTTGCAACGGTGCATACTGAAAAACCACATCAGAAAATAGCTTATCAAGTGTTTTCTGCAGATGGCTCACTTGCTTTTTTACCTTTGAACGATCCGCATCAATGTTCGATTGTTTGGTCACACCCTCCAGAGCATATTACAGCACTGATGACCATCGAGAATGATGCGTTTGAAGCGCAGCTGACCAAGGCTTTTGCAGAAAAATTGGGACAGGTGAAATTGTTGAGCGAGCGTATTACTTTTCCGCTCAAAATGCGACACGTTGAGCAATATGCAGGTGCTTCATGGATGCTTTTGGGCGACGCGGCACACACGATTCATCCGTTAGCAGGCTTGGGACTTAATGTTGGATTAGCAGATTTAAGAGCGTGGCTTTGTTTGCTAGATGCACAAAAAGCAAAGACGGTATCTGTTCGTATACTTGGTGCATATCAGCGTGAACGCAAATATGCTGTTTGGTCGGTGATTGCACTTATGCAAGGCATTAAGTCGTTTTTTGGGATATCCGCGGCACCCATCAGTACGTTTCGAGGCTTTGGGATGCGCGTTTTAAATCAAATGCGGCCTTTAAAGCGTGTATTGATGGCTTATGCGGCAGGAGAAACAATGCGCTAAAGGTAAAATCGTTTGTCTAAGGCGACGGTGATACGCCCAAAAGATGTGACTGATAGCCTAAACAGGAAAACAATAGCGCCTAGGTTACTCCGATAACATAGGCGTCTCATGAAGAGGAAATGGCCCAATCTGATAATAACGAGTTAACCTGGCGGCGCCTGCAGGCGTTTAGAACTGTCGAATAGGCAAAACGCAGCGCAAACCACCGCCTGCTATTGCAGCTGTGGACATAACACCGGTAGTAAAATCAACTACAAATACCGTTGTGTTTGGATAAGGACTATTTGAAGTTGATGACCATGCGGTTGTTGGCCCAGCACAGTTAATAGTTACAAAGCCACTACTATAAAGCATTTGAAGTTCAGCAGCCGAAGGTAAGTACCATCCTGAGAAGCATTTGGTTACCCCGTCATTGGGGCAATTATTCGAGTTTTCGTCGACAGATACATTTAAAGTAAAACCTGAGGCTATATCTGAAATATCAGAGCCAGGGCTTGCACTTTGTACGAGAGAATACCAGTATTGAGAATTAATGAGGCCACCACCAATACCATTTGCAAGGCCTTGACCTTGTGCTACCGTACCAAAAGAAAAGCCTGCTGCAGCTTGGTTTGAGAGATCTTGTGTTAATACCATTAGTCCATGGCGTTTCGTCGCGTCCAAGTAGAAAATTGTACCGCCTTGTAATCTATCTCCAACCTTGTATGTTGGTTGTTTTGCCAGAGCAATGGCATTTGCAACAGCCTCATCAACATAGTCAATGCTTGCAGGGTTTTTATTACCAGCATAACTCATAGTAACCACTATAAGTTGCAATAACCCAATACCAGCTTTTAGTAACCTATGTTTAGCTTTCATCTTTACAGTCCATGTAAATGTGTAAGAGCTTATCATAAAGCATGATAAATTTATCAGTCAACTCAATGTATCGGTTCAACTAAAATTGAAATGAGCACTTCTCCTGGTTACAATGAGATGATTATATCAAGAAGATGGGAGTGAGTGCGGCATGGATAGATCAAAACAAGATGCTGAGCCGAAAACGTGCTATTGCAAGTATTGCCATGAGGAAATTCCACTTTCCACCCTTAATCACCCCGAAGGTATGGAGTATGCCCAACATTTTTGTGGCACTCAGTGCTATGAAAAGTGGAAAAAAGAACATGACAATCCCCCTACCAAATAAAAGTAGTTGAAAATAGACTTCTCATCGCTTGCGTTCCATCTGGCTAATCCTGAATATTAAAGCACGGCATTTAATCTTGCGGAAGCATTGATGTGTGCTAGCATTTGCACTACGATCGATGCTTCCAACCTTTTTACTTGAGCAAGTCGTATATGACGTTGATGACAGAGCAAAAACCACTGAGAGACTTTACTGAAAAAGCCTACCTTGATTATTCAATGTATGTCATTTTAGATAGGGCCTTGCCGCACTTAGCGGATGGGTTTAAACCGGTGCAGCGTCGTATTATTTATGCGATGTCAGAATTAGGATTGAAGGCAGCCGCTAAACATAAGAAGTCAGCACGCACAGTTGGAGATGTGCTCGGTAAGTTTCATCCTCATGGAGATACAGCCTGCTATGAAGCGATGGTGCTGATGGCGCAGCCCTTTTCCTATCGTTATCCATTTGTGGATGGACAAGGGAACTGGGGGTCGCCGGATGACCCTAAATCATTTGCAGCTATGCGCTACACAGAGGCACGGTTGTCTCCGTATGCTGAGGTGCTGTTATCTGAGCTTCGGCAGGGTACTGTAACATGGTTAGATAATTTTGATGCAACGCTTAAAGAGCCTGCTTTATTGCCGGCACGTCTTCCAAATGTGCTCTTAAATGGTGCAACAGGTATTGCAGTTGGAATGTCTTCGGATATTGTACCGCATAATTTAGTTGAAGTAGCCAATGCATGTATCCATTTACTTGAAGAGCCGAATGCGTCATTAGATGAGATATTAGAAATTGTGCAAGGGCCTGATTTTCCAACAGAAGCAGAAATTATCACCCCTAAAGCCGCGTTACATAAGTTATATGCAGAAGGCTCAGGCTCTGTAAAAATGCGGGCTGTGTATACGCGAGAAGCGCATCAAGTTGTTATTACAGCACTGCCGTATCAAGTCTCGGGTGCAAAAATCATAGAGCAAATTGCAGCTCAAATGCAGCAAAAAAAGTTACCCATGCTGGAAGATTTGCGAGATGAATCGGATCATGAACACCCTACACGTTTAGTGATTGTGCCTCGTTCAAATCGGGTTGACTTAGAAGGCATGATGTCGCATTTATTTGCAACCACTGACTTAGAGCGCAGCTATCGGGTTAATTTTAACATGATTGGTTTAGATGGCATGCCTCGTGTTAAAAGCTTAATGATGATTTTAAATGAATGGCTTGGTTTTCGTATTGAAACAGTTCGAAGCCGTTTACAGCATCGCCTTGATCAAGTACTCGATCGTTTACATGTACTCGATGGATTATTGATTGCTTATTTAAATTTAGATGAAGTCATTGCCATTATCCGTGAGGCAGATGACCCAAAACAAGCATTGATGACAACCTTTAACTTAACAGAAAGACAAGCCGATGCTATTTTAGAAATTAAATTACGGCATTTGGCTAAACTTGAAGAGCAAAAATTAACGGCAGAAAGAGATACGTTAGCGCGTGAGCGCGATAAACTTGAGAAAACTTTGGGCAGCGAAAAGCGCTTACGGACTTTAGTCAAAAATGAGATTACAGCTGATAGAGACCAATTTGGTGATGCACGACGCTCTCCGATTGTTGAAAGGCGTGAAGCACAAGCATTGAAACAAACCGATATTTTGCCAAATGAACCCATGACGGTTGTGTTATCTGAGAAAGGTTGGATACGAGCTGCGAAAGGGTTTGATGCGGATGGACGCGCTTTAAATTATAAGGCGGGGGATGCATTTCAAGCGCAAGTGTCTGTACGTAGTAACCAACAAGTGATTTTCTTAGATAGTGAAGGCAAGGTTTATAATTTACCCGTGCATACCTTACCATCGGCACGCGGACAAGGCGAGCCTTTAACGGGTAAATTAAATCCCTCTGATGGCGCCATGTTTGTAGCATTGCTTGCAGGTGCCTCGGACGCACGTGTGTTGCTTGCAAGTGATGCAGGCTATGGATTTATTACTAAAATTGAAGATCTATACGTGAAAGGTCGAAATGGGCGCGCTTGTCTGAAAGTAGCAGGCAAGGCCCAGGTGTTAGCACCACGTGTAATTGCAACCGGTGAGGCAGAGCATGTCGCATGTGTGAGTAGTACCGGTCATTTATTGATTTTCCCGTTAGCTGATTTGCCAGAGCTATTGCGTGGCAAAGGTAATAAATTGATGCACTTAACAGGAGATGAGCGCGTAGTAGATATGCAAGCGCTTCTGCCTGATAGTGAGTTAACGGTGTTTGCTGGAAAGAGGCACTTTACCCTAAAACCTGCTGACTGGGCGACATACATGGGTGTTCGAGGACGACGCGGTCAATTATTACCGCGTGGTTTGCGCCAAGTGTCGTCTCTCGGCCTAGATGGGGCACAAAACACCGATTAAAAGTGCTTAACCGGGCTTTTCGTTTATCTTGGGAGGCTTGCGAGGTAGTGGGCGAGCGCACGTATATCTTCATCACTCATGTGCTCTGTGATGCGCGCCATGGTGTGGCTTGGGTCGTTTGCTCTTTCTCCCGATTTAAATGCTTCGAGTTGGTGAGTAATATAGCCAGCTTGTTGGCCTCTGAGCGATGGAAAGCCTGGAAGGCGATTACCCTTTGCATCATGACCATGGCAAGCAATGCATGCAAGTATGTTTTTATCTGGGTTGCCAAAGCGATACAGTGCTTCACCGGCTTGATTCTTGCGTCTTAAATGATGGCTGCCCGCAGGGGGCGTTTGTTTGGCATAAAAATCTGCAAGATTTGTGATATCTTCTTCGGTTAATTGTACAATAAATGGTAGCATGGCTGGGTCTGCATGACGTGTTTTTCCGGCTTTTAAATCGAATAACTGCTTTTTTAAGTAGTCTGTTTGTTGGCCTGCAAGATGTGGCCATGCAGGGTTTAGACTTTGTCCATTGTCGCCATGACATGCAGCGCAGGGTGCTTTGAGCGCCTGGTTAACCAGGTTGTTGCCTGAGGCATGGCATAGATTAAGGCTGATAAAAAAAAGCAGTATTTGAATGGCACGCATGATGATTCTCAAAGCAAATTGCGGCACTATAATACATTAATTTGAAAGTAATAGGTACAGATCATGATTTATACCGAAGCAAGATTTTTAAAAAGTGCAGCAAAAGTGAATCAGTTGCCAGAAGATACGGGAGCTGAGGTTGCTTTTGCAGGGCGTTCTAATGCCGGCAAATCAAGTGCAATTAATTGTTTGACAGGTGTGAAGCAATTGGCACGCACCAGTAAAACACCTGGACGCACGCGCCTCATGAATTGTTTTGCAATTCAAGATGAAGCATATCGTTTGGTTGATTTACCAGGCTATGGCTATGCGAAAGTATCTCGCGCTATGCAAAAAGAGTGGCAAGCACATCTAGCGCATTACTTTGAAGTGCGACAGAGCTTGAAGGGACTGGTTGTACTGATGGACATCCGGCATCCTTTAATGCCGCTTGATGAGTCAATGATAGATTGGGCGCTGATGCGCTCATTACCTGTACATGTGCTGCTGACTAAGGCTGATAAAATCAGCCGCAGTCAGACACAAAACACACTGTTTAAAGTCCAGAAGCACTATGCTGCATACGGTACTTTGTTTACGCTTCAATCTTTCTCGTCGCTGAAGCGTCAAGGTCTTGCTGAGCTTCATCGCGTTCTTGACGGTTGGTTTTCGCCAGTTGGTTTGTAAAGCTGTAGTGGCCATTAAATAGCGGTGAAGGAGGTGGGCTCTTAATGCGGATTGGTAAGAATCTTGATGCAATATAAATTTTGTCTTTCTCCGACGAGCGATAAAACATTGGAGAGTCTGGCGGATACGTGTCTCGGATAATTTCTTGGTGTTCTTCGGACTGTTCTGTTATCCACTCTTCGTAAGTGATAGGAGACTGCTCCTCGCGAGTAGGGCTTTCATTTAACATAATTTCACCTGTTTTCGTAAAAAAGAGCGCCATTCTATCATAAAAATGATTTATGTAAACAAAAAAAAGCCATCATGATCTGAAAATATTCTTATATGCACCCTGAAGAGCGCCCTTTCTATAGAAAACTGTAGTTCGAGTGCTAAGGATTTATCGGTGGCAATGGATTTTTAATAGTCTTTTTTTTAGACGTACCGCGATGTGATTTCGCAAAATCTTGGATGGCATCCCAGAGGTTATTACCTTGCCATGCAGCGCTTTTTTGGGGGTGGTACAAGGCTTCAGATAGCTGGTGGAGTGCCGTTTCAATATTGGAATTATTTGTTTGTTGGATAATGTCATCAAGATTTAGCATGGGGTGATTTGGCCAAACAGTACGTGCCCAGGCGAGCAAGGCATCGCGTGTTTTGTCTGGTTGATGAGTGCGGCATGCGTTTTTCAGTGCTTTAAGATGCACTTTGGGGCGCAGTGGTGTTGGCGCTCGCCTTTTTTGAGTAAAAAAGAACAGGATACACCCAATCACGAAAATAGATAATAAGGCGATATGAAACACGAGCTCGTGCATAAATGTGGTGCTTCTTTGAGGCGCTGTCGGGGAGGGAGCTTCTGCAGCAGAGAGCGTGGTTTTAGCTTTTGGAGGTAGCGAATTCTCCACTTTTTGATGCACGATATCTGGCGTGACATGTAACGTTCTTGCTGGCAGTGAGACAGTTGTTTTTTGCTGAGTTTCAGTATTGAACCAGGTAATGGTTTCTTCAGGAATAATGATATCGCCTGAATGGTTCAGTAGATAGTTGATCTTAATAGTCGTACTACCAACAACATTATTTCCCTCAATGGTATTATTAAAACTAGGGCGTTCGGGATAGCTTTTAAAACTATCTTTTTTGACTACATCGAGGGGTGGGAGCAGTTCTGCCGGTAAACCCACAGCCTTTAGCATGATGGTGCGCGTCAGCGTGCTTCCTTCAGGCATTTTTTTATCAGTTTGGTCATAATGCTCGCTCAGTGAAACAGCTTTTGCAGGGAGCCACGTGCTTTGAGTAAAATCACTTGGAATCGGACTCACGTCAACAGATGCTGAGTCGCCATGGGCTTCGGCACGTCTTGGTATATCATCATAAATAAGTGCCTGAAACTTAGGTGGAAACAGCACTTG
The DNA here is from genome assembly GCA_030147855.1 of Gammaproteobacteria bacterium. GTDB lineage: Bacteria > Pseudomonadota > Gammaproteobacteria > Legionellales > Legionellaceae > JAALKW01. Next base: position 26,254 of record JASBUO010000089.1, read on the forward strand.
CATGCCCGACTTCTGAGGAAAAAAAGCGTACTTTTGCTCTTCAACCAGGTAGGGGCGCCCTTTCTCAATGACTTGATATTGTCGATTGTTTCCAAGAGGCACAATGAGTGCGTTGGCAAGGCTTGGTGGCTGGTAGGCGGCATCTAAAATAGAAGAGCTATGGAATATTTTAACCGTATACAGTAGCTGTTGGTTAATCAAAGGGGATTTATCAGAGAGCCTTGTTTGAATAAATAGGGCATTGTCCACCGGGTGTGGATGAGGAGATACTTGGGGTGCGCTATGCCTTCCAATGTTCAGTGCGATGGGGCGGCTACGTGCCTTGCCCACTTGAATTGGGGGGATGGTAACTTTACCAGTGTGTTTAGGAACGAGTGTTACAGTCCAGCGGGTTGATGCCTTGGATTGCCCATTGGTATACATATATGAGGCACTGTGTGCCGTACCATGAATATGAAAATCGTGCGCGAGCGGCCCAAAGTCGGGTAGACCGGAGGGTGCATTTTCATCCAGCTCTAAAATTAAATTAAAAGGCTCTCCTGGCGCTACCGACTCAGGCTCTGTACGTACCGAGAGGGTGGTTGCATAGGCAGCGCTTATGCTCATGCAAAGAGTTAAAATGAGCAAAACGACACGTGTCATGTGTTTGATATTCATGGTTGCTCCGCTTTTAAGCGACGCCAATGGTCGCGCCAGAATTTCTCACGTAATAGCCCACCTGGGTCGTCCGGTATAAGCCGTAGCGCCTGTTCTTTTTCTTGCTGACTCGCTGCTTGTACGGCTTTGGTTTGTTCAGGTTCTTGAGGCTCGTTCTTGTTTTCTTTGGGCTCATTTTTAGCGGATGCTTCTTGGTCTTTATCTTGGTTGTCTTTGTCTTCTTTTGACTCATTCTGGTTGTGATTATCCTTATTTTGATGCTCGTCATGCCTATTTTTGTCTTGATGCGCGTTATCTGAGTCAGAATGGTCTTGGCTATTTTTTTCTTTAGGGTTGTTTCTATTGTTATTTTGCTGGCTATTGTTTCCATCTTCTTCTTTTTGATGGTTATCTTGCGGTTTTTGGTTGCTATCCTGTTTGTCCAGATTTTGTTGGTTTTGTGGATTATCTTTTAGCAGCTTCTTTAAGAGGTCGCGGTTATATTTGGCATCTTCATGAGAGGCGTCTAGCTTGAGTGCTTTCTCATAGGCCTCAATCGCTTTTTGATATTCACCAAGATATGCCAGGGCGTTACCTTGATTATAAAGACCCAGTGGACCCCCGAGTTGTTTAAATTGCTCAGATGCTTTTTGGTAGTTTTCACCGCGATAGGCGGCAACAGCCTGCCAGTCGGATCGTGTGAATGTTTTTTCGGCTTCAGCGTATCTTTTTTCTGCGAGTAGGCGTGTGGCGCGTTGATTGATATTTTCAAACCAAGCATAGAGGCTAAACGCATACGATTGAGTAACAGAGAGCCATAGCAATAAAAGTATAGATAAACGCATCATGATTGTATCCTCATGAGCCAGAAGCGCCGAAAGACAGGTAGCAACAATAAGCCTGCGGGAAATAAAAACCAACGACCATCATCACGCCATAATGGAATGGTATTATTTAAGTTCTCTTGTAATGTCTCTTCTGATGAGCGCTCGGAAAGCCATTGTTTGATATCGCTTTCTGTATTTGTAAAAGGAATTACTTGTCCACCACCAGCACTTGCAAATGCTTTAAATGAAGCGCTTTTTGATTGAGATACTGTGAGTGGCAAAATAGAACTGCTTACATGTTTGCGTTGTAGTTTTTTTGCTGTGAGAATGGCCGCTTCTTTGGGGGCTGTGCCGGTGAGTACTAGTAAATCGCCATAGGTTGCACCGGACTGTTTGATTAATTCGGCTCCTTCTTTTAGTGCTTCTGCAAGGTTTGTGCCGCCTACGGGCATAATACCTGGGTCGAGCTGGTCAACTAGGGCATCAATGGTTTGTGCATCAAGCGTTAAGGGCGAGACAACAAAGGGTTCGCCCGTATAAACAATGAGCCCAAATTGTCCTTTGTCTTGATATTGAAAGAGATCGTGCAGTTTAAATTTGGCACGCGTAAGACGGTTTGGAGAGAGATCTTTTTGAAGCATTGCATGAGACAAGTCGAGCAAAATCAGTCGTGGGTGTACCGTGTGATAAGTGGGAGTTGGGAGTTTTTTGCCAGCAGGCCCTGCAAGGCTCACAATCATAAAAAATGCTGCCGTCAGCAAACAGCCGAAAGCATGCTTCTGGGCACTATGGCCTTTGATATGAATGAGATGTGGCAGGAGATGCTTATCACACACGTTATGCCAAGCATGAGGGATGGGCTTTTGGCGCAAGAGCATATAGCCAAGGAATAAGAGAGGAATCAGTGCAAAAAACCAGTGAGGACGTAAAAAATGCAGTTGATAGCTCATTGCGTGCGTCCTCGAATAGCGGCTTTAGTCAGCCATAGCATCAGGAAAAACAGCGCACCTGCTAATGGGTAAGGGTAAAAAGTGCGTTCTGGGCGAACAGTCGAACTGCTGTGTGTGACTGTTTCAAGTTGATTGATGTGTTGATAAATCGCCTCAAGGGAGCGTTTATCGGTTGCGCGAAAATATTGGCCTCTAGTCATTGAGGCAATGGTTTTAAGGGTGCTCTCATCTAAGTCATCGACGGGGGCTGGCATACCACCAAACATTGGAACACCTGATTCACTGCTAAGCCCAATGGTATAGATTTTAATATCATCTTGTTTGGCTAATTGTGCTGCTTTCAGAGGCAGCAGCATACCGGAGTTATTGGCACCATCTGTTAACAATATAATAACACGACCTTTTTTCGGGATATGTTGCATATGTTTTACTGCAAGTCCTAAGGCGTCTCCAATAGAAGTGGTTTTACCAGCAAGACCGACCGTTGCATCTTTGAGGCGCATCAAAATCGTTGCATGATCTTTGGTAAGAGGTGTTTGTAGGTAGGCACGGGAGCCAAATAAAATCAAGCCAATTTGTGCGTCGTTACGACGTTTAATGAATTGCTCAGCAGCTTCTTTAACAATATCAAGACGCGTGCTTGGTCGACCATGATGCATACGGTCTCGAATATCCATGCTGCCAGAGATATCAAGAATCAGCATAATGTTATGGCCTTCGTGCTCGAGCGGAAGGGGTGTACCAACCCATCTTGGACCGGCCGCAGCACAGACTAAGAGTGTCCAGATAAGATAAAACCATATGGGAGTGATGCGACTTGCTTGCTTAATCTGGGCCTTTATAGGAGCAATTTGTTCAAAGAAAGGTATATTGAGCGCGCTTTGATAGCTTGCATGCGCCTTAGGCAATACAAGCCAAACGATAAAAGGGATAAAAAGTGCGAGTAATGCGATGGGGGTCGTTAGTTCAAACATCGCTTTCTCCGTTGCTTAATCCAACCAGAAGCAGCATTGAGTAAAGGTGTTAAATCTTCAGTGGCGTGGGGGTTAAAAGGGGTGTCAATGAGGCTTTTTTGGACGGCTTGAAAATCAATGTGTTGGCTTGTAGCTTCTAAAAAATGTAACCAATCTTGCCCATGTAAGCTTGCGACATCGACTCTTGGATGATACACCAACGCAACGCGTTTAAGGAGGGCTGTAATTTTAGAGGCTGTCTCTTTGGTATCGGGCGTTTGTAGGTAAGCGCTTTTAATTTGTTCAAGTTCAAGCAGTGCTTGGCGTCTGGGAGCTGTGTAACGCTGGCGCTGTTTATATTTTATAAATAAAAGAAGGCAGACAATGATGAGCGCAATGAGCGCGTAATAGGCGGGCCCTGGTGGCCATGCACTCACTGCCTCTGGCAGATGAATATCGCGTAAATCAGCAAGTTCGGCAGATTTAGGCATGCATATTCCTCGGAAAACTTTGGTGTGCGAGGGTCACCCAGTCGGTTTCTGTTGTGACGGTAAAATAAGCAATGTTTTGGCGATTAAAGCGCGCTTCAATTGCTTCTGTACGGGCATGAAGCGCGTCGATATAGGCTTGTCGCGTTGCTTTTTTCCTGAGATCGAGTGTGCAGGTATCTTCTCCATTAGTAACTGGGTAGAGCCCAGGCTTTGGTGCATTTAGCTCAAGGGGGTCTGCAATGCGGTAAGCGATGATATCATTATGCTTTTTGAGCCGGCTTAAAAGTAGCTCTGAGACATCATTGAGCGAATAAAAGTCGCTAATTAAGATAAGCAAACTTCCGGGTTTTAAAACACGCTTTAAACGTATCAAGATGTCGTTGAGTGGCTTTGGTGTGATGTCAGGCGTTTGGTGTAGCATTGAGGTATAATGAGAAAGGCTTGCAAGTAGTGGTAAGACCCCTTTGTGGCGATTTTGAGGGAGCCGTTCATCAAGCTGGTTGCCTGAAAATAAGCAGCTACCCACACGGTCGCCTGCAGCAATAGAAATCCAGGCAAGAAGGGCTGCGAGTCGTGCCGCTAGCACAGACTTAAATACATCTCGCGTTCCAAAGTGCATGGAAGGGTTAAAATCAATGAGCAATACAACCGGACGTTCTCGCTCTTCCTGATAGAGTTTGATGTGGGGCCGCCCCGTGCGTGCAGTAGAACGCCACTCCATATGACGAATCTCATCGCCTGCTTGGTAGTTTCGAACTTCGGCAAAATCCATTCCTCGCCCACGAAGCCGAGTTTCTCTGTGGCCCATACGAGCGGCTTTTGTGCGGGCACGCAGTTTTTTGTTTTGTACAAGCCCTTCGAGTGCGAGGAGCTCAGGGAGGGTTGCGATAGTACCATTATCCATAGGACGTGCGCCTTAAGGAAGGGCTACCAGGCGAAGCAGCTCATTGAGAAACGCATCGGTGCTGATGCCTTCAGCCTCTGCTTCGAATGTGAGAATAATACGATGGCGTAGCACATCGTGCGCAATCACATGGATGTCTTCTGGAGTGACATAATCGCGCGCATTGAGCCAAGCGTGTGCTTTAGCACAGCGGTCAAGAGCAATGGTTGCACGTGGGCTTGCTCCGAATCGAAGCCAACGAGACAACTCATCACTATAACGGCGTGGGTCTCGGGTTGCGATGATAAGCTCGACCAAGTAGTTGGCTAATGCATCACTGGTATGCACCTCTAATACTTCTTGGCGTGCTTTGAATAAAGTACGCTGCGGTAAGGGCTTAAATGCCTCCGTTTGAGCTGTTTTGATAAGAGGTGTGCTTTGTTTAGCCTCCTCTCTAGCAAGTAGCAAAATGTCACGCTCAACCGAGGCATCAGGATAGTCAATTTTGACATACATGAGAAATCGGTCGAGTTGTGCTTCAGGGAGCGGGTAGGTGCCCTCTTGCTCAATGGGGTTTTGGGTTGCCATGACCAAAAAGAGTTCAGGCAAAGGATAGGTTTTTCCGCCAATCGTAATTTGACGCTCAGCCATAGCCTCTAGCAAAGCAGATTGTACTTTAGCGGGGGCACGGTTGATTTCATCGGCCAGAATAAGCGGGTGGAGAAGCGGGCCTGGTTGAAATACAAAAGAGCCATCTTCTGGATGGTAGACATCGGTTCCGGTGAGGTCTCCTGGCAGTAAGTCAGGTGTGAACTGAATACGGTGAAAGTCGCCTTCAATGTTAGACGCAAGCGCTTTAACCGCGCGTGTTTTAGCAAGCCCGGGTGCACCCTCAACCAGCAGGTGCCCGTCTGCAAGCAAAGCAATTAAAAGACGAGAAACAAGGGCCTCCTGGCCCAATATTTGTTTATTGAGTGTTTTTTGTAAGGTTAAAAGACTGTCTTTAACGCTGTGTTCCGAAGACATCTGTTCCACTCCATGTGAGTTGTCAGTTTTTATGCAATTTCAATACAATCAGCTTGTGGCCCCTTTTTGCCTTGAATGATGACAAAGTAAACTTGAGCGCCGTCTCTTAAGCCTTTCACATCGTCAGGTTTTGCTGCACTTGCGTGAAAGAAATATTCTTTTTGTCCTGCAATGATAAAGCCAAATCGCTTTTTGCGATCAAAAAATTTGATGGTTCCTTGTTGTTTGCCGTTTTTGGAAGAAGAAAAGCAACGGCGGATGATACGAGTCATGATATTCATAGTTATAAAGTCCTACATATTGGTCCGCGCTTATAGAATCGTTTTAAAGGTACGCGGGGTATATTCAAAACGATTTGAGCATATCACGAACTCGGGTTTTTGGGCAATTGTGGGGGTTATTTTAATATTTAAATCTGATAATATTGCTTGCATTTCGGTTGCTCTGGGACCCACTATGCTTTTTAGAGTTACTTTTTTTGTGTTGTGCTCTTTTTTATGCTTTGGACACGTACTGGCGGCGTCGAGTGCACATCCAAAGCAAGTGTACGGCTATCTTGAAAGAGCGACTTTGCCAGATAAGCAGCTAACGCTTAAAGCAAAGCTTGATACGGGTGCAAAGTCTGCGTCGCTTTATGCGCGGCGTATTCGTCAGATAGACATTAATGGTAAGCCGTTTTTAAAGTTCGTTGTGCCGACAAAAAACGGAGATGTTCCCTTTACCTGTGCGCATGTAGGGGATGTAAGCATTAAAGCACGTTCTGGTGAAATTGCAGGCGTTCGCATCAAAAATCCATTTATTAAGCGGCCGGTGGTGGTGATGCCTGTACAGTTGGGTCATGAAATCCGTACCATTCGCGTAAATCTCGCGAATCGTAAGCGCTTTGCATATCCACTGCTTTTGGGAAGAGAGGCATTGGTTGCGTTTAATGGCATGATTGACCCGGGCAAAAAATTTACTTTGAATAACACTGTGATAACACAATGAAATCACGTACACGCCACCTATGTGGCTTGATTGTTGTATTACTGATACTGGGGTTTGGTATTTTTTTATATCGTGCGTTGGTCTTGGACGTGCCGTTTACTGCAACAAAAACAGTTAACAGCTGGATGGTTGAAGCGAACCTTCGCTTTACAGCAGAGCGCAATAGACCTGTACAAGCGCGCTTCACAATTCCTTATATGCCGCCACATCTTGCTATCTTAGATGAATATTTTGTGTCACAAAATTATGGTGTGATGACCAATCTTATTGGAGATAATCGCCAGGCGGTTTGGTCTTTGCGTCGCAGTTCTGGCCCACAATCCCTGTATTACCGGGCAATTTTTCGTGAGGCAGATACCCAGGTAGGTGGGTTACGTAAGCCGACTTACCCGAAAGTACAAGTGTTGCCAGAAAACCAAAAGGCGGCTATCGATACGATTATTGCTCAGGCTCGCCAATCATCAGCTGATATTCAAACATTTGCTCAAAGCACGATTCAAGAATTAAATAAGCAAGATGGCAATGTAAAGCTTTTGCTGGAAGGGGACAATAGTAAGAAAGCAGTGGTACAGGCAGTCATTCAGGTGCTAAATCAGGCAAAAATTGAAGCATTACCGGTGCAAGGGTTTTATTTAAAACAAGATAATCGAGCTGAAGCCCAATGGTTTTTAGCTGTATACAATGGGCGGTCGTGGCTTTATTTAAATCCGGAAACGGGTGCCTTAGGCCTGCCTAAGCACTTTTTGGTATGGCAGTATGGAACAGATGCATTATTTGAAGTGGCAGGCGGAAAATCGCCTCAATTTAGTTTGACTGTATCGCCAACACCCATGAATGCGCTCAGTGCTGCAAAAACCCGAGGGCTTCAGGCCGAATCAAACTTGATGCGCTTTTCATTGTTAACGTTGCCGGTGAATGTTCAAGAGACCTATAAAATTTTACTGATGCTGCCGATTGGGGCTTTTATTATTTTATTGTTACGTAATTTTATTGGACTGATGACGTTTGGCACCTTTATGCCCGTTTTAATTGCGCTTGCATTTCGTGAAACACAGGTAATATGGGGAGTGCTGCTGTTTACGATCATTGTATCTTTCGGTCTTTTAGTGCGCTTTTATTTGGATGAGTTACGACTTCTTTTGGTGCCAAGACTTGCGGTGATTTTAACGGTGGTTATTTTGCTGATGTTATTTATTAGCGTGATGAGTCAAAGCCTTGATTTGCGAGCAGGCCTTTCGGTTGCGCTCTTTCCAATGATTATTTTAACAATGACTATTGAGCGCATGTGTATTACCTGGGATGAACGGGGTGCTTACGAAGCGGTTAAGTGTGGCGCTGGCAGCCTGGTTGCGGCAATCGCTGCCTTTTCGGTGATGAACTGGTCTTCTTTAGAATATTTAATGTTTGCGTTTCCTGAGCTACTTTTTGTGTTGCTCGCATTGATTTTGATGTTTGGCCAGTACCAAGGGTATCGTTTATTTGAATTGTTCCGCTTTAAAGCACTGGCGGAACCTAGTTAATGTGGCGGCTTTGGCGGCAGTTAAAAAAGCAAGGCGTGCTGGGCATTAATCGCCGGAACAGCGCTTATGCGTTACGCTATAACCCAAGAAAACACTACCCCTTAGTTGATGACAAGTTAAAAACAAAATCGCTTGCAATAGCCACGGGTATTCCAGTCCCTCGCCTATATGCAAGTATTAAAACGGATCATCAGCTAAAATCACTCGATGTATTACTTGAGCCGTACTCTGACTTTGTGATTAAACCTGCACGTGGTGCTGGCGGTGATGGTATTTTGGTAGTAACGAATCGGGTATTTGGCCGCTACCGCTTAATCAATGGCGAAATTTGGACAACTGATGATCTAGCTTATCACTTATCGAGCTTATTGTCGGGTGCTTATAGCTTAGGTGGGCACCCCGATGAGGCTATTATTGAGCGTCGTGTGTGTGTGGATCCAGTTTTTGAGTCGATTAGCCATGAAGGTGTGCCCGATATTCGTGTGATTACGTTGTTGGGCTATCCTGCAATGGCGATGCTGCGACTACCAACCCGAGTTTCAAATGGCAAAGCAAATCTACATCAAGGGGCCATTGGCGTTGGGGTTGACATTGAAACCGGTTTAACGCTTGGAGGCGTTGTGAGTAACGAGGCGATTGACTATCACCCCGATACCCTTAATTCAACGGTAGGTATTCAAGTGCCTTTCTGGGACGAAATGCTACGGATTGCAGCATCCGCCTATGAGTTAACAGGGCTTGGTTATTTGGGGGTTGATATTGTTCTTGATAAGGCAGAGGGACCATTGATGCTTGAGTTAAACGCAAGGCCCGGTCTTAATATTCAAATTGCAAATCGTGAAGGGTTGCTCACGCGCTATACAGCAATTGAAACGCATGTTGCGCGCTTAGGTAAAACAGCCTCCGTAGAGGCACGTGTGGCCTTTAGCCAATCAATGGGACGGGCGCTGAACAGGCAACTGACGACTCGTGTAGTATCTCAGCCTGCAGAGCAAGCCGAGTTGATTTAGACTGTTGCACTGCGAGGCTAAGATTTTTTATAGTAAAAACCTTAGGGCCTGTTAACCTTCAAGGTGCTTGAGTGAGCGGATGCGCTGCACTTCGGTTTTCAATGCTTTAAAATAGTCATAAGACATATAAAAGTCACCGCCATCACCTACGTCAGCCCCCCAAGAATTTCGGACGGTTAAAAGACCTTTGTGCCACCGTCCATCTTTATCAACCGCTGATGCATGGTCGTCAAACCCAGTAATGATCATGGCGTGTCCGCCATAGTTTTTTTGTTGCTTGATATCGTCTATGACGGCAGGGGTGAGCACCCAGGTGTCGTTTGGCCCGTGATGTTTGGCAACAGCGCCTGCAATACCTTCGTTAAGGTGAAATAACAATACGCCAAAGGTCAGTCTGTCATTATTTCTGAGGGCTGTTTTAACGGCATCGAGTGTTTTTTGAGGTTCAGTTCGGTCTAAAACGATTTGGTAAATGTCTACAAGTGGGGTCCATGCTACGTCATCAGCCAAAGGCTCACTCATGTTATGGAACGCCGATAAAGTCATCCCTTCTACTGGCGTGTCTTCTGCTGTCGGATATTCTGTTAGCCCACCACAGCCCACTCTTTTCTGTGTGTCCTTATTCACAATACCAAAAGCACGTATTTGCTCTAACACCAAGGGGCCAAGAGAGCCGTTCCAGCCACTTGGATTATATCCGAACTGTTCGAGATGTTGTCCAAGCTGCAGGTGACATGTTTGGCTGATATAATCGCCGGCATCAAGGGCTGCATTAAGGGCTGCAGTAACGGCAAATGTTGCACAAGTACCGTGTTGTCCTTGATCCATGACAGGAACTTTGTTCATGCCAAGCTGTACCTGAGAGGGTGCGTGTTGACCTTTCAAGGTAGCTTCGGGGGCAGGAGACTCTAAGGCTTCAGCACTTTGCCTAGCAAGCGCATCCCAGGCACGGTCCGAGAGTTTAACGCCCATCAAAGTAATGGTCTTTGGCGGCATAGATATATGCGTTTTAGTAGATATGTGCGTTTTATCAGAGGCTAAGGGAGAGGGGGTGTTTGGAATAACTTGTGTGATTTTACCGTGAAACTCGATATCAGGTTGCGCAAAAACACTGGCACTGATAAGACATGCAAAAGTGACGCGAAATATAAATCTCATTGGAACCTCTCTACAAATGAAGACATATCAAGAGTAACACGACGAGCTTTTAATTTAAACAGCCTCTGTACATGACAGGCTGCAGGCACATGACAGGTTTTTTGTTATCTACAGAGTTAAACAGCAATGGGTGCCTTAATAGTTGGGTGCGAGGTGTAATTTAAAAAGGCAAAGTCATCAAAGCAATAATCAAAGAGTGATGCGGGTTTGCGCTTAATTTTGAGTGTTGGGAGTGGGAGGGGAGTGCGCGCAAGCTGTGTGCGTGCTTGTTCGAGATGGTTTTGGTATAGATGGCAATCGCCACCTGTCCAAATAAACTCGCCAACGTCTAAATCACATTGTTGTGCCACCATGTGTGTGAGCAGTGCATAAGAGGCAATATTGAAGGGTACCCCCAAGAAAATATCTGCAGAACGCTGATAGAGTTGAGAAGAGAGCTTGCCGTTGTTAACATAAAATTGAAACAGAAGATGGCACGGTGGAAGTGCCATGTTTTTTAAGTCACCCACATTCCAGGCAGACACAATAAGTCTGCGTGAAGTTGGGTTAGTTTTTATCTCATGCAAAAGGTCTGCGAGCTGGTCAATGGTTTCGCCATCACGCGTTGCCCAGCTGCGCCACTGGTGACCATAAACAGGGCCCAAATCGCCATTTTCATCGGCCCATTCATTCCAAATAGAGACGCCATTATCATTTAAATAAGCAACGTTAGTATCGCCTTTGAGGAACCAAAGCAATTCATGAATAATACTTTTCAAATGCAATTTTTTGGTAGTAACAAGAGGAAAACCTTCTGCTAAGTTAAAGCGCATTTGGTGTGCAAAAACAGATAAAACACCTGTACCTGTTCGGTCTTCTTTGGGGGCGCCTTCAGTTAAAGCACGCTCAATGAGTTTTAGGTAAGTTTGCATGACGTCTTATCCACCATAATAACAGCCCAATAAAAAACATGGGAATTGATAAAAGCTGGCCCATGGTTAACCATCCAAAGGCAACAAAGCCGACTTGTAAGTCAGGTTCACGGAAGAATTCTACCACAAAGCGAGCTGTTGCATACCCCATGATAAAAAGAGCTGCGATGCGTCCGGAAGGCCTAGGTTTTCGAGCATATAACAATAGCAACGTCAAAAGGCCTAAGCCTTCTAGGAGCATTTCATAAAGTTGAGAGGGATGTCTTGGAAAAGGACCTCCGGTTGGAAAAATCATCGCCCATGGCACATCCGTTACACGCCCCCATAGCTCGCCATTAATAAAGTTACCAAAGCGTCCTGCAGCAAGCCCAAATGGTGTTAAAATGGCTGCGAAATCAATGACCTCCCAAACAGATTTCTGTCTTCGGTAAGCAAAAAGCATCATGGCAAGCACAACCCCAATGAAGCCTCCATGAAAAGACATGCCACCTTCCCATACTTTAAAAATTGACCAAGGAAAGCTGAAGTCTGGCGGGGTTGGATAAAACAACAGGTAGCCAATGCGCCCACCGATAATCACACCAAGTGCTGCAAAAAAAATAAGATCACTGATTTGCTCGGAAGTCCAATCAAGTGCATGGTGTTTGACGCGCCAGTGAGCAAGCGCAAATGCAGCAATAAACCCCACTAAATACATGAGGCCGTACCAGTGAATATGGACCGGGCCGATAGAGAAGGCTATTGGATCGATATTGGGGTAGGGCAGCATAGATTTATTTCCTTAAGATTTACCTGCGCGAATCAGGCCGCCAAGACCTTCATTTTCGAGTGCTTTTTGCAGGTGAAGCCGAATGTCTGAGGGGTGCTCAAGAGTTAAAACATCCGCAAGTATTTTACGTGCTTTTGTCATAGAAAAGCTTCGTACTATCCATTTGACACGCGGCAGACTTGCTGAGTTCATACTCAGCGAGTCAAAACCCATCGCAAGCAACAAAATAACAGCATATGGGTCGCTTGCCATCTCGCCACAAAGGCTCACTGGCACGCCCGCTGCATGCCCTCCTTCAATGACCTTTAAGAGTACTTGCAGTATGGCAGGGTGCAGTGCGTCATATAAGTTAGCAACACGTGAGTTATTTCTATCAACAGCTAACATATACTGTGCTAAGTCGTTTGTGCCAACCGATAAAAAGTCAACGCGCTGCGCGAGTTCACGTGCTTGGTATACTGCGGCAGGCACCTCTATCATGACGCCAACTTCAGGTTTTTCAATGGGATATTGCTCATCGACTAACTCGGCATAAGCTTGATCAATGAGGTAAATTGCCTCATCAACTTCGGTGAGCGTTGTGACCATGGGGAGCAAAATACGTAAATTATCGAGACCTTCACTGGCACGAATCATGGCGCGAATTTGAAGTAAGAATAAATCCGGGTGGTCTAGGGTGACACGCATACCGCGCCAGCCTAAAAATGGATTTTCTTCTTGAATTGGAAAATATGGAAGCATTTTATCACCGCCAATATCAAGGGTTCGCATGGTAACGTGGCGAGGTGCAAAAGCTGTTAAAATTTGGCGATAAATGACATATTGCTCATCCTCTGACGGAAAGCGATCACGATTCATAAATTGTACTTCAGAGCGATATAGGCCAACACCTTCGGCGCCTACACTCATAGATAAACCCGTATCAAGTGCAAGGCCTGTGTTGACTTGTAACGATATACGGTGCGCATCAGTGGTTTCTGCGGGTTTATCGCGGAGGCTGACCAAGCTTTGGTTCAGTTCGTCCTCTTCTTGGGCCAGTAATTTATATTCCGAGAGCAATGTTTTAGACGGTGAGATAAATACGTGCCCATAATAGCCATCTACAACAATGGCGCGGCGCGATAAACCTTCAAGTTTAAAGCCACGAACACCCATAACGGTTGGAATGCCAAGTGCGCGCGCTAAAATCGCAACATGTGAGTTATTGCCTCCTTTAGCTGAAACGACACCAACGAGCTGTCCTTCAGGCACTTCGGCAAGCGCTGCAGCGGTGACTTCTTCACCCAGCAAAATGGTACGTTTAGGGTAGATGATTTCGGTCGCTTGAGAAGACTGTAGCTCCGCAAGCACACGCCGACCGATATCACGAAAATCACTGGCACGCTCTCGTAGGTAGTCGTCCTTCATGTTTTCGAAGGTAAAGACATGCCATTTTACGACAGAAGCAAGCGCTGCTTCGGCATTGAGCTTTTCATCCCGAATGCTGCGTTCAACTTCAGCGCCTAAATTTTCTTTATCAAGTATTTGCAAATATACATCAAAGAGCGTGTGCTCACTTTCGGGCACATTGGCATGCATACGACGACTTAAGCGACGCATGTTATCGCGCGCGGCTTCAAGAGCTTGATGAAAGATAGCAACTTCAGTTTCAATATCTTTTTCTTCAATCAGCTGGCGAGGAACGGCATCAATATCAGCCGGCGGATAGACAACTACCGCACTTCCAATGGCAACACCCGGTACGGAACCAGTACCACTAAGCGCCAAGTGAGTTGGCTCATGTTTTATAGGGCCGTGGTGTTTGGGCTGTGTCAGCGCTGTTAGCTCGCCCGTTGCGTCGGCATGCGCAATGACACCCCCGAGTTGCGCTGCAAGCGTAATTAAGAAAGCTTCTTCTGCATCGTCGAACTCGCGTTTTTCTTTTTGTTGCACAACGAGCACGCCATGCAGCGTACGGTGCTGAATAATTGGAACACCAAGAAATGCATGAAAGGCTTCTTCCTTCAGAAGCGCATCATGGTAAAAAGCCTTGTGCACGGGCGCATTGTCGATATTTAATGGTTCTTCACGTCGCCCCACGAGCCCAATTAAGCCTTGGTCTAGTGGAATACGCACGCTAAATTCGGCAGCCTTGTTTAAGCCCTCCGTTGCGATGAGAACATATTCGGCGCGTTTATGGTCGATGAGAAAGGCTGAGACAGCATCAACACTAATGGCTTCATGCACACATTTAACAAGCGTTGTAAGTGCGTCCGTTAAGTCATTGGCTGTTGTAACTTCTTGTACAATGCGCTTCAGTAATTTCAGCATAACTTATTAACGCGCATAATGCCCCCGGTGCTGCTTTGTGCCAAGCCGTTGAGGTCTTTTTTTTGTAAATTGTTCGAGTTCCTTCAAGGCTTGGCAATAGACCTGTCTCTTGAAAAAAATCACGTGCTCTTGTGGTTCGTAGTAATCTATCCAGCGCCAGCTATCGAATTCGGGAGAATCACTTAAATCAAGGCGAATTTTTTGTTCATTTGCGGTTAAACGCAGTAAAAACCATTTTTGTTTTTGCCCAATCACGAGAGGGCTTGAGCCATGCCTTAAATATTGTTTAGGCAGACGGTATTTAAGCCAGCGTCGGGTGACCCCCAGTATTTTAACATCATCGCGTTCAAGGCCGACTTCTTCACGTAACTCGCGAATCATGGCTTCTTCAGCGGTTTCATTACTCGATAGCCCACCCTGTGGAAATTGCCAAGAATCATGTCCTTGACGTTTTCCCCAAAAGGCACGTCCGGAGTCATTGATCAAAATAATACCCACATTGAGTCGGTATCCCGCACGGTCGACTACCATAATGCTGTTTAGTCCTAGTTGTTTAAGTCATTCTTTTTGCAAGCCCCCTAGGATTTTTCCACAAAAGGCGGGGGTTTGGCAACATACGTCTTGTGAGAGGCTGCAAGAGCTGGAACAATTGATGTTAATATGTGTTTTAAATATGCGCTTTAAAACAGGAACGTGGGCTTGAAAAAGAAAATACTCATTTTAAATACCGGGGGCACGATTAGCTCTGTCAAGACAGCGGCAGGCTATCAACCTGCAAGAGGGCATGTTATCAAAGCGCTTCGTGCAATTCCTGCTTTCTCACACGCAGACATGCCAGGCTATGAAGTGCATGAGTATGAGCCATTGCTCGACTCATCCAATTTAACGTGTGATGACTGGAATCGTATCGCAGGAGATATCGAAAAGCACTACGATGCATTCGATGGCTTTGTGATTTTTCATGGTACAGATACGCTTGCGTATACGGCTTCTGCTTTGTCCTTTATGTTGGAGAAGCTCAATAAACCAGTGATTTTAACGGGCTCGCAAATTCCTCTCGCTGAAGTTCGAAACGATGCTGTAGATAATGCCCTAACTTCTATTTGGCTGTGTGCACATGCGCCGATTCATGAGGTGTGCGTTTACTTTAATCAGCACTTATTACGCGGGAATCGCACGCAAAAGATAAGCTCTACCCGTTTTGATGCGTTCGACTCCCCTAATTTTTCGCACTTAGGCGAAGTTGGCACAACCATTAATTTGGCGAGTGGTTTGCTACTACCTGAGCCAACAATGCCTTTTCGGCGTCAGGTTTTACGTACAGCAGCCATTGCAAACTTTCGTCTGTGGCCCGGTATTTCTTTTGATTTACTTGAAGCATTACTCAATATGCCGATTGAAGCTTTGGTGCTTGAGACATATGGTGCGGGCAATGCGCCGAATCAATCCGAACGATTTCTTGGTTTACTTGAGGCTGCCTCGAAACGTGGTATTATTTTGGTGAACAAGAGCCAATGTGTGCATGGCCAGGTGCAAATGAGCCAATATGCCACAGGCCATGCATTAAAAGAAATAGGTCTTTTAAGTGGTTACGACATGACTGCCGAGACCATCTATTGCAAGCTGCTTTATCTCTTCAGCAAATATAATGATACGGATAAGATAAAGCGAGCCATGATCCAATCTCTGGTGGGAGAGTTAAGTGCATGAGTAACTAATGCCTACATCGATACCATCTTCTGGGGTACTACTTGCCGCTGTAAAGCTTGGGCTTAAATAATCAGGTAATGCATACTGATAAATTCGGTAGTCTCCTGTACGTAATTGCAGCTCGTCCCTTGCAAGCGATGCTCGCTCCCGTCTGGCTAAATCATCCCTCCTGGTTTGATAATTTTTATCAGAGGCAGATTGACCTTGTAGATTGCTCTTAATATGGGCGACAGAGGCGGTAACTTTTGTATCAAGTGCATTTAAGAACGCTTCAACGGGGACATAAGTCGATGCGGATGCAACACGACCGATGAGACCTGGCGGGTGGGCAATTTTTCGTGCTTTTTCGAGTTCGCGTGTTGCAGCATATAAAATGATAGCGTGATATAGCCTGCATAAGGGTTCATCAACGCGTGATTCATTGACCAGCTGAAGCTGCTCTAACTGATTGAGTAAATTTTCAGAGAAAAACTTTAGCATATTAAGCATGGGCTCAGTTTCTCCTAAATCCTTATTCGCTGCTTTGCGTGCGCTATTAATGGCTCTTTCTGTTGTTTTAATGTGGCTGAGGATGGATGCCAAGTAGACGCTATCCTCTGATATTTCAGGTAGGGGCGCTATTGTATCTGAGCGTAGCATCTCTTCAGAGTTGTCTGTATCTACATCACTTTTTTTATCTTCGGCTATTTGTTGGGGCGCTTGTAGCTCTTGTGAGGGGGTTGCATGCTTCGATTTCTTATTTTTCTTACCATTTCTAGTTGTTGGCTCGGCATCTTGGACAATTTTTGCAGCAGGACAGTCAGTGATATGAGAGGTGCCTATGGTTTCAGAATCGTCCGTGTCTTTCGCCTCTTTTTTCGTGCCAGGCTTGGCTATTATTTGAGTGTTTTGGGAGGCTTCCGAGGGAGAGGTTCTAAGGATACTTCTAGTTTTTCCTTGATTTTCAATATTGTTTTTGAGTATTACAAGCTGTTCTCGTTTCTTTGCTGCAAGTTGTTTGTCATAATTAGAATAGGTACGACGCGTACCGTATTGTTGGTCTGTATTTTCTGAGGCAGCAATACGGGCATTGATTTCTCTTAGTAGAAACGTTTCAATTACTTCGGAAAAAAGTGTCATGGGTCTACTCCTCAAGGCTTGAAGGGTCTATGATAACGTCAAACAAAAGAAAGGGAAGTATAAATGGCATTACACGTGGTTATTTTAGCAGCAGGGCAAGGGACGAGAATGCACTCAGAAACACCCAAGGTGCTGCATAAGCTGGCAGGAAAACCAATGCTTGGACGTGTATTAGATACAGCACAAGCGCTAAATCCTGCAGCAATCCATGTCATTATCGGGCATGAAGGCGAGCGTATTCAGGCAGCTTTTAACGACTACGCAGTGAATTGGGTTTGGCAAACTGAGCGACTTGGCACGGGACATGCTCTGAAGCAGGCGCTACCACATGTACCAGAAGATGATTTAATTTTAGTGCTATCTGCAGATGTGCCACTCATTCAACAATCACTTTTAGAATCATTGATTGCACAAGCAGTACCGCGTGAAGCCTCAGGAAAAACACCGTTGGTCTTATTGTTAGCTCTTTTGTCTGATCCAACCGGGCTTGGGCGTGTGTTACGAGATGCGGATGGACATATTCGTGCATTGGTAGAAGAGAAAGATGCAACAGAAAATGAGCGTAAAATTCAAGAAATTTATAGCGGTATGTGCTGTGCTAAGGCGCGAGACTTTGCACTTTGGCTGCCGCGGCTGAGTGCAGGAAATGCGCAAGAAGAATATTATTTGACGGATATTATTAAAATGGCAGCAACGGAGTTGCACCCAATTGGTTTTGTACATGCAGTGTCTCCTTGGATGATTCAGGGCGTTAATGACAGGTTGCAACTGCAAAGCTTAGAGCGTGTGTGGCAAGGGCTGCAGGCAATGGAACTCATGAAAAGTGGGGTGACCGTTGCAGATAAAGCGCGACTCGATATTAGGGGAGAGATGCATTGCAGCCAAGATGTGTTTCTGGATGTTGGGAGCGTATTTTTAGGTCAGGTTTCGCTTGCAGAAGGGGTTACTGTTGGCCCTCATTGTGTTTTAAAAAACGTGAAAATAGGCCCGAACTCTACAATAGATGCACATTCTGTACTTGAAGATTGCGAGATTGGCGCGAGTTGTACAGTGGGTCCTTTTGCGCGAGTCAGACCCGGCACGGTGTTAGCTGATACATGTAAAATTGGCAACTTTGTAGAAACAAAAAATGCTGTATTTGGTGAGGGCTCTAAGGCAAATCACTTGAGCTATTTGGGAGATGTTTCTGTCGGTCGGCAAGTCAATATTGGGGCAGGTACCATTACATGTAATTATGATGGGGTTAACAAACATCAAACTATAATTGAAGATGGTGCTTTTATTGGTTCAGACACACAGCTGGTTGCACCGGTAAAAGTGGGTAAAAATGCAACTATTGGCGCAGGCACAACCTTAAGGCGAGAAGCGCCAGCAAATGCATTGACATTAACTACCTCACAGCAAAAAACGGTTTCAACCTGGAAAAGACCTCAAAAAGAGGATGCTTAGGGCTCACATACTTAGTGCGTATATGGTGTCTTTTTTGATGCCACACAATAAAGAGCTAAACGGCTAACCTGATGCCTGGACCCCAGGTTTAAGTAATATTAAATGGTGCCTCATAATAATTGTGGTACATCGCTTTATTTATTTTTAACTCGTGTGATAGCGTTTAAGATATAAGCGCGTTTTGCTGCTGCATCTGTATCTTTGGGATCTTTTTGGTGCTTTAAGATACGGCGTTTTTCTTGATAGTGTTTCTCTTTTGCTTGTAGCTCTTTTAGTTCGCGAATTTTTTTAGCATGAAAACGCGTGCGCGCAGTATCTCTGTCGTAGGCTTCTTTAGGGATTTCAACCAAATCAATACAGTCAACAGGGCAAGGCTCAACACATAAACCGCAGCCCGTACACTCGTCGGGTAACACATGATGTAGTTTTTTTGTGCTACCAATGATGGCATCAACAGGGCAGACAGGCAGGCATTTAGTACATCCAATGCATTCAGCTTCACGAATAATCGCAGTTTGTGGTGGGCGTGTCGCGTCTCTAACCGCCGCCTCATAAGGCTTGGGGTCGACGTCGAGTAGCTTACCTAAAGCACGTAAGGTGGTTACTCCCCCAGGAGGGCATGCATCGATGTTTGCTTTGCCATGGGCCAGTGCTTCGGCGTAAGGCTTACATCCAGGATAGCCGCATTCGCCGCATTGTGTTTGTGGGAGTACGGCGTCTAAGGTGTCAGGGCTTACTTTAGGCATGTGTGGCATCAGCAGCTTTTGGAGCAATCAAAGCATCAAGTGAGGCTTTCTCTATGCGTGTCATCAATGGCTTAAAGGTATTAATAGTATGGTTTAGTAAAGGCGCATCAATGTTTTGCCATGTGAAGGGGGAACAGTTTAAAAATTGCTCTGAGTCTTCAGCCATTTGTGGCAAAACGGGCTTTAAGTAGGTCATGAGCAATCGGAACAAGTTGAGTCCCAAGCTACAAATGGCTTGTACACGTGGAAGTTGCTCCGGATCTTTGGCTAAAACCCAAGGTTTTTCAGCATCAATATATTGATTCACGTGTGCCGATGCTTCAAGAATTTGTCGGATAGCGCGTGCATAGTCCCGCTCGAGATAGGCTTCAAGAATACTCTCACGTGCACCTAAAACGGTTTGAAATAGCTCGGAGTTGTCGAGCATTTCTGCAAGTTGACCGTCAAAGCGTTTATGGATAAAGCCCGCACATCGGCTAGCGATATTAACAACTTTACCGACTAAGTCCGCATTAATGCGGTTCATGAATTCATCTAGGTTTAAATCTAAATCGTCAACGCGTGGCGTGAGCTTCGCTGCAAAAAAATAGCGTAGGCACTCCGGATTTAAGTGTTTTAAATAACGCGAGGCTTCAATGAAGGTACCACGTGATTTAGACATTTTTTCGCCATTAATCGTCAGAAAGCCATGTGTAAAAACAGCGGTTGGCAGTTTTCGGTTACTGCCTTTGAGCATGGCAGGCCAAAAAAGCGTATGAAAGTACATGATGTCTTTGCCAATAAAGTGATATAGCTCAGATGGTGTACCTGTATTCCAAAAGGCATCAAAGTCGAGGTTTTGTTCAGTACAGTATTTTTTAAAGCTTGCCATATATCCAATGGGTGCATCGAGCCAAACATAAAAATATTTATCAGTTGTGCCTGGGATGTTAAAGCCAAAATAAGGTGCATCTCGCGAAATATCCCAGGCTTTTAAGCCGGCTTCAAACCATTCATTGAGTTTATTTGCTGTTTCTGTTTGTAAGGCGCCACTTTGTGTCCAATCTTTAAGAAAAGCTTCGTATTTAGGTAAATCAAAGAAGTAATGCTCTGACTCTTTTTCAATGGGTGTGGTATTAGAGAGCACCGATAATGGATTTTTGAGTTCAGTCGGCATATAGGTTGCACCGCATACCTCGCAGTTATCGCCATACTGGTCGGCGGCATCACAACGAGGGCACTCGCCCTTAATATAGCGATCGGGCAAAAACATGTTTTTGACAGGGTCAAAGGCTTGGAGGATGGTTTTTTTAATGATATCGCCATTGGCATTTAGGCGGTTGTAGGTTTCCTCAGCAAGCGCTTTGTTTTCTTCTGAATGAGTTGTGTGGTAGTTGTCGTAATGAATGCCAAAAGCATGAAAGTCTGCTTCATGGCTTGTTTTAATTTTGGCAGTTAATGCTTCAGGCGTTATCCCGAGCTGTTCGGCTTTGAGCATGATGGGGGTGCCATGAGCATCTACACCACAGATGCTGATGCAAGTATGACCCAGCATTTTTTGTGTATTAACCCAGATATTGGTTTGAATATGCTCAAGCAGGTGGCCAAGGTGTAAAGGACCATTAGCATAAGGCAGTGCACTGGTTACAAGCATTTGACGTGGTGTTGTCATGAGTTTATCTGAGTTAAGCAATGAGTTGAGGCCGAATTGTATCTGATTTTAATGCGGATTGCTTCATTTGGTGCGATAATGGTTTTCAAAATAAACACCATGAGGGTATTTTTACATGTCGCTGTCTCGGCTGATTGTTGGTATTACAGGAGCATCTGGCACCATTTATGGGATTCGTCTGTTAGAAGTGTTAAAACCACTGCCTATAGAAACCCATGTAGTGGTCACAAAGGCAGGCCAACTGACACGTGCTTACGAAACAGATATCAGTTTGGATGCATTAAAAGCACTGGCAGATGTTTATTATTCGCCAAATGATATCGCAGCGTGCATTGCAAGTGGTTCATTTAAAACCATAGGGATGGTCGTCGCTCCTTGTTCAATGAATACACTGAGCGAGATTGCACATGGTATATCGAGTCAGCTGCTTCCGCGGGCTGCTGATGTCGTGTTAAAGGAGCGCAGGCGCCTTGTCTTGATGCCACGAGAAACACCACTACACCTAGGACACTTAAGAAATATGACGCAAGTTACGGAGATGGGGGGGATTATTTACCCAGCATTACCAGCCTTTTATCATGGTCCTAAAACAATTGCTGAGATGGTAGATGAAACTGTTGGGCGCGTCTTGGATTTGTTTGGTATAGAAACCGCTTTATTTAAAACCTGGAAAAAAACAAACTAAAATGGAAGGGGGTTTCCGGGGTAGTGGTTGAGTCCACTCCCCAAAGTCCGTATAATCCGCGCTTTTCTTTAAATATATCATCGGGTTTTTGAGAGGGGCTATGCCGCAGTTACACACCGACACAATGCGCAGAGCATCAGAAGATAGTTATCTCCAGAAGTTTCTTTGAGCCGTCCTTACGCCGATTCTAAAAAAGCACAGTATGATCACTTTTCTAGTTAAATCTTAGAGATCGTGCTACATTTTAAAATAAGAGCAGTCTGCGCTTAATTTAAATAAAATGAGCAATGATTAAGGTATTTTATGGCCGTTAAAATTGGAGAGGCGAACATTCTAACGAGTCTCTCATTTGAACAATTAGAAAAGCCACTTCAGGAGAAAGTGCTTCAGTGCGCAAGAAGTTGTGGTAAAAAACCGAATGATTGGCCTATTGATGCGAAGCAAGTTTTATTAAATCGATTTGATTTGTCGCATGCTGTTGCACGCTCTAAACGCGCTATTAGCGAGATTGAGCCAGCTCTCTTTCCTTTTTTGAAAGATGATCCAAATCGCGCAAAATATTATGAAGAAGAGCTTTCCTTTGCTTTCTATCTTGCGTTGGCTGACTGTGAGTTGGCACTGCTGGATAAGAAGGCTGACTTAGCAGATAAGCGAACGCATTTATTGCATATTGGAGGCTTGCTTGCGCAGCTACGGAACCGTGATAGGAAAGCTGCAGAAGCAGCTACAGAAGCGAAGCTTGCATCAGACCCAGATGATCCAATACATTATTTTGGCCTGCTGTTCATCGCACCTAAAATGGCGGGAGCAATTAAAAAAATAACTATCGATACAGTTTCAGAGGCAGTGGATTACCCGGCGAGCCTCAACGACGGTCGGCTGTATTTGGTGTGGGCCGCTGAGATGATGAACAATGTATGTCTCATTTTACGTCGCTCTTTTCGTTATTTATCGTTTTTTGTAGCAGATGCCATATTAAGTGACGTGTCATTTGTAACCGGTGCTATGGGGTGGATGCTCTATTTCTTGAGAGGTGGAGTTGATACAGCTTTTTTGCTTGAAGTATCAGACGAAATTAAAGCGCTTCGTTTATCCGAGGTAGAAAAAAAAGCCTGCTTTCTTGGGAAATGGCACGAAAAGAAGTTTTCCATTTTAAATGATGCAATATGGGGACTTGTAAACTGTGTTTGTTTTTTCATTTTAACCGGTGATGGCATGCTTGGGTGGGGCGGAAATGCCCTCAATGGCGCATTGTTTGTGTTTGACTGGGCGCTCGCCATGTGGCAATGGTCTGAAGTAATCGCTGCACATGAGAAGCTCATGAAACAGTACCAAGCCGACATTGATGCTATCACGCTCAAGCTTGCACGTGATTATGATGCAAAAAAGCAAGCAGAAGCCGAAGGCGTTTTACTTGATAGCAACCGATATGATGCAATGGTGCGCTCTGAGTGGCGGTTGAAAGCCTTAAGGTGTGATAAGCGAAAAACAGACAGAGAATGGCGCTATCAAATCAAGCAATTGCGGTACGATACGTTTTATTCCGGCACCATTATTTTAGCATTTGCCGTTTTATGCTGCTTTTTTGTGTTGCCGGGAGCGGTACCTGCAACAACTGCTTTAATGTTTGGGATGGTTGGGAGCACATTTTGCTTTGGTCTTGGGATTGTGCATGCGGCACTTAGTTCACAGCTTAGTATTTCAAAAACGGGTGAAGACTCCGATGATCTTGAGCAAGATTATAAAGATTATTTGCGGTGCTTTCGTGAGGCAGGTGAGACTGATCACTTAAAACGAATGATTTTTTTAGATATTCGGCGCACCATGGCAAACACAGAATATCAAAAACAGTTGGCACAGTACCAACGCGCTGATATGGTTTGTCGTATTATCACAGATATGCTAATTCCAACTTTATTCTTGGCGTCATTTGTATTTATGCCTTTGATGCTTGGAAGTGCCGCTTTTGCTATAGCGTGTGTACTGATTCTTGCGGCCAAGTGCTATGTTGCAGAATTGGCGCCAGAAGATGTGCGAGATGAAAGCATTCCATTGACGATGCTGACCAAGTTTTCAGGATTGTTTAAGGGGGCTAGAACAAGCAAAAAAGAGGAAAATGTCAAACAAGAAACACATGACTCACTATTGCCTGAGCCTTTTCCAGAGGTGGAATATCAGACATTCTGTGCCGACGTTGAGAAAGGTGCGAGCGGTGAGTCATTGCGAAAGCATTTCCTACCGAAGCCGCAATCTGGTTTTTCTAATCAAGCACTTCCTGGTGAACCTTCGCCAGAAGTATCATAAATGTGTATAATATGCTTCCATGAAAGAACATATCATTTGAGTTGAGCTATGGCAGTGACAGAACAGTTTGATGTAATTATTGTCGGGGGTGGCCATGCGGGGACTGAAGCTGCCCTTGCATCCGCACGTTTGGGGGCTAAGACTCTTTTACTGACACATAATCTTGATTTGTTAGGACAGATGTCGTGTAACCCCGCAATTGGTGGAATTGGGAAAGGCCACTTGGTGAAAGAAATTGATGCACTGGGTGGTGCAATGGCTGAAGCAGCTGATGAAGCAGGTATTCAGTTTAGAACGCTCAATGCTTCTAAGGGGCCTGCAGTGCGCGCAACACGGGCTCAGGCAGATAGAGTACTTTATCGTGATGCTATTCGAAAGCGACTTGAAACTCAGCCTAACCTCACTTTGTTCCAACAAGCAGTCGATGATGTATTGGTTGAAGGTGAGCGTGTAATCGGTGTTGTGACGCAAATGGGCCTTCACTTTTCTGCGCGCGCTGTGGTGCTGACGGTGGGCACGTTTTTAGGGGGTAAAATTCATGTAGGGATGAAACAGTCTCAGGGAGGGCGTGCCGGTGACCCGCCCGCGGTGGCGCTTGCAGCAAGGCTTCGTGAGCTTGATTTTCCAGTGGGTCGGTTAAAGACAGGGACGCCGCCAAGGCTTGATGGGCGAACGCTCAATTACGATAAAATGACTCCGCAACCGGGAGATTCACCACGTCCTGTCTTTTCTTACATGGGGAGTGATGCCTCACACCCTGAGCAGCGGCTTTGCTATATTACTCAAACCACGGAAGCAACCCATGAGATTATTCGCAATAATTTGGGCGAATCACCGATGTATAGTGGGGTAATTGATGGTATTGGGCCACGTTACTGCCCATCTATTGAAGATAAAGTAGTACGATTTGCAGATAAATTATCGCATCAAATTTTTGTTGAGCCAGAAGGGCTTCGTACATTGGAAATTTATCCGAATGGTATTTCAACCAGCTTGTCGTTTGAGGTGCAAAACGCTTTTATTCAAACCATTGTTGGCTTTGAAAATGCACGGATTACACGGCCTGGGTACGCTATTGAATACGACTACTTTGACCCTCGGGGTCTCACCCCTTACTTGCAAACAAAAGGTATTCAAAACCTCTTTTTTGCAGGGCAAATTAATGGTACAACCGGTTATGAAGAAGCTGCAGCACAGGGACTACTTGCAGGACTTAATGCAGCGCGACTGACGAGAGACGAAGCATTATGGGTGCCAAGACGAGATGAAGCTTATTTGGGCGTACTGGTTGATGACTTGATTACATCCGGAACACAAGAGCCTTATCGTATGTTTACATCACGCGCTGAATACCGATTGTTGTTGCGTGAGGACAATGCAGACTTGCGCTTAACAGAGACTGGCCGACGCTTAGGTCTTGTTGGGGAGGCACGGTGGCAGGCATTCTCTGATAAAAGAGAGGCAATCCTTGCAACACAAGCGCATTTACATCAAACATGGATTCGTGCGGCAAAACATGAGGCAGCGCTTAAAGCGCACTTGAAAGGACCATTGTTGCAAGACTGCCGTGCATCCGATTTTCTAAAACGCCCGGAAGTTCGGTATGTACACCTTGAAGCGGTTGCGGACTTGAATATGCCAAAAGTGTCAGATGCTGTCTCAGAGCAAGTTGAGATACAAAACAAATATGCAGGATATATTGAGCGTCAAACAGCAGATATTGAGCGCTTAAAAAAACATGAAGCGACTCGAATTCCGGAGAACTTTGCCTACGAGAAGATTTCTGGTTTGTCATCAGAGGTTGTGCAAAAACTGCAACAGGTTAAGCCAGTATCTATTGCGCAAGCAGGGCGTATCTCGGGTGTGACGCCTGCAGCATTATCTTTATTGCTTGTACACCTCAAAAAGCAGCGCATGCTCGCATGAATGACTTAAATGCCATTGAGGCACAATTAAGAGATGGCTTTGAGGCGCTTGGCGTATCGCTTGATACAGCGCCCTTTTTAAGCTATTTAACACTCTTGAAGCAGTGGAATCGTGCTTACAACTTAACGGCTGTCCGAGATGTCAATGAAATGGTATCGCGACATATTCTAGACAGCCTTGCTGTTTTACCATGGATGCGGGGTATGCATTGGCTGGATGTAGGAACAGGCCCTGGTTTGCCAGGAATACCGCTTGCTCTTGCACGTCAGGATACGCATATTACTTTGCTTGATAGCAATGGAAAAAAAACACGTTTTCTGCGAGAAGTGGTTCGTAGTTTGGCGTTGTCGCATGTAGATGTGGTTGAATCACGTGTTGAGCGCTATCACCCTCGGCGTTGTTTTGATACAGTAGTCAGTCGAGCGTTTAGTGCAATGGATTCGATGATTGAAAATACACATCATTTGATTGATACACAAGGATTGTGGGTGGCTATGAAAGGTCATATACCGGACAATGAATTAAAACAACTAAAACAATCTTATCAAACAAAAACATATACCGTACCAGGTGTTTCGGGTGCACGGTGTTGTATTTTGATTGAATCATCATCTTGAGGAGCACGCATGGGCAGAGTGATTGCCATCGCCAATCAAAAGGGGGGCGTGGGTAAAACGACAACCGCCGTGAATTTATCGGCATCACTTGTAGAGCTAGGACAGTCTGTTTTACTGATTGACTTAGACCCGCAAGGTAATGCAACCATGGGTTCAGGCGTTGATAAGCATGCACTGAAACATTCTTTAAATGAGGTATTATTGGGAGACTGCTCCGCCGAAACTGCGTGCATGCGTGTACCAATGGGGTTTGATGTATTGCCTGGAAACAGTGATTTAACGGTTGCTGAAGTCAACTTAATGGCTAAAATTGGTCGCGAAACCGTACTTGCTCAGGCCTTAAAGCCCATTCAAAATCAATATGATTATATCTTGATGGATTGTCCACCCAGCTTAAACACACTCACCTTAAATGCACTGGTTGCCGCACATTCAATATTAATCCCCATGCAGTGTGAGTATTATGCCCTAGAAGGGCTTGCAGATTTGCTTTCAACGATTGAACAGGTGAAGGCATCGGTGAACCCGAATCTTGCCATTGAGGGTGTTGTACGCACTTTATACGATGGGCGGAATCGTTTGTCACTTGATGTATCCAATGAATTAGCGACACATTTCGGCGCGCAGTTGTATCGCACGGTGATTCCTCGAAATGTACGACTTGCCGAAGCTCCAAGTCATGGTATGCCGGCATTGCAATATGATAATACGTCGACCGGTGCACTTGCTTATAAGGTTCTTGCTGCGGAGTTGATGGGGCGAATGGAAGAAAGTGTGGTGAAAGAGGAGGTAGTTGTATGAGTGCAAAGCGTGCAGGACTTGGACGTAATCTTTCAGCCTTATTAAAGCCTGCTGACGAGCATTTAAATGTAACCACAAAACCTGAAGAGACACAGGCGTTAAAAATGCTGCCGATTGAAGAGTTACAACCTGGCATGTATCAGCCACGGACAGAGATGGATGAAGCGGCCTTGCAAGCGCTTGCGGCATCCATTGAGCAACAAGGCGTACTACAGCCCATTGTTGTGCGCCAACTAAAGAAGTCAGAGCAGTATGAAATTATTGCAGGAGAACGACGTTTTCGTGCCTCACAAATGGCGGGGTTGGCAGAAGTACCTGTGGTAGTGCGTGATGTGGATGACCAGACCGCGATGGCGCTTGCCTTAATTGAAAACTTGCAACGTGAGGCATTAAATATAATGGATGAGGCGCGTGCGATGTATCGTCTCAATCAAGAGTTTGCGTTAACCCATCAAGAAATTGCACATGTGCTATCGAAGTCTAGAGCAGCTGTGAGTAATTGTTTGCGTCTTTTACAGCTAGCACCACCTGTCATGACATTGCTTGAGGCTGGAAAGCTAGATATGGGGCATGCTCGTTGTCTTTTAAAATTAGATATAGATGAACAAGTGCGAATAGCACAATTGATAGCGAGCCAAGGTTTATCGGTGCGCGAAGTCGAAGCGCTTGTTGCGCGTCTTACAGTGGCTCAGCCGACTGAAGAAAGCACACGAGTGCAAGCAGAAGTGCCTGCTGGCTTGCATGACTTGTTGAAAGAAGTATCTGCACATTTAGGAGCAAACGTGCGTCTAAAATCAGGTGCATCTGGGCGCGGTCGGTTATTTATTGACTTTAAAAATACAGAGCAATTAGAGACACTTTTAAATTTGTTAAAACCGGAAGTAATGGATGTAGTCACTTGAAAAGGGAAAACTCAACATTTATCTCCGGTAGGGAAGCCGAGATATATGCCCGGCGTTATTTAATAGGGCAAGGCCTTCAGTGGCTGGCCAGTAATTATCGTTGTCGCTTGGGTGAAATTGACCTGATTATGAAAAGTGTGACAGGCGTATTGGTGTTTGTGGAAGTGAGGCGTCGAACGTCATCTACTTTTGGCGGCGCGCTTCAGAGTGTCACGCGCAGCAAGCAACAAAAGTTGTTGAAGGCAGCATCCTATTATTTAATGGCGCATCCAATGCTTGGGCATCGAGGCGTGCGCTTTGATGTATTAGCGCTTGATGGTAATCCACCAAGGGTTACTTGGATACAGCAAGCATTTGAGGAATAAATGATGAGTATGATGAAAGAACGTATTCAGCAGCTATTTGCGGCAAGTATTGAAGCAAAAATAACAGCAGCAGATAGTTTGCCTGAATTAATAATCAATGCCGGAGCGCGTCTTTCAGAGTGCTTACTAAATAACGGTAAATTATTTGTATGTGGTAATGGGGGGTCAGCTGCCAATGCCCTACATTTTTCAACGGCAATGTTGAACCATTTTGAAGCAGAGCGGCCAGCATTGCCTGTTATTACCTTAACGACTGATATGGCACTGACAACAGCACTGTTGCAAGAAGGACATGGAGATCATGTGTTTTCACGTTCTTTGCAAGCATTAGGAACCTCTGGGGATGTATTACTTTTAATAAGTACTTCAACACAAACTATGAACTTGGTGCATGCGATAGATGCTGCACATGATAGAGCGATGGATGTTGTTTGTTTGGCGGGCACGGAAGGGGGGGTGCTTGCTAATCATTTAGGTCCAAATGATATTGAGTTGGTTGTACCTGGAGAGGGAGTGGCACGTATTCGGGAAATGCATTTATTTGTGTTACATTGTTTTTGCGATTTAATCGATCAGGCATTGTTTGGACAGATGATGGGATGAGGACGTCATGAAATTAAAGATAGGAACATTGGTTTTATTATTGAGTTTGTTAAGTGGGTGTGTTGTTGGGCTTGTTGCAGCAGCGACAGGCTTGGTTGTGTATGATAGGCGTAGTGTTGTAATGATAGAGCGAGACGCACGTATCTTTCATTTAATCCATACAGAAATTGTGACTGATCCAAAATTCGATGATTCTCATATTGGCGTAACTAGCTTTAATCAGGTGGTATTGCTGACAGGGCAAACGCCTAAGGCATCTTTACGCGTATTGGCCGAGAAAGTGGCTAAGAAGACGCCTAAAGTGCGTCGTGTTTATAATGAAATTACTATCGAAGAGCCGATTGCATTTGCAGATAGAAGCAAAGATACGTGGATTACCGGTGAGGTGCGAGCCAAATTATTGCGTAAAAAAGACCTAGAGTCTGGCTCTATTCGTGTTGTGACAGAAAATGCAGTTGTGTATTTGATGGGGATTGCAACGCCTGAGCAAGCGAACCTTGCGGTGGATGTTGCGCGACAAATCAAAGGGGTACGCAAGGTTGTGAAAGTCTTTCAATATGTTCACTAAAGCTGCCTGCGTGGAACAATAATACCTGTGGGAATCATGTCAAATGAGGCCTTGTATTAAAAAACAGATACGGTGGCTTTTAATGCATCTGGTCGTATTTTTATCAGGTTGTGCGGATGTCAGTGGTGTTTGGACAGGTGTGATGTTGGTTTACGATAGGCATAATGTGTATAAAAAAATTGATGATTATCAAATCGGTGCGCGTGCAAATCGCTTATTGTTTGCAGATGAGCGTCTGAGATGTGAGAAATGCGCCATTGACTTGGCGGTTTTTCATCGTGATGTGTTGCTAACAGGGCACGTACCAACACGCGCGCTAAGAGAAGAGGCAAATGCAAGATTAGAACACCTAGGAGGAGTTCGAAAAAAACACAACCAGCTGGCTGTGAGTGTCAAATCAGATCATACTCTACAAGACAGTTGGGTGACTGCAAAAATTCGAAGTCAGGTTGTTGCCGACGCAGAGATTGATCCCCGGCAGTTTAAAGTAGTTACAGCAGATGGCATTGTGTATTTGATGGGAGACATGTTGCCAGGGCAAGCGGCACGTGTGATTCAAATTGCGAGGCAAACGGACGGCGTAATTCGTGTGGTAAAATTATTCAACTACTATCGACTTAGTCCTAATTGAAAAAATTTAAAAAAAAGCCCGAGGGCTACTCAGGCTTTTGAACTCTTTCCCAATCAGGAAGTGGCAAACCTGATCCGGATACCTATACTGTATCAGTGGAAGGGTACTTTCGCCAACCGTTTTAATGGTTTTTCTTTCATAGGTGTTCGGAATGAATCCGTAGGGGTTTTTATTGCTCCAAGCTGTTCTTGATTCCGCATTATTTTGTTTGGATGTGACGGCCAGTGCTGGCGACGAAATGAGTGACTTTTGTCATGTTTGTGATGAAATTCGTCACCATAGTGACGCGCCATGAGTGCTTGCGTACGAGCACGGGTATGTTGAGTTTTTTCAGACATGATAATCACCTTTGTACAACTTTTGATTTAAAAAAATAATCTGTCATCTTCTAGTATAGCAAATGACATTTCTTACGTAGTCCGCCTGGTTATTGAAGGGGGGTGCTTAGAGGGTATTAGGGCCTTACCAGATGTCGGATATAAGACTGCAATCTTAACCTTTTTGTCAGAAATGGAGATTAGCCTTTGACAATATGGTCGAGTCCATACAAGGCCCTAATGGCTTGCCAATGGATTAATTACAATTTAGACGATCTTGCCCTGTGGGTGCTTGCGTAAGTGTAATGATTATTTTATACTTTGCGCGAATTGAATGGGTGGGTTAGTGAAAAATCAGCGAGGATTGCAAGGCGCCAGGCGTCTTTTTTTTGTCCAAACGAGCCTTATTATATTGGCTTCGTTACTGGTTGGAGCCGTAGCTGGTGCTCCTTCCGCGCGCTCTTTTGGGCTCGGTGGTTTTGTTTGGATAGCTCCCCAGATATGTTTTGCAGTGTTTTTATTTAGTGACCAGCGCGCACGCTTTTCGCGAGCCATTTTGAGGCGTGCATATCAAGGCGAAGCATTTAAGCTATTGCTTTCGGCGTTATTATTTACCGCCATGTTTCGCTTTGGGCAGGTAATGCCCTTGATGTTTTTTATGGGTTATTGTTTGGCGCAAGTGATGTCTTGGTTTGCGCCATTATTTTTTCGGGACGTAGTGACTAAAACGAAGATGAGAGTAATATGATATCGAGTACCGATTATATTAAGCATCACCTAACGTATCTGACGTATAATCTGAAAACCATGAGCATGGGTTCAGGGGGTGGTTTTTGGACCATCAATCTAGATACCATTTTTTTCTCATTGTTGGCGGGTACCGCTGCACTTGGGTTGCTTGTGTTGGGTTCGCGACGTGTTTCAACTGGAGTACCTGGGAAGTGGCAAAATTTTGCAGAAATGATGCTTGGTTTTGCAGACTCTCAGGTGAAAGACTGCTTTCATGGTAAGAGTGCCCTGATTGGGCCTTTGGCGCTCACGATTTTTGTATGGGTGTTTATCATGAACTTTATGGATATTGTGCCCGTTGATGTATTGCCAGGTATTGCGAATGCACTTGGATTTCATCATCTTAAAGTAGTGCCAACGAACGATCTAAACCTCACATTTGGGATGTCGCTTGCTGTGTTTGGCCTCATTATTTTTTACAGTCTCAAAATAAAAGGCCCGAAAACATTTGTGAAAGAGCTAACGCTTCAGCCATTTAATCATCCGGCGATGATTCCGCTGAACTTTATTTTAGAGTCTGCAACATTACTCGCGCGTCCAATTTCTTTATCGTTACGGTTATTTGGTAACTTGTATGCAGGTGAGCTTATCTTTATTTTGATTGCACTCTTCACCTTGAATGCGGCGTCTTCATCGCTTGTTTCAAGTGTTACATTGGGGGTTGCTCAATTCTTCTTATCACTCGGATGGTCTATTTTTCATATCTTAGTGATTACCTTGCAAGCGTTTATCTTTATGGTGTTAACGATTGTTTATTTAAGTTTGGCGCATGAAGAGCATTAATGTGCGTCTAGTTGTTTTGTTTAATGGTGTTAAGTGAAAGGGGAGTATCTATGGAAGCGGTAAGTTTAATAGCACAGGTTCAAGGCATGACTGTGGTTGCTGTTGCACTTTTGATTGGTTTAGGTGCGTTAGGAACTGCAATTGGCTTTGGTTTGTTAGGTGGTAAGTTTTTAGAAGGGGCTGCACGTCAACCTGAAATGGTGCCCATGCTTCAAGTTAAAATGTTTATTGTTGCAGGTCTGCTTGATGCAGTTACCATGATCGGTGTGGGTATTGCATTATTCTTTACGTTTGCGAATCCGTTCCTTAGTGCACTTGGGTCTTAAAACATGGATATTAATGCAACATTAATCATACAGATGCTGACATTTGCAGCATTTGTCTGGTTCACCATGAAATTTGTTTGGCCTCCTTTGACAAAAGCGCTTGAAGAAAGACGCGACAAAATTGCAGATGGCCTAGCTGCAGCAGAGCGAGGTCGTCGTGAGCTTGAGTTGGCGCAAGAGCGTGTTAAAGAAGAGCTGAAACAAGTTAAAGCGGATGCGGCAGATATTCTTGAGAAGGCGGGGCGCCGTGCTTCATTGCTGATTGATGAGGCAAAAGAGCAAGCACGTGAAGAAGCTGCACGTATTACAAAAGCACATGCCGAGCAGTTAGAGCAAGAAGTAAATCGTGCTAAAGCCTCTCTCAAAAAAGAGGTCAGCGTTTTAGCTTTAGCAGCTGCCGAGAAAATTTTAATGGCTGAAGTAGACGAGGAGAAAAACCGCGTATTACTCGACCATATGATTGAAGAGCTTTAAGTTATGGCAAATTGGACAAGTATTGCAAGACCTTATG
>JASBUO010000001.1 GCA_030147855.1 Gammaproteobacteria bacterium
CAGAAATGAAATAATGATTAAAGAAATTAGAGGCCAATATGCTCTCAACGAAGATTTTCTAGCTTTTTTTTCAGTATTTTTTTTTGTGGCGAAGCTTTTATATTCGGGATGGTCATCAAGATAATTTCTAACAAAAGAACAGGTAGGTATGATTTTATAGCCATACTCTTTAACATATTGCAATGCAAAATAGGTAAGCTTGGCGGCAACCTCTTGCCCTCTATGCTCTCTTGGAACATATGTCAAAAAAAAATCTAGTGTTTTTTCATCTAATTTTTTATATTTTAATTCACTCTCTTTATTATCTATTTCGACATAAAACCGTTGATTCTTTTTATCGTGTCGAATATTCAAGTCCATTTGCTCATCCTATTTGATTATTCCAAGATAATTTTTAATGTAGACCATTTGTGCAAGTTAGCAAAGGTTTTACTTCTGGTGCTATAATGATACGAGGTCCCACCAAAAAATTAATGGTGAGCCCCCCTCAAAGCTTTGCAGAATCCTGTCAACGAAATACGTAACCTATACAGATATGCATTCTAAATGCATCATGTCGTCGTTACACTCACGGGAAACGATTAGTATGATGAGCATAAAACGTATTTGGCAGTTAGCATGGCCTGTTATGCTGTCTAACGTGACTGTGCCATTTTTAGGAATGATTGATATTGCTGTGGTGGGACATGATTATCCAGCACATGTTTTAGGGGCTGTTGCTATTGGTAGCATGGCTTTTGATGTATGTTTTTTGTTGTTTGGCTTTCTCCGTATGAGTACAACAGGACTTGTGGCACAAAACCCAGAAGATAGCAGTATTTTATATCGCGCCTTACTCACAGCATGTACCATTGCTTTTTTCTTAATTGTATTTCAAAAAATGCTATTTACACTCTTGATAGCTGTTATGCATACATCTAAAGCAGTTGCTACCTCGCTGCATGATTATTTTTATTTAAGAATTTATGCAACCCCCATGACACTAGGCAACTTTGTATTACTGGGTTATTTTTTCGGTCGACAAAACACAAAAATACCATTGATGCTCTTGATGCTCACAAATTTAAGTGCAATTAGTTTAGATTTTATCTTAGTACGTTGCTTCGGATGGGGAGTCAGCGGATTAGCGCTTGCTAATGTTGTGGCACAAAGCCTAGGTTTTTTTGTGGGGCTATGGTGTTGTTTTCAATTATTTAAACCAGGGCGAGCTTCTTTTTCTGCCTTGCTTCATATTGAAGCTATCCAAAGGTTATTTCATCTCAATAAAGATATCTTCATTCGAACGCTTTGCTTAATGAGTGTTTTTACGTACTTCACAATGGCAGGGAGCCATCTTGGAACAAACACTGTGGCTGCAAATGCCATCTTGTTAAGTATGCATCACTTTATGGCTTATGGCTTAGATGGATTTGCAATTGCATGTGAAGCCTTGGTGGGACGCGCAATTGGACAAAATGATAAAAGCGCTTTGGTGTATGCAAGCACGCAGTGTGCTTATTTCTCGGGAGCCGTTGCGCTGTTGTTCTCTCTTTTTTTCTGGATAAAAGGAGATATGCTTGTTCATGTATTAAGCTCTTTACCCGAAGTGATATCTGTTGCAAAACACTTCTTGGTTTGGGTGATATGGCTTCCATTTTTATCCGTTGGAGGCTTCTTATTAGACGGTATATTTATTGGGGCAACTTGGTCTAAGTCAATGCGAAACACGATGCTATTTTCAACATTTCTGGTTTACTTTCCTTGTGTGTTTTTATTAAAAAGCTTTGGAAACACTGGACTTTGGGCTGCATTCTCTTTATTTATGTTAATGCGTGGTCTATCCCTTGCGTATGTGTTTATAAAAAAAGTTAACCTTTCATAGTTTACTTGCTAATGTTGTTGTCCTCGTCTTTGCTTGAAGCGTCGATATAATTTATATGATAATCCTTCATGTGCTTGTTGGGTTATAACAGCATTATTTTATAAAAGTAAATCAAAAAGGATTAGAATCATGCAGGTTGGCGAAAAAATACCACCAATGCCATTTAAGGCAACAGGTAACTTAAGCACCCTTTTCAGCCGTTACGAGGGACGTTGGTTAGTCATCTATTTTTACCCTAAAGATGCAACACCAGGCTGTACAACAGAAGGGTGTGATTTTCGTGATAATGAAAAAGAATTTTCACTCTACAATACGGCAATTTTAGGGGTTTCACGCGACAGTATTACATCGCACGAAAAATTTAAACAAAAATATCAGTTTCCTTTCGAACTCATCAGCGATGTTGATGAAGCCATATGCCAAGCTTTTGACGTCATTAAAATGAAATCGATGTACGGAAAACAAGTGAGGGGTATTGAAAGAAGTACATTTATTGTTGATCCTAATGGCATCATACGCCATATATTCAGAAAAGTACGCGCAAAAGGACATGTTGAAGAGGTTTTAAGTACACTCAAATCACTACAGCAATGAATATTTTTTATTTGGATGCTGATATAACACAGTGTGCACGTTATCACTGTGATAAGCATGTCGTTAAAATGATTTTAGAGTCTGCCCAAATGCTATGTGCCGTATTATGGTTAAATGGCATTGAGGCACCGTACAAACCAACGCATGTAAAACACCCCTGTGTGATATGGGCGAATAGTTCTTTATCTAACTGGAAATGGTTAAAGGCATTGGGTGGCGCCTTAAATGAAGAGTACAAATATCGCTTTAACCATACTAAAAATCATCGCGCTTTCGATGTTATTTCAACACTTAAACTTCCTCCCATACCGGATATAGGCTTAACAGAACATGCGCAAGCAATACCTGACGAACTTAAGCAAAAAGACCCTATTCAAGCATATCGCAAGTTTTATATGACGCATAAAAAGCATTTGGCGCACTGGAGCAAAAGAGACAAACCAGAATGGTTTATACTTTAAAACCCCACTAAGCGATACTTTTAGAAAATACTAGGCCTTATATGGACTCGACCATATAAGGTCCCAAAGCGGAGATTGATCTGATCCATTAATTTCGGACACCTCGCTAAGTTGGTAAACTTCGTCCTAGAGGTGAAGAATGGAAAAGAAACGAACATATTATTCAGGTGAATATAAAACAGAGGCTTTAGCCTTAGCATTAAAAATAGGTGTTGCAAAAGCAGCAGAACAACTAGGTATTTATGATTCACAGATATATAGCTGGCGTAAATCTCATTAGCTAAAAGAAAAACTTACAGACCGAGAATCAGCACTGGCTGTCGAAAATGTTAAGCTGACACGTCAGCTTGCCGCACAAGCAGAGGAACTTGAAATCCTAAAAAAGACGGCGACCTACACAGTAACACGTTTATGCTTGGTACTTGCTGTATCGCAATGGCTGAAGCAGCGTGAAGTCAAAACACCCCGCGTTCAAGCGCGTATTGTGCGGGATGAGCAAGTAAAACCGCTTTTCAGCAAAGCAAAGCACGCTCAGGTGCTCACCGAATCTAAGTGGAATTGCATGAGGCAGGACACGCACATGATATTAAAACCATTGCGGATAGTATGAGACGACAAAATCTCGTGCCCAAAGCTGCTCACGGATAGTCAGCATAAACTGCCCGTAGCGCCTAACTTATTGCAGCAAGACTTCCAAGCCTCATCAGCAAACCAAAAATGGGTCGATGATATTACGGTATTTGCTTACATCTTAAGGTTGGCTATACCTGGCTATTGTGCTTGATTTATATTCTCGACAGGTCATTGGGTGGTCTATGAGTTCTCGTATGACATCAAAGCTCACCTGTGATGCATTGAAAATGGCATTGCCAAAAAGAGGTTCTCCACGACGGGTTATATTCCATAGTGACCGAGGTAGCCAATACTGCTCAGCTGCATATCGTGAACTGATGCAAAAACATGGCATTCAATAGAGCATGAGTCGAAAAGGTAATTGTTGGGATAATGCTTGTGCAGAAAGCTTTTTTCACTCACTTAAGGTTGAAAGCATACAAGGCGAGGCTTTAATGGAGAAAAAATGATGCGGCAAAATGTGTTTGAATATATCGAAATCGATCACAATAGAAAACGGAGGCACAGTACGTTGGGTTATCTTAGCCCGATCAACTTTGAAATAAAAAATGTAGCTTAATTAAGTGTCCATTTTTAATGGTGCAGATCACAACTTCTCTTTTAACTATAGTAAAGTTCTTGAAATACTTACACTTTTTGTTCCAATTTATCTCTGTACATGATGATCTTTCCCCAAAGACTGTACCACTTTCACATAGGGCAAGTTAGTTATGCGTGAAATATACTGAAAAAATAAGGCTGTATATAATCTGTAGCTATATTTTTGATTGAGAAACATTGAAAGCTAATTGTAACTAAACAGCTTACCCCAGTTTTCTCACAATGTTATCCCCAGAATTTGGGGATAACCCTCAAATAAGCACTGAAAGGAGGAATGCTTTTCTTGTTAGTTTCCTGTTGTTTATCAAAAACACTTGATAATAACTCAGTTTGTTTTGTTGAAAATACTTACCTATAGCTATAATCAAACAATAAAACCCAGCTTTATTTGATTAGGTTTTGGTTTACAATATGAGGTTTGCTAAGGCGTGTTGGCAATTAGCTGAAAGGACCTAGCGTGATAGATTATTTAGGGTTTTCCTTGGTTGCCCAGTAACCTTGATGATGCCCTTTATCTTCATATTCTTGTGCTATTTTTTCAGCTTTTTTCTTTGTTAGACCACCGAACATTCTGTATGTAACACCATTTGTGTCTATGCGATCCACCCGCCATGTCTCAGAAGGGGCTTGTGTTTTAGGTAATGAGTTTTCCTTTGCTTTTTGGGCTGAATTGCTAAAAAGTCGACATAATGCACGTGCTTTCATAGATAGTTCCTTAAAAGTGCTTCTTAGAATTGAGTATATTTAATTGTTCAATTTTAGCACAGATAAATAGTGTTATCAACCTTTCTTATTTTTTGTGTCGTAGCAATTTAAAAATGTCACATCCTTAGCAAAATAGAAATGTCACATTCCGTGTTAGCCTGTAATGGTTAGTTTTCATCCATTACAGGGAGGCTTTAGCCATGGGAGTGATGCAGATGAATGAGAAGGAGCGGCAGCGTAAAGCTGTTTGTGAGATGGTCAAACAAAGGCGTATTAAGCTCACACATGCAGCCGAGCAGTGTGACTTAAGCTATCGACAGATGTTAAGGGTTTATGCGGATTACCTTGAAAAAGGCGATGTAGGGTTAATC
>JASBUO010000002.1 GCA_030147855.1 Gammaproteobacteria bacterium
TAGATAAAATATCTACTTCTTTTTCAGCGGGCACCTTGTTCATATGTACCCGCAAAATATGTTCACGCCCTCGAATATCAGGCAGTGGCACGACAACTTGTCTGTCGAAGCGACCCGGTCTTAAAAGAGCTGGGTCAAGAACGTCAGGCCGGTTGGTTGCTGCAATGACAATGACACCTTCATTCCCTTCAAAACCATCCATTTCAACCAGTAACTGATTTAACGTTTGCTCACGCTCATCGTGCCCACCACCAAGGCCTGCACCACGATGGCGGCCGACCGCATCAATTTCATCAATAAAAATAATACATGGCGCTTGCTTTTTAGCTTGCTCAAACATGTCTCGAACACGGGAAGCCCCTACACCCACAAACATTTCCACAAAATCGGAACCCGATATTGTAAAAAAGGGTACTTTTGCCTCCCCTGCCACTGCTTTCGCAAGCAAGGTTTTACCCGTACCAGGCGCCCCAACTAAAAGCACGCCCCGTGGAATACGCCCCCCTAATTTTTGAAATTTGGTTGGATCACGTAAAAAGTCAACTAACTCTTTGACTTCTTCTTTAGCTTCATCAACCCCTGCTACGTCAGTAAAAGTAACTTTTACCTGGTCTTCATCCAACAAACGCGCACGGGAGCGACCAAACGACATAGCTCCTCTGCCACCACCTCCCTGCATTTGGCGCATAAAAAAGATCCACACACCAATTAGCAACAGCATAGGGAACCAATTGATGAAAATATGTAATAAGAAGCTTTCTTGCTGCTTTTCCTGCCCACTAACATTGACGTTATTTTTAAGGAGCGCACCCAGTAAAGCGCTGTCTCGCATAGGCTGATACGTCACAAAGCGTTGATTGTTTTTGGTGACCCCACGAATAATTCGCTCATCTTCCACCAAAACAGAAGCCACAGAACCTTGATCAAGCTCTTTTAAGAAATGGCTATAAGAAATTTTTTCAGTCGCTTCGTTGCGTGGACCAAAATTACTAAACACAGACACCAAGATAATGGCTATGATAAGCCACAAAAATAAATTTTTTACCATGTCGTTCAAAATAATAACCTCTTTTTTGACGTGGCTGGAAATTCCAGAATGAATAACGTAAACAAACCCATCTCTGCGTAAAGATACTACATATCATAGCCTTTCGCCAATAAATACGTTTCTCGTGAACGTGATCTTGATGCAGATGGTTTTTTTACCATTACTTCTTTGAACAAAGTGCGTGCTTCTTTTAAAAGAGCATCAAATCCTGCACCATGAAAAACTTTTATAAGGAGGCACCCTCCTGGTTTCAATATTTTATCGACCAATTCAAATGCAAGCTCCGCAAGCGCCATGGCGCGAGGAATATCAATGGCAATATTACCACTCATATTGGGAGCCATATCCGATAAAATCACATCCACCCCTTCAGCTGGAACCAATGCAAGCAACTCCTCGAGCACTGCCTCTTCATGAAAGTCACCTT
The DNA here is from genome assembly GCA_030147855.1 of Gammaproteobacteria bacterium. GTDB lineage: Bacteria > Pseudomonadota > Gammaproteobacteria > Legionellales > Legionellaceae > JAALKW01. The sequence continues at coordinate 1,476 of JASBUO010000002.1, forward strand.
GAACAACTACTACATCAGGCAATGGGTCCATCGGCAAAATATCCAACGCTACAATTTGACCGGTTCCACCTATTTTCTCTGTCACATATTGCGTCCACCCTCCGGGGGCCGCACCTAGGTCAAGCACGCTCATACCTGGCTTTAACAGCTGTTTTTTTTCATCTAGCTCTTTTAGCTTATACACAGCACGACTGCGATACCCATCGCGCTGCGCTTGCTTCACATATACATCATTGAAGTGTTCTCGAAGCCATTTTTGACTACTTTTAGATCTAGGCATTGTTAAAGCTCATTTTTATCATGCTCACATTGTATTCTATTGTCTCTTTGCATTAAACTGGGTGCATCATTCAGGCAACGCTTTGGTCATAAAAATGGCATCAGCCGCACGTGATATTAAACGCACACTTATTTTTAAGCTACTACTGCTTTTTTTACTCTGGTTTGTGTGCTTTCGTGGCGTAGAAAAACCAGTCGTTGATGCACCTGCATGGTTACTCGGACATCACTCAACACAAAAAACAGAGGTAATTCCCCATGATTCCAGGCACTGACGTCGTTGACCTCTCTAGGCTTCAATTTGCACTGACAGCCCTCTATCACTTTTTATTTGTGCCACTCACTCTTGGGCTTTCAGTACTCATTGCTATTATGGAAACCGTATTTGTCATGACCGGCAAAGCCATTTGGCGCGATATGGTCAAATATTGGGGGTTACTCTTTGGTATTAATTTTGTGCTAGGAGTTGCAACAGGCCTTACTATGGAGTTTCAGTTTGGTACCAACTGGGCCTACTATTCTCACTATGTCGGTGATGTATTTGGTGCTCCTCTTGCCATTGAAGGGTTGATGGCCTTTTTCTTAGAAGCAACCTTTGTGGGACTATTCTTCTTTGGGTGGGATAAGCTCTCTAAAAATCAACACCTTGTATGCACCTGGCTGCTTGCGCTTGCAACAAACCTATCAGCCCTCTGGATTTTAATTGCAAATGGCTGGATGCAAAATCCTGTCGGAGCACACTTCAATTATGAAACCATGCGCATGGAAGTAAGCCACTTCAGTGAAATTTTGTTTAATCCTGTGGCCCAAGCCAAATTTGTACATACCATTAGCGCGGGTTATGTTACCGGTGCTATTTTTGTACTTTCTGTCAGCGCATACTTTTTATTACGCCACCGCCACGAAGCGCTCGCAAAACGCTCAATGACCGTTGCTGTTGCTTTTGGCCTTGCATCAGCTTTGTCAGTGGTTGTGTTGGGTGATGAAAGTGGCTACCTTGCCAACAGCAATCAACAAATGAAGATTGCGGCGATGGAAGGCATGTGGCATACCGAAAAAGCGCCCGCAAGTTTAACATTATTTGGCCTCCCTAATGAAAAGACCCAACAAACCGACTACGCCATTAAGTTCCCTTATGCACTGGGCTTAATTGCGACTCGCTCACTCGATGAACCACTCACAGGCATATCAGAGCTCATTCAAGAAGGAAAAACACACATTCGTGAAGGAATGCTTGCTTACGAGGCTCTTGCTAAATTAAAAAACAATAAAAACGACCTAAAAGCACGTAAAGATTTCGAGATGCACCAAAAAGACTTAGGTTATGCCTTGCTTTTAAAGCGCTATACCGAAAACGTTACCGATGCAACAGAGGCGCAAATTACCCAGGCCGCAAAAGACTTAAAACCTCGTGTTGCCCCTCTTTTTTTCTCGTTTAGAATTATGGTGGCTTGTGGCTTCTTCTTTATCTTTTTGTTCGCTGTTGGCTTTTATCTCTCAGTCAAACACACGCTTCATACTACACGTTGGTACCTCCGCATTGCATTCGCTGCGCTCCCTTTGCCATGGATAGCAGCAGAGCTTGGTTGGATAGTTGCTGAATATGGGAGGCAGCCCTGGGCAGTGCAAGGAATACTTCCAACCGCGATGGGTACTTCTTCTGTGACAGCAACCCAAGTACTCACCTCATTATCGTGCTTTGTGGCATTTTATTCGCTCCTTGCCATTGTTGAAGTGTATTTAATGGTTAAATACATTCGTCTTGGACCAAACCAGCTTTCACATCAGGAGTAAAACTATGTCTATCCCTCTCGATTATGAAACATTACGCATTCTCTGGTGGGCATTGCTTGGCGTGCTTCTCATTGGCTTTGCCATTATGGATGGCTTTGACCTCGGGGTTGCAATTTGGCTGCCCTCACTCACGCGTTCGCAAATAGAGCGACGTATTCTCATTAATAGCATCGGCCCCACCTGGGAAGGCAATCAGGTTTGGTTTATTTTAGGAGGTGGTGCCATTTTTGCTGCATGGCCCATGCTCTATGCCTTATCTTTTTCAAGTTTTTATTTTGCAATGTTGCTGACCTTGCTTGCTCTTATTTTGCGGCCAGTCGGCTTTAAATATCGCTCCAAAGTAGATAACCCTATCTGGCGAAAAATATGGGATACTGCGCTTTTTTTAGGTGGCTTTGTGCCCGCGCTCATTTTTGGGGTCGCAATTGGCAACGTGCTGCAGGGTGTTCCGTTTCATTTTGATGACACACTTCGCCCTTTCTATACAGGGACCTTTCGAGCACTCTTAAATCCGCTAGGCCTTTGGTGTGGCATGCTATCTGTGCTCATGTTTGCAATGCATGGCGCGTATTTTATTATTAATAAGACAGAAGGACACTTACAACAACGTGCACAACATGCAGCGCGTAGCACATCTATGCTTGTTGTATTCTTCTTTGCAGCAGCAGGCGCATACCTTTACCTTCAGACAGGCTATGAGCTCACAAGTATGCTGCCTCATGATGGTCCATCCAATCCCCTCTATAAAGAAGTGGTACGCAATACACATGCATGGTTTGCCAATTATGCTGCATGGCCAGTACTGATGCTTGCACCTGCTTTAGGGCTTACCATGCCGCTCATTGCAAGTGCCATTGCTAAAAAAATGGTGCGTCTTGCTTTTGTCTGTAGCTCAGTAAGCCTTGCTGCAATAATTAGTACCGTGGGCCTCAGCATGTTTCCATTTATTTTGCCCTCTTCCTCACATCCAGGACACAGCTTAACCTTGTGGGATAGCTCATCGAGCCAGCTCACATTGCTGATTATGCTGATTGCAACGCTTATTTTCTTCCCCATCGTGCTTGCCTATACTACATGGGTTTATCGCGTGCTTCGCGGCAAAGTCACCGAAGCAAGCCTTCGTAACAACGAACAAGCTTATTAGGAGGCCGTTATGTGGTATTTTTCTTGGATTTTAGGCACAGGGCTTGCCTGTACGCTCGCGGTTGTTAACGCAGTTTGGTTTGAGTTGCGCGAAAAAGAAGACTAAAGCTCAAGCCATTGCATTTTATGCTCATTTTTAATACAATTACCTCGGCTTATGTTTTGTCGAGGGAGATGTATGGCAGGTACTCAAAACCACATCAGCACATATGAAGAGCAACTGCAGCGGGAGCGGCTCAACGATGATTTATTTACTATTTTAGAAGATCATCTACACGGTGTAGGACGTGGTATTTTGCGAGCACGCCTTGAATACCTCTGTAACGACGCGGGCAAAAATGCGCTAACGCTTTATAACGAAGCGCAAATCTCCAAAAATAATGCCATTAAACTCACTACGCTTTTGTGCTGCTCTGAAAAAATCAAAGAGCCAGACACCTTATTTGGCTGGATAAAAACCCTCTCACAAAAAGATTATGGGCATAGGCATCTTGAAGATTTTTATCACTTAGTAAAAGAAGTAAAACCACGCAAAAGCTATGCACTACCGCTTTTTTTAACAACGCTTGGCACAGCGCTTGGTGGCTTTTTCCTTGCTCTGATGCCAGAGAAAATGCGTGTACTTGAGCGCATCATTGCAAACACACTCCCTATTGCTGCAAGTTTTTTACAAGTTACGTTCTCGGTATTAAAAAATATTCCACTGGTCGTGCTCATGTACGATATTGCCTGTATTCCGTACCATGCTTTTCATTCTATTCACCATAATGCCTTAAGAACACTGCCTAAGCGTATTCAAAAAGGGATTGCTGACACGCTCCCTCCTATATTTAGCCTCATCTCTTACGCTTTGTGTTATGGCGCACAAGGGGTCTTTACACCTGCGGCCGTTGGTTTTTTCATTGCATCGAGTTTGGTTGGTGTTGTAAATAGTTTTGTCAACTTAAACCAATTAAAACCTCTAGACAAAAAACCTGCAAAAAGCGCACCTCTTGAAGAAAAGCTCGATTACATTCGACAAAAAGAGCGCCGCGCACGCACCACACAAACTGTTTTTATAAACCTCGTGTCATCGGTTTTAATTTCTATAACCGCTATTTTATGGGGCCTTTTTCCACCAAGCTTTGTTGTAATGCTTGGCTCTATTGCATTCATTAGCCTAGTTGGTTTTACAAAAAGTGCAACCCTTACCCGTATTCACATCAAAGGCTCCGAAACCTTACAAAAAGAACTCGACAAGGCATCTCACGGCAATAAAAAAACGACTAAAGAGGCTATTGAAGCGAAAGAAAAAGCTTTTGAAACCAGCATGATACAGGAGTTTGAAAAGCTTCACGAAAAATTGGATATAAGCCTAAAAAAAGCCGGTATGCTTGAAAAAGAACTTGCTGAGGTAAAAACGGCCGCAGCTGCTCAGCAAGTCGCACAGCCCTCAGAAAAGCCAGCGAATCAGGGTGACATACGCAATTATTTTAGGTTTTTTCGGAAACCTCCGGAATCGGTAAACGCAACAAGCGCTGTCGATTCAAAAGTTACAAATCATGTATAGCTCATAGCTTTGAGAAAATAGCTTTTCATGCAGCCTAAACCACGCTCACAATAAAAGTCCTTGAATGTGCGGTAATGACTCATCTGGTGATGCCAACATCTTAAACTCTCTTTAGAACCTGTTGACCTTTCCTTCCGCCTATTTGGCCCGACTTGTTCTTGAGAGATGGCCAGAAAATGCGGGGTTAATTTTATCGGCAACGGCTGTTCTTTCAACCTATACAGCAACGATGCGTTCATCAATTGTGCCAAATTAGGTTTTCTTATCCAGAACTCATGTATAGACCATTTAAGAGCTAAGACATCATGCACCTTTAAATCACACCGCCATAGCCGAACGTTGAATTTCTTATTCTTTTTCGTTACATTGCTCACTCGTTCATGGTTTATCTGGAAGTCATTGTACATGCCGGAAACATCCGCACCTGCCATCATCACAAAAGAACAACTCGAACGAGACAGACTTGATGATGATTTGTTCAAAATTTTGGAAGATCACCTACATGGTGTCGGACGTGGCATTTTACGTGCACGCCTTGAAGATCTCTGTAACCATGAACAACTGGGCGGAAAGGATGCTATCACCCTCTATAACGAAGCGCATATTTCCCAAAAAAATGCAGCTAAACTCATCAGCCTCCTACGCGTTTCACAACCATTTGAGGAACCCGGTACATTATTCGGCTGGGTCAAAACGCTCTCTCAAAAAGATTATGCACATAGACATTTAGAAGATTTCTATCACCTACTCAAACAAATCAAACCCCGAAAAAGCTGGACCAACCAGCTTCTTGCTGCAAGTATTGGAACCGCTTTGAGTGGTACCTATCTCTATCTTTTTCCCGAACAAATGCAAACACTTGAGAAGGTATGGGCAAACACTATCCCCATTGTCTCTCAATTTTTGCAAGCCACATTCTCTGTATTACAAAATATCCCTCTACTTTTATTACTGTACAATCTTATTTGTATTCCAGCACAGGCATATCACTCTATTTTTAATGACACGTTTCGCTCCCTGCCAAAGCGCCTCCAAAAGTGGGTTACCGGCACACTGCCTGCTGTATTATCATTGATTTCTTATGGTATCTGTTATGCTACTGAAGGCGTTTTTACCCCCACCGCAGTCGCTTTTTTTATTGCAGCAAGCCTTGTGAGCGTCACGCATAGCCTCTTTAATTTTTACAACCTCAAGCCAACCGGCAACAAACCTTCATCTAATGAGCCACTCGCCATACAACTTGAGTACGCCCGGCAAAAAGAACGGCGTGCACGCACCGCGCAAACCATTGCTGTTAATTTAGCGGCCTCTATATTTATTTCAATTTGTGTAATTTTTTGGTGTGTGCTTCCACCAAGCTTTTTGGTGATGATGGGCTCCATCCTCTTTATTAATTTAGTAAACTTCACAAAAAAAGCAGCGCTTAACCGCATTCACACGAAAGGTAGCGAAACTCTGCAGAAAGAATTATACAAAGTCTCTCGCGGCCACGACCTAGCAACCCGAGACGAGGCATCAGAAGATAAACTCGACCAACTCCTCAAAAAAACTGAAGAAACCACCGCACGACTTGCCAATATTGAAAAATATCAAAAAGAGAGTGCACGCGCACAGTTTAGCCTGTTTAATCTTGAAAAAAGCAATGAGGACAATCCAACCGCTGATTTAGCCTGCTTCAACCTTGGCTTTTAACTCGGCTTTTGTTTTTTCATCTACAAACGCCGCATCGAGTGCCATCAGTGTAATCGCTTTCATTTGCGCATCATCATACTGATATGCCGCCTGCACACGTTCATACTCACGCCCAACCAAAGTGGCAAAAAATGGAGGATCATCTGAGTTTAAGCTGACCTTCAAACCTGCCTCAACAAATTTTGGAAATGGATGCTCTGATAAATCGTTAAAAAGCCCAAGTCGCACATTGCTAGACGGACACGACTCAATAGCAATATCTCTTTCTTTTATCAGTGCGGTTAATTCCGCAGACTCTAAAGCATGTATACCGTGCCCTATACGCTGAACTGGCAAATGTTTGAGTGCATCAAGCATGCCAGACGCATCTGCAAACTCGCCTGTATGCACGATACATCCGATTCCTGCCTCGTTAACCATGCGGTATGCTTTTTCAAAGAGTTGAGGCGGAAAACCCAGTTCATCTCCTCCTAGCGCAAAACCAACAATAGAGGGAGAGGTCGCTTTAATGGTTTCTTCTGCCACTTTCATGACTGCATCTACCCCAAAATGCCGAACTCCAGTCATTAAAATACGACCTTCAATATTATGCTTTGCGCGCGCATCATCAATGGCTTGTTCAATGGCAACGAGATGTTCTGCAGAAGGAATACCCGAAACTTTTTCTGCATGCTCCGGTGAATACATCATTTCAATGTATAACACATCATCTGCGGCATTACGTGCTAAATAGTCAAAGGTTAAATCATAATAATCTTCTGGCACGCAGATTAAATCGGCCAGCACATCAAACACTTTTAAAAAGTGTAAGAAGTCAGTGAATAGGTAGTGTGCGTCATCAGGAGCAATCAAACCATCGGGCAAATTAAGCCGATTACGCTTGGCAAGCTTTCGCGCAAGCGGTGGGCTAATCGTACCTTCTAGGTGAACGTGTAACTCTGCTTTTTTAACCATCGAATTAATTCCTTCACACAAATAGCAACTTTATCTAAAATTAGGTAGAATTTCCACTTTACACATTTCTTTAAAGAACAACCAAAATGAGTAGAACACCTGATATCGATAAAGCTTATGTAAGCCCTTTTGACAAATTTCTTCGTGATTTTGATACAAAACATGCGCCCAGCGCATCTCAACAACAAGAAATCAAGAAGCATCAGAAAATTTTCAAAAAGCGTGATAAAGCGGCTACTAAAACGCAGGATTGACGAGCTATGAGCATTTGGTTTCAACCAATAACACTGGATGATTTGAATAAGCGTAGTGAAAATACATTAGCAGCTTTTCTTGATATTCAATTTACAGACATAGGCAATGACACCTTAACGGCCACGATGCCTGCCACCCAACGCACTAAACAACCCATCGGTATTGTGCATGGTGGAGCAAATGTGGTGTTGGCTGAAACTCTTGCAAGTACTGCTGCCAATGCAGCTGTTGACCAATCGGTTGCTTATTGCGTTGGCCTTGAGATTAACGCCAACCACCTAAGACCTGTCAAAGAAGGCCTTATTACTGCAACCACCAAACCCATCCACCTTGGCCGTAGTACACAAGTATGGCTCGTTGAGCTTTATAATGAAGCTGGTAAACCCACATGTGTTTCACGCATGACAGCATCAGTGGTTAAGCGGGCTTAATATTCCTTTCAAAACATATAAAAAAACGCAGGCAACGCCTGCGTTTTATGAAGAAAACGACTTTAGGTTTTATTTGCCGTCACCGCCGTCGCCACTTCCACCAGGTGTGGGTGTGGATGGCTTAGCATCATCTTTCTTGCCATCACCTTCAGATTTAGAATGAAACATCGACCCTATCTTCTGACCAACCTCAGATAGTTTTGCGTGTGTCGAACTTCCATATTCACTTGCTCTGGTAGATGCGCTCATACCCATGCCTTTAAGTGCATGTGTGATCTTACTCCATACATGCGCCATCGCCTGAAAAAATGTGCGAGTTTCTCGACTCTCATCAAGCTTCTGAAAAGCCGCCTCAAACCGTTTAAAAGCCTCAGATGTTTGCTCAAGTTTAAACTTGTCATGCTCCATTTCGTTTTCTGTAATATCACGGCCTAATCCTACAGGTTTATTTTCTACAGCAGCTATATGCTTATTCAAGTCAACTATAAAATCGAGCGCTTCGTCCAGGAGCTGTAAGCACTTCTTCATCTGCTCCTGCCGCTCACGACTCAAAGAGCTCTCTCCCATCATGACTGTCGCGTTCGCTTTCTTATGCAATTCCTCTCTAGCTTTTTCTAAAGATTCCTTCAAATCAGGATCATGTATCACGCCTTCAAAACGCGCTGTGTGAGCTACCTCTTCCTCTGGAGGCCCTTCTTGAGTGATTTCGTCACCTACTTCATAGCCCTCCCCATAAAGACCTCCAGCAAGGTCCTCTTGAGTAACCGTATGCTTGCCAGGGCCCCGCGCCTCGATATCAACTTTTCTTTGTGTCATCCGAGTCTCAATCTCTTGCAAAATCTGCTGAGCCTTTTTATAAGCAGTCTCTGCCTCTCTCTTTGCATTAGCCATTTCCTTCTCCTCAATTGTCTCTGTCATTAGTACACACTATAAATATAGTATATATTTTCGACACATCAAGCCTAAAAAATCACTTTGTCGTAGCAATTTAAAAATGTCACATCCTTAGCAAAATAGAAATGTCACATTCCGTGTTAGCCTGTAATGGTTAGTTTTCATCCATTACAGGGAGGCTTTAGCCATGGGAGTGATGCAGATGAATGAGAAGGATCGGCAGCGTAAAGCTGTTTGTGAGATGGTCAAACAAAGGCGTATTAAGCTCACACATGCAGCCGAGCAGTGTGACTTAAGCTATCGACAGATGTTAAGGGTTTATGCGGATTACCTTGAAAAAGGCGATGTAGGGTTAATC
>JASBUO010000009.1 GCA_030147855.1 Gammaproteobacteria bacterium
CAGAGCTTGAAGCAAAACTTGCTGCATCATATGACTACGTATTACCATCAAAACATACTATCAAATTAGATGCCGGCTGGATGTGGGTTAATTATTTTGATGCTGTATTCAACGATAACTACAGCAATGGATTAAGCTCAATTAACCTGAGCACTACAAATTTCGGTTTACAAGGACTTTTCTTCGGCGTTAAGTTGAATTAAATTCAGAGATAATGGGGTCTACAGACCCCATTATTAAGACACACATATTCTGAAAAAACACCCTATTTCTTAGCCGTTTGAAGCAACAGTTGATAATCTTCAGCCAAGTTTTTTGCGTGGTGCGGACTCGTAAAAAATGCTGCTAAGTCGCCGTTAGGATTAAACATCATAACAGCCCCTGTATGCTCAATATCATCTTCTGTAGCAGGCGCATTGGGGTCTTTCGCAATTTTAGCATAAGCAATACCTAGGGCTTTTGTCATTGCATGGGTCATTTCCTCACTGCCACGCGCCCCTTGAAAGTTTGGATGAAATGCCGTTACATAGCTGCGCAGCCCAGCTAAGTCATCACGTGCGGGATCAATAGACACCATTACTACTTGAGGAAGTGGCAAGACATGCTCCGCTTCCAGTAACCGATACATTTTTCCAAGTTCTTGCATGGTCGTTGGGCATACAAATCCACAGCGGGTGAAGCCAAAAAACATCATGGTCCAGTGATTTTTTAAATTATTCTGGCTAAATGGCGCACCATCAGTATTGGTTAAAGCAAATGCTTGCACGGGACGCGGTGCATCTAATAGCGTGCCATGAAACGCACTTTTTGTGGCTTGTTGTTTCAACACAGCTGTACGTTTTGAGTAGAAAGAGCTCACTAAAATACCCGTTAACATCAAGGATATACATAGTGCGACCAACCAAATTGATTTTTTCTTTAGCATTTTCATAGTCCTATAGTAAAACTTTTACCAGTAATGGTCAAACAATAAACCAACAAAAAGCAACATTAAGTACACAATAGAAAATCGAAACGTTTGCATCGCGACTCGACCTTCTGTTGTTCGATATAATTGAATGGCCCACCACAAAAAGCGTGCGCCTAATAAAGCAGCTGTTAAGGCATAAATCATGCCACTCATTCCAACAACAACAGGTAATGCACTCGCAATCAACAATAATACGGTGTAAAGCACTACATGTAATTTTGTAAACTGCACCCCATGGGTTACTGGCAACATGGGGATGGCTGCTTTTTTGTATTCTTCTAGACGATAAATAGCAAGCGCCCAAAAATGCGGTGGCGTCCATGCAAAAATGATCAGCACCAACAGCAATGCACGACCATCAAAATAACCTGTCACCGCAGTCCACCCCAATAAAGGCGGCGCGGCGCCTGCAAGCCCACCAATCACAATATTTTGTGGTGTTGCACGCTTTAAATAACCCGTATAAATACCAGCATACCCCATTAAGGTTACAAAGGTTAATATGGCGGTCAATGCATTGACCCAACAACTTAAAACGACCAGCCCAAATACACCGATGATGATCGCAAACCAAACTGCTCTTTTTTCAGACATTCGTCCGTGCGCAACAGGCCTTTTTTGGGTGCGTGCCATTAAAGCATCTATGCGCTTGTCAACCACATGGTTAATCGCTGCAGCACTACCTGCACAACAACCAACGCCCAGCAAACTATAAAAAACAATGTCTAAGGGCACCCAGCCAGGAGATGCCAAATACATGCCCACCAAAACGGTTAAAAGCATTAACATGACAACACGTGGTTTACACAACTCTAAATAATCTCGCCAGGTTACAGGGCGGCTTATCACCTCTGTTGCCGTTGTACTCATGAACGTCTCCCAGAAACCAAATAATATAAACTCACCATGCTCATTAAGAGCAAAAGCGCAACGCCGTTATGCGCCACTGCAACCGCAAGTGGGAGCATATACACTACATTCACAACTCCCAGCACACATTGTAACAGCACTAAACCGGATGCAAATATTGCCATACAGCGCACAGCGCTCACTTGAATAGTACGCAGTAATGCGCTTGCCAAACCGAGCACATACAAAGCAGTTACAAGCGCCCACACACGATGCACCCATTGAATCGTAACGCGTGCAGCTAAATCAAGCGCCCCTCCCTGATAGTTAGCTCCGACGGGAGAAAATACATCAAACGCACGTACCCAATCAAAAGTAGGTAGCCAGTGCTGATTACACGTAGGAAAACCAATACAGGCAAGCCCTGCATAGTTAGCACTCACCCAGCCCCCCAAAACAATTTGGCAAAACACAACGACAATGCCAAGGCCAACCCACGGGCTAAAGCGCTTTAAATGACTTTTTGAAAAAGCACTTAAATGCCAACGATACCATGTCAGCAAAGCTGCAAGAGTCATGCCTCCTAATAGATGCCCCATCACTACAACAGGTAATAGTTTTAAGGTAACTGTCCACATGCCAAGTGCTGCCTGAAAAAATAAAAGCCCCACTAAAATCACCGAAAACACACTCGAAACACGTGCTTCTTTAGGGCCAAAACGCGCAACTACTGCAAGTAAAAGAATTAAAATGCCCAAGGTGCCAGCTGCATAGCGGTGCGCCATTTCAGTCCACGCCTTTCGAGACTCGATAGGAATATCAGGATACATGGCCTGTGCATCAACTCGTGTTGCATCCATTACACTGGGTAACACCATTTTTCCGTAACAACCAGGCCAATCAGGACAACCAAGCCCTGCATCTGTTAAACGCGTATAAGCGCCGAGCATCACCACAAAAAGCGCTAAAATCACTGCAATACTTGCAGCCCATCTTATTTTGTTCAATTGCATACTATGCCTGCTCTCGTGTATTGAGTAATCGCTTTAAATCTTGAAATACATCTTCAGGTTTACCATCAGCTGAATACTCAAGTACTAAATAATGATTGGGGTCAATTAAAAACACTTTCATCTGATTGGAAAACAGTAAAACCCCACTTTCTTCTTGAGCCGATAAAGTGTGCGACTTCACAGCGCCAGATGTCAGGGCTCCCTCACTGGCTTTTTCGCACGTTTTTCCGGCATGGCCTTGCAGATGCCATAGGTCGACTTGATACAAACGCCGCCCCAAAGCTAGCCGAACACGCGCCATTTTATCAAGTACTTCTAAGCAAGCATCATCACATCCACGAGGACACCAAACTGCTAAATGCCATTTGTCTTTCGAGTTATCTTCTAAAAAAGATACCTGTGTTGCGGGTTGAACTAATGTACCTTTGTTTGTCGGTAATCCACTTAACCAGTCAGGATGCATATAGAAAAGAATCGCAAGGACTCCTGGTGCTAAAAATACCAAAAACAACGCAAACAACACCTTTTTTCGTATCGCAAATTTCATTTTTTCCTACTATTTAATGCAATGAATATAACTAACACCACACATGCCAGTGCAAACCACTGAAAGGCGTAGCCCAAATGACGCGCAGGCGGCATAACAACCGTTATCCAATCGCGTACATATCCTGCAGGGCTTTCTTTATCAAGCCGAATGATAAACGGATAGACCGATTTATGCAAAAGTTGGCTAACCATATCAATATCAAGCGCCTCTATCACCATATGCTGCGCATGTCTGCGTTCAACCTCCGAACCAAGCACCCATGTTTTTTTGGAAGGGATATAGATATGACCTAATAAATCAAGAATTTCTTTAGGTACATCCACTTCGGGCAAATCTTGGCGTGTAGCGCCCGCTGCTACAAAGCCTCTATCAACCAAAACCACACGTCCCGTTGGCATGAGTATTGGGGAAATAACATGGTATCCAATCTGATGTGAATGATATTGATTATCTAGAAAAAACACTTCGGGTAAAAATTTTCCTGCAAATTTAACCCGTTTAAAGGGTAGGGCTTCACGTACCTCCCCTAACCACAACTCAGGCGCACGCGCCAATGCTTCCGCTTTTTCTGCAAGTATCTGTTTTTTTTCATCTGCGCGATGCAGTTGCCACGCCCCAAGATTTACGAATAAAGCAATCCCCAAAAAAGCTAACAGAGACATGCTCCAATGCGGCCAGGTGAATCGGTAGCGAAAACGGGATATACTGAAGCTCAAAATCATGAAATACCACTCAAAACGAAGCGTTTCGGGAGTATACCAAATGTTTACCAAAATTTTTATCCTGGTCATCATGCTGATTATTCTAGTGACACTTTTTAGCGGACTTGTTTTTCTTGTGCGAGATGACGGTAAAACCAAACGCACTGTCAAAGCGCTGACCTGGCGTATTGCTTTATCACTCACTCTCTTTATTTTTTTACTGGTGGCCTTTGCGGCACATTGGATTAATCCGCACGGCCTCTAACAGGAGTTATTTTATGTTACGTAAACTCATCCCCGTTACCCTGCTTACCATCACAAGCATGAGTTACGCCGACACTATTGGGCGCTATATGAACATTGCAAACAATATTCCAAAGATGGAGATGAAGGCCGACAAACAAGCGCACACCTGGGCACGTTCAGCTCGCACCATTTTAAGCTTAACGAGTGAGTCAATTGCTGAAACACTCATGCTTGCCAACCAAGCAGCAGGCGAGCATGGTGCACCACTTTTTTGTATGCCTGCAGGCATCTCGCTCAATGCACTAATGTTAAACGAACTCATTCAACAAACATATCGTGAAATATCCAGCCAAGAAAGTGATAAAAATAATATGACCGTGTCTCAAGTTGCCTTAATTGGTGTAGCACGTAAATACCCGTGTGCTGACTCACATGTGAAGCCGAGTGACGTCATTCATCATGAACCTGTCACACCAATTTCACACGTGGATGGGGTTATCCTACCCCCACCCCCTGACACCACTGCTACGCCTGACTAAACTCTTCAAAGGCCTCTAGCGCTTCTGCTGCATACATGAGTGATGGGCCACCCCCCATATAAATTGCCATGCTCAGTGTTTCTAAAAACTCCTCTCGTGAAGCATCAAACTTCACGAGCTTTTGCGCATGAAAGCCTATACACCCTTCACAGTGGTTCGCAACCGCAAGCGCCATCGCAATCAGCTCTTTTGTCTTTTTGTCCAGTGAACCATCTTTACCAGACGCCTGTGCCAAAGCACCGAAAGCCTTCATTACATCGGGTATTTCACGATGCAATTTTGCAAGTTCTGTCCCTAAATTTTGTGTTATTTTTGTGAATCTATCTTCTGACATGTGCCACTCCTTGTTATTTGCATCCAACATCAATTCGCGATTTATTAAACCGCGCTCTAAACTACTTCGCAAGACCTCATTGAAGTCACCCATAAACTATTTTATGCTCTGAAGACCCACAGCCTTCGAGTTGAGAGAGACAAGCATGCACACCGAAACCCATATTTATCACCACAATGAGCAAGCCCTAAATGGGTATCTTGCCTATGGCAATACCATACAAAAAGATCGCCCTGGCGTGCTTGTCTTTCATGATTGGAGTGGATGCAATGAGTTTGCTAAAAAACAAGCCGAAAGGCTTGCCGAAATGGGCTATGTGGGCTTTGCTGTAGACATGTATGGTGACGGCCAAATAGGTCAAACCACCGATGAGAAAAAAGCCTTAATGACCCCACTTACTGAAAATCGCACCTATTTGCTCGAGCGCATTCAAGCAGCGTTTAATGCACTGTGTGCACTTCCAAATGTTGATACCACAAAAACCGGCGCTATTGGCTTTTGCTTTGGTGGGCTTTGCGCACTAGACCTTGCTCGCAGTGGCAGTGCGTTATCGGGCCTTGTCAGTTTTCATGGCATACTTGCCCGCGCAGACACACAACCCATCACGCCCATTCAGTCTAAACTATTGGTACTGCACGGCTATGACGACCCAATGGTGCCACCCGAGCAAGTACAAAGCTTTTGTGATGAAATGACAGAGGCGCATGCCGACTGGCAACTGTGTATGTATGGGCACACAACCCATGCTTTTACAAATCCAGATGCAAACGACCCAGTCCTTGGTACAAAATATAATCCGCTCACAGCACATCGTGCCTTTCAATCCATGTATCAGTTTCTTACAGACTTATTCTCCGAGGCCGCATGACACATGAACTAAAACTTGCCGAAACATTAGGCGACCAACTCAAAAAAGACAACCTCAAACTGGCGGTTGCTGAGTCGTGTACAGGTGGTAGCCTCGCCTCTACCTTAACTGCTATAGCGAATAGTTCGCAATGGTTTGATAGAGGTTTTGTCACTTATTCAAACGAAGCCAAAAAAGAAATCTTAAATGTTTCAGAACAAACGCTACAGTTTGATGGCGCTGTCAGTGAAGCAACAGTACGTGCAATGGCTGAAGGTGCCATTCACTACAGTGACGCACACTTAAGCGTTGCAATTAGCGGCATTGCAGGACCCGGTGGTGGCACCCCTGAAAAGCCAGTAGGTACTGTTTGGATTGCCTTTGCCGGTTTAAAACAACCGACTTCAGCGCACTACTACACCTTTCAAGGGAGCCGTGCCGCTGTCCGAGAAGCGGCCGTTATTGAAGCACTCAAAGGGCTTATTCAGCGTACACGTGCCTATGCAAAACCCTTATCACAAGCTGCTCGCTACTTTTTCGCACTATGGCCTGATGCCTCCACTCAAAATACATTATATGAAACAGCGCAAACCATCACTCAACAAACCCCCTGTACACCAACACTTGCAAATAATTTGCACCTAACCCTTGCCTATTTAGGTACACTCACAGATAACGAATACCATGTACTTAAAACGTTTCATTGCGCTATTACACCCTTCGAGCTCAAAATTAACACTGCCTCCCATTGGCCAAAACCAAACATTGCCTACTTTGGCCCAACACCTGAAAAACCACTCCATGCACTGCATACCTGCTTAAACCAACATCTACTAGAAAAAGGCTTTAAACCAGAGCGTCAACAGTTTATTCCGCATATCACACTCGCACGTCACTATACACACCCACTCACCTGCCACCTACCTTCCCCTATTCACTGGTTTGTACATGAGGTCTGCTTGGTGAAATCCACCCCCGAACAAGGTGTATCACATTATGAAATAATGGCACGTACGCCACTTCCCCTAAAAACATGTTAAACTAGGCGCCATGACCCAGAGGAGCCGTATGATTATGTCTGAACAGTACACCGCCGATGCCATTGAAGTTTTACGTGGACTTGATCCTGTTAAGCGCCGCCCTGGTATGTACACAGACACAACCCGCCCCAACCATTTAGCTCAAGAAGTAATCGATAACAGTGTGGACGAAGTCCTCGCAGGCTTTGCCAGTAAAATTATTGTTACATTGCATGAGGATGGCTCTATTGAAGTTGAAGACGACGGCCGCGGCATGCCGATTGATTTACATGCTGAGCTTGGTGTTAGTGGTGTTGAGGTTATTATGACGCGACTACACGCCGGCGGTAAATTTTCTAGTAAAAGTTATACCTTTGCCGGTGGTTTGCACGGTGTTGGTGTATCGGTTGTTAATGCGCTCTCAGAGCAGCTTGAGGTGAATATTAAACGTCAGGGTACGCATCATCGCATGCAATTTTCCAATGGTACAAAAACAACCGAACTTGAGCTTGTAGGCCCCGCAAAAAAACGAGAAACCGGCACAACCATTCGCTTTACTCCAAATGCACAATATTTTGATAGCACACGTATCGCATTAAAGCCCCTCACACACTTATTACGTGCCAAAGCTGTTTTATGCCCAGGGCTTTCCATTACACTCATCAACCACTTAAACAGTGAGCGCACCACCTGGTGCTATGAAGACGGACTCAACGATTACCTCAATCAAACATTAAGTGAAACAGAGCACCTTCCAGACGAGCCCTTTGGCGGACAGTTTAAGTCAAAAGAAACTATCATTGAGTGGTCTCTTGTATGGGCACAAGCCCCAAGCACCCCACTTGCTGAAAGTTATGTCAATTTAATTCCAACCATTCAGGGGGGCACACATGTTAATGGATTACGCTCGGGATTGTTCGATGCCTTATCTGAGTTTTGTGAACTCCGTAACTTAGTGCCACGAGGCACCAAACTCACTGCAGACGACTTATGGGAATCATGCCAATACGTCTTATCCCTAAAAATGAAGGAAGCACAGTTTGCAGGACAAACCAAAGAGCGCCTCACCTCTCGCACTATTGCGTCACTCGTGAATAGTGTTGTAAAAGATGCCTTTGCCCTGTGGTTAAACGAACATCGTAGTGCTGGTGAACAAATTGCAACACTTGCTATCGAGCGCGCACAAAAACGATTGCGTCAAGCCAAGCAAGTAACTCGAAAACGACTCACGCAAGGGCCTGCTCTACCTGGAAAACTATCCGATTGTCTGCAACAAGACTTAAAAGAAACAGAACTATTTTTAGTAGAAGGAGATTCTGCTGGCGGTTCTGCAAAACAAGCACGTAGCAAAGACTACCAAGCCATCCTACCACTGCGTGGTAAAATCTTGAATGCCTGGGAAGTCGACTCTTCACTGGTTCTCGGCTCTCAAGAGATTCATGATATTGCCGTTGCAATAGGTATCGATCCTGGCTCCGATGACTTAGCAGGGCTTAGATACGGTAAAATTTGTATTTTAGCCGACGCTGATTCAGATGGTGCGCACATTGCGACTTTGCTTTGCGCACTTTTCGTCAAGCACTTTAAAACTTTAGTTAAAGCAGGGCATGTTTTTGTCGCAATGCCTCCGCTTTACCGTATTGATGCAGGAAATATTGTGCATTATGCATTAGACGATGATGAAAAAGAGAGCATGATTAAACAGCTCTCTAAAAAAGGACGCACTAAAATCAATGTACAGCGTTTTAAAGGGCTCGGTGAGATGAACCCCATGCAACTGCGTGAAACCACCATGGATCCAAATACCCGACGCCTCGTACAGCTTACACTTGAAAATGAGCCAGAAACCATGGCTTTAATGGACATGCTGCTCGCCAAAAAACGCGCTTCAGACCGTAAAACATGGCTTGAAACCAAGGGTAATTTGGCAGTTATATAAAAATAACCTGAGTTCTAGATAAGAAATCTAATTTGGCACAATTGCTGAGCGCGTCATTGCAGCCAACTCATTGAAGAGAACAACTCCTATGGAATAGAAATTTGGTAAGCTGGCGATACAACACTTTCTGAGCCATAATTTGTATTATTTTTTTCTATATTTTGCGCAAAAAAACCGAAGCTAGCGAGGCTTGCTAACGCACTAACACCAGAAAGTGCATAAGATGTGCCCATACTAAGGTTTGCAATGGATTGAATACCAAATGTTGAGGCAAGTCCAAGCGGCGGAAAAAAGGTTGCTGCAGCACATAATAAGCATATACCAAGGCTAAAAGCCGCCAAATTGATGAGAAAACTATAGTACTCGGAGTTATTGTTTAGGGGTTGTATTTGGGGTTGTATAATGGACTTTTGGAATGGTTTCGGTGAGTGAGACATTACGAGATGGTCGCTATTTTTGCCTATCTCAACAAATCCGAGTTTTTTGTATAACCGAATAGCACTCTCATTATCTTCATGCACTTCCAGTCGCACAGTGCGTTTCTCTTGTTGTGCTTGGTGAAGCACTTTCTTCAATAACCTTGTTCCAATACCACAAGATCTAATAGAAGGATTTACACCTAGGTTACCAATAAATAAACTATTTTTCCCTTCTGGCTTTGCAAAAATATAACCAATAATTGGTTCATTGTCTTGAGAGTTGTCAACTATGAGCCAAGAATAATTTTTATCGTAGTAATGGTTTAAATCGATTTGGCGAGCAGTTGATGGGAAAATCTTATCATCCAACGTTTTAATATGATTAAAATCATTGGGTTGAATTGGATGCATTTTAAATCTTAAGCAAAGCTCACGGATTTGGATTTCTAATTGTTCAGCATTGGTATGCTCATCAGACACACAAATACCCTGTGCCGCCAAATAATTTTCAATGGCATCTAATTCATGTTTACAATCTCTATCATTGCCTGCAATAATAATTTTGTTATGCGCTTTTAATGCCTCATTGATGTCGTTAAATTTGAAGCGGTGTAGAGTATCATCTTGCTTCGTGTAAATAGCATCGCTAACAAAACATTGTGTATGATTTAACATGTTTTTACAAAGCGCTAAGGTTTCTGAAATTTTACATGCAAGCACTGCAAATGCGGTAGACAATATATCGTTATTGTATCCTCGTGCTTCTTCTAAAAGCCTATCTGCTACATCAGTACTCGAGAGAGTCTGGCAGAAGATAATGCCATCATCCATTAGTACATCCTTAAAGAGTGGGACAAAAGATGCAGAAAAACAGGACGTCAGTGTAATCGTTTTAAAGAGAAGGCCTCGTTTTTTAAGCGCTTGTACTTGTTGCTTTATGCTTTCAACAGACTGATCGTTGAGCAAGAGTGGTCTACCAGTTTGTGCATGTGCATTGCCATGCCCACCGTCGATGATAAGATGTAGGTTGGTACCATTAGTAGCAAGCGCTCCAGGTAGTTTTTGAACACCATCATTAAAGTTCTCATGAACGATACAGTGTGAGACTTTATCTCGGTAACGCGCCGCCTTGTTCTGAGTTAGAATCGCAATGGTTGTATTAATATCTGACATGATGCCGCCTCTTTAAATGGAAATAAATTATACACAAAGTTTTTTTTGCTTTCAACTATGACATTTCTATTTTGCTAAGGATGTGACATTTTTAAATTGCTACGACACTATGACATTTCTAAATTGCTCTAACACTATGACATTTCTAAATGTCAAACCAATTTTAAAATGTCCCCTTGCTTACCAAAATAAAAATGTCCCTTTGTGCTTATAAAATAACACTTGTTATTGCTTCTCAGATGCTGTGGGCGAGAAGCTTACGAGTGTGTACAAGCTATGGACAACATAGTTGTCCATAGCTTGTACATACGCCTTGCAAAGCGTAAGCTGTTCTGGAGGACTCGTCCACAGGGAGTAACACCGAGTTGGGGTCCTGCCATACTGTTCACATTTTTCGTGTAAACACAAAAAATGCGACCCAGCATGTCACCCCTTCACTTTAAGTGGTACTTAATGCTGTAGGGGAAGTTTTTTTAAGCCAGGTAGGATTAAACTACCCCCAAGGCATCTTATTCTTATTCGCTCGAGAGATTTGACTGCGTTATGTGACATCATGACCCAGTCGTGCCTTCTCTGCTACCTTCACTTCATGGATTACGAGATGATAGGGAACGACCTTGCCTTTATACCATAGGGTGAGCTTACCGCCGAGGTGCTTTTTAACCTGAAGTCTGTGTTTTGGCTTAATCCAACGAGCACGTTTAGGAATTTGTAATCGCTGATTCTCAAAACGAATCGTCCAGTCGTTATGAACAACGCGAGTGAATTCCCAACATAAAATATCATTCAAGCACTGGTCGGGTGTTAAGCTAACATGGGCATCCTCTACGCTTTGAGGTGTTTTCATAAACTTACGATTCAACTGTTCGATAAAGCCGTTACTCAAACATTGGTTTGCAACATCAATGTACAGTCATCCAGAGTTGATGTTAAAAATATGCCCTATGGCATATTTCCTTGAGACAGATCGGGCTTTTCATCCGAAACAAGCGTCCTTGCTGTATTCTCTTCCGTGACAACGCCGCGCCTTACATTAAACGCTAACGGGCAGACTTCGGGCCATGTTTTGGAAGACAAACTTGCCGTTACTTCAGCATAAACAGCATCTACCTGATGCCTTCCTTGTGTATAATAAAATACCTTTTCAGGCATTTTTTTCCTTGCCCAGTCCGTATGAATGGCTAAATCTGGATTTAACCGTCTAATATTACTTAAAATATTGCGGGCCTGACTTGGAGAAGTATGCGCAACACACGCAACAATGTTTGAGGCATAAACATACACTTTCTCATAGTGCTGACGCATTGCTAAATTTCCAATAATTTCAAAGGTACGCGCATCTGCCCAATTTTGAGGAATAACCGAGGTATTTAAAATCATCCGCTTGATACGAGAAAACCCATAATTGTTAGCTAAAAAAGCCAAATAGCCTCTTTTATCATCGGCAATACGTTCACAAGCTTCACACTCACAAACTTCAGGCTTCACTTTTTCCATTATCCCATGATGACTAGAAGCATTTTCTATTTCACGCTTTAAATTATTCCAAAATTGAATGACACGCCGACTATTATCAATTAAAAACAATTTCGGACACTCAGCCCCTAATGCACAAGCTATGCCTATCATTCTCAAACCAGAAGTACCCACCAACATAATTTTATCTTGAGCCATATGTGTTGGTAAGTCAGTCATATCTGGATCATTTCCAGCAACTTTGAGTTCATACTCCGTGCAATTTGAAAGTGGTTTATATGAAAGCAAATTTAAACCGGCAAATAAGCCTCCCTGCATTGCTTTTCTTGCTCATCTAGCATGGCTGGTCTCTCTTGTTTACCCTGATGTGCCAACAAATCAAGTGTACGTGTGATATGATGAATTTTTGCCTTGCTGGCCGTCACTTCAATTAACTCATCTAGTAGTGCTGGACTTTGGCTCTTTTCTAAAATTTCATCCCTTGAAAGCCCACCCAATATGTCATCTTTTACAGTAAAAAATGTATGGTGTTTTGAGTACGCCTTAGCTTCATAATAAGCGGATAATTCTTTCACAGTAAAAGTTGTTGTGGTTTCATTCGTATAAATATTAAGCGATTCATTTTTAAGTGCATTTTTCGTATGGAAAGCCGGTGGATTTACTACATTCGTACCCCTCAAAATAGACATTACATCTTTCACAATATAAAACAAATCATGCACTGCCATACACATTGCGAACACAAGCATTGCTGCTAATACTACACTCGGCAAATAAGCCGCAAATAGAAATGCCCCTACAACTAGGCTGGTTTGTGGCCAATGGTTCAATGCATAGCGCAAGATAGGTTGAAGCACATAATGGTAAGCAAGCATAATGCCATAGTGCACCATACTACGTAATAATACATATCCCAAAAAATCACGCAATCTACGGGCCTTATTATCTGCTTCTACATCAACCGGAATAAACCGTGTTCCTAAAAAACCCGCATAAATTAAAGCGTGATCCGCAGATGCATTAGGACCTTGTCGATGCTCAGGTGGTATCACATGAAACACATTCCATTCTTTTTTCCATATCCCAAAAGAAGAAATCGGATCGCGCCCTTGTTTTTGAATATAAACGGGAGGTGCTCTCTTTGCAGCACAGAGTTCATCCCAGTGATCACAACGACTCTTTCGCCAAGGGTTGTACAACCCAAATGGATTTAAAGCATCAACACGTGATAATTTCTCACCCTGATCGATAGCAAGCAACAGCGATAGCGATCCTCCAAGGCTTGTACCACACACATGTGTTTTTTTAGACTGTTTATCAAGCCATTGCTTAATACGCTCATGCCCTGACCGATACAACTTTTTGCCCGCTGTCTCAAAACCTTCTAAATCAGTAAATAACTGGGTTGAGAACCCTTGTCCTGATGGATACGTCGTGCCCATGAAAATCAAGTGAGGCTCAGCGCCTTTATGTTTGATTGGCTCAAGACCATAGGCAAATACACGGTCTTTTTCGGCAAGATATGCTTTATCAATACCTGTTTGTGGTGTTAGCTCGATGGGCACAACTTTATAGTCTACCAAAACCCATTTACCATCAATACACTGTGGTATTGCAATTGATTCATGGGGTGTAATATCGCCAAACGGTAAAATGCACAAACAATCGCTTAAATAAAGCATTGCTTGCGCCTGCTGTGATTCATTTAAGGTTTTATCTTTTAATTGCTCATAAATATGATGAAATGCTTCTTGAAATACGTAGCGCATCCCACGCACAAGCCTTGGGTCACGCTCTACAAATACAGCATTAAAAACATCCCACAAAGCCAAATCGTTTAGCCCTTCCTTAGGCCACCCCATCATAAGCACACGCAAAACATTACGCGCTATTGCTCGCGCATATACCTCCGTATTTGTCTTGCTATCCATCACCTCAAATTTATCGGATGGAAAAAAATCAATATGCAAGCCACCTGGGATGATAGATAATCCATTAATCATAATGTATTTTAATTATTATTTTAGATAAATTATAATGCCATTAAAAACGGCTTTCTCCAACCCCTTTTCTCATGCTATCACGACCGATACAGCATATCTTAATTTTTTCTCTTCTTTGATAAGATACACTAAGGTAAGTTTATGCTTTAGCTGATAAGAGTAATCAAATGACTGATTCTAACCATTATGATTCTGAGAAAAGGGCTCCTACTATAAGAGAATTAGATAAAGCCATGTCAAATGCTTATGGCGCAGAGACCTTCGAAGAATCGCTACACCTTATTGCCAAACAAGCAAGACTTATCGTAGGGGCTCATCAGGCCGCACTTAGTTATATTCCTGATCAAGACTTCAAAGTAGCAGTACATACTCACTCATTCTCGGAAAAATATGAAAAATATAATGCTTATGATGTTATGCCCACAGGAAAAGGTATTTGGAGTGTTGCACTAAAAAACAAAAAATACACCATAATGACACAAAAAGAGCTAACTTCTCACCCCAGATGGAAAAACTTTAGTGGTCTCAAGACAAAATCTGGCTTGGAGCATCCTCCTATGCGTGGATGGTTAGCTGCCCCTATCTGTCGCCGAGGAGGAGGAGATGTGATTGGACTTCTACAATTAAGTGACAAATATTCCGGTGATTTCACACAAGAAGATGGCAACATATTATCTTTGTTTGGAAATATTGCAGCATTAGTCTTTGAGCTACAATATGCTAATCAGGAGTTAACACAATTTGCACATGTTGCTTCCCACGATCTTAAAGCACCACTGAATACAATTAAAGGGTTCATGGAGTTAGTCGAGAAAAATAACAAAGACATTCTTGATGAAAAAAATTTAAACTTTATTCATCGTGCTATTGCTAATACTGATAAGATGACCAATTTACTAGATAGTCTTCTTCTTTACTCAAGAGTTCATACCAGAGAGCCTAAGGTTACATCTTTTAATTGTAATCAGTTAATCCAAGAAGTGCTCGAGACAGTCTCTCAAGAAGACGAACCACAAAAACTCACAGTAAAATTTAAAAACTTACCAACCATTGTGGCTGATAGAAGTCAGATATCACAAGTTTTTAGTAACCTAATATCAAATGCCATAAAATATCGCTGTACTGATAGAAAATTAGAAATAGAAATTCAGGCAAAAGACCAAGAAGATTCGATACAGTTTTCTGTCAAAGATAACGGTATTGGTATTGAACCTCAGTATTTCGATCAAATATTTGGAATCTTTCAAAGGTTACATAGCAATAATGAGTATCCTGGGACTGGTGTGGGTTTAGCACTTGTCAGGCGGATTGTTCATCGTCATGGAGGAAGAATTTGGGTAGAGGCTACACCAGGAGAAAGCGCAACGTTTCATTTTACTATCCCATCAAAAAATAACAATCATAGGAACACAAAATGAATGAACAAGAAATCTCTATTTTAATCGCTGAAGACGAAGAAGACCAACGAATATTGATTCAAGAAGCAATGCTACAAGCACGTATCATGAACACGATCCATTTTGTTGAAGATGGTGTGGAATTATTAGACTTTTTATATGCTCGTAATAAATATGAGTCGAATAAAAATAAAAAGCATCCTCATTTAATTTTGCTCGATCTTAATATGCCTAAAATTGATGGCCGAAAAGCGCTTGAAGTTATTAAAAATGATGCTAATTTAAAAGCCATCCCTATGATTGTTATGACAGCATCTACTGCTGAGTACGATATTAGTTTAAGTTACAACCTAGGCGCCAACTCCTATATCTCAAAGCCCATAGATTTTACCGGCATTGTAGAGATTATGAAGCAAATTGGTCATTACTGGTTTAAAGTCGTTCTCCTTCCAGAAGGAAAATAAGTGCCATTATTTTAATGGTGCGCCCTCAAGATGAGAATACGTGCTATAGGCAGAAAACTATTTGAAACCTTCAATAACTTTTGGTGTATCAAGCAAAAATCCTTGAACGTAGTGGGCCCCCAAGCTTCTTAGGAGTGACAACTGACTTTCGCTTTCAACACCCTCGACAATTACTTTAAGATCTAATTTATTTGCAACCTCTATAATCAGCTGGGTGATATGTTGGACTTTCCTATTTTTTACGATTTGTTGCGTAAAACTCATGTCTAATTTCAAATAGTTAATTGGAAAATCAATTAAGCGGTTTAACGAGGAGTATCCTTTACCAAAATCATCAATCGCTATCTTATAACCCAATTTTTTTAAGTTTTCTAAACCAGGAATAATCTTCTTTTCGAGTGATTTATCTATTAACTCGGCCTCAGTTATCTCAAAGCAAACCTGTCTTGTAAGTATATTTAATTGTTCAAAAAGAGTGGTTACATGAGCAATAAAATTTGGTTGAAATATTTGAGAAACGGTTAAATTGATGAACAATATTTTTGAGTTATTGTTGATGCAATTAGGCATATGATGACTAATTTTTCTTATCAAATGATAAGTTAATGAAGAAACTTTTCCGACTTCTAAGAACTCCTCAATGACTTCTTCAATGGAAAATTGATATCTAACATTCTCTTTCAATCTAAGCAGTGCTTCATATCCTAATATCCAATCAGTACTTTCAGCGGTGGAAAAAATACGTTGCAGAGCGACTGTGAATTGACTATCAAATGATGATTCAATTAAATTTCTTAATGATGACTTACGATCATATGCAAGTTGAATGTTTTGGTCGTAAAACAAGTATTTGTTTCGACCAGAATTTTTAGCGCTATATAAGGCTAAATCTGAGTTCCTATGTAACTCATTATCACTTTTTCCTGCCAATGGATAGCAAGCTATTCCACAACTTAAGGTAATTTGATAATGCTTATCATCAATATAAATACCCTCTCTAATTACATTATAAATCCCTTCTACGAATGTACCCGCATCCTCTGGAGATTCGAGGCAAGATAACAAAATAGCAAATTCATCCCCCCCAACTCTCGCAAAAATATCAGTTTTTCCAATCACAGATCCAATTAGGTTCACGATAGCTTTTAAATACTTATCACCTACAAAATGACCAAACTTATCATTAATAATTTTAAAATTATCAATGTCTAGGTTGATAACCGCAAAAGCCTCATCTTTTCTCTTCGCTTTCAAAACAGCCTTATGTAATTGTTTTTCAAATGAGTTTCGATTGAGGATACCTGTCAAATAGTCATGCTCAGCAAGATAGGATAACTTATCCTGTTGCTCTTTTAGCTGTTTCAACATTATCTCAAAATCTGTAGCATCTAAAAGTTTGTATAAGCCGGCATGCGAGTTCATTGATAGTATTTCATCGGTTTGACCTCTTCTTATTGAGGTTATTAAATAAGACAACTCGGCATTAGACTTTTGTAGTTTTTGATATTCCTGATAACGTAAAAGAGTCTTGTCAATAAGATAATCCAACGAATCATACTCAATATTCCCCTTAACAAGATAGTCTTGGGCCCCGCTAGCGAGTAATTTCTTTTCTAATGAAACATCTGAAATATTTGTCATCACTATTATAGGAGTATTGATACTTTTGGATTTCATCTGAACTAACGTATCTCTACCTACAGAGTCACCCAAATTTAAGTCTAATAATATCAATTTGATATCTTCATTTTTCTCAATTAGTTGAACCGCCTCAAAAAGGGAAAAAGCCGATACTACTCTCACTTGTGTTTCAGAAAAACCCTCTGTAACCAGAAGATGTTGATCTGGATCATCATCGACAACAAGGACTTTAATTTCAGGCATTAAAAAAACCGAATTATTTATAATTCTAACATTATAGATCATAAATAAACAATAATTGCCGAATGCCTCAGAGGGTACTGGCATAATTAGAAGTTAAAAATTGCTTGGTAAAGTGCCCGCCATCTAGTTAGGGCAATTGCTTATAAACCCAAATTATCACGCTTAAACACTCTATCTGCACGATAACTTGAGCGCACCATAGGGCCTGATGCCACTTCAAAAAAGCCTTTTTCGAGTCCAATTTTCCTAAAGCGCTCAAAAAGCTCAGGGGTTACATAACGCGCTACCGGCAAGTGGTTTTTAGTAGGTTGCAGATATTGCCCGAGAGTTAGAATATCAACCTTATGTGCTATCAAATCATTCATGGTTTCAATAATTTCTTCGTCTGTCTCCCCCAAGCCAAGCATTAAGCTTGTTTTGGTAAACACATCAGGCCGATACATTTTGGCATGCAATAACACATCCAAGGTTTGCTGATAGCCAGCACGATTATCACGCACTGGGTGGGTTAAGCGCTTAACCGTTTCAACATTTTGCGCAAACACATCTACGCCACTATCTAACAACACTTCAATGTCACGCTGCTTACCCTGGAAGTCAGGCGTTAATGCTTCAACCCGTGTTTTAGGTGTTGTCTTTTTAATAGCTTCTATTGCACGCGCATAATGACGTGCACCACCATCTGGTAAGTCGTCTCGATTAACAGACGTGAGCACTACATATTCTAAGTCCATTAACGCTACCGTACGTGCAGTTTTTTCTGGCTCATCTTTATCAAGCCACCCTTGCGGGTTACCCGTATCGACAGAACAAAATCGACAAGCCCGCGTACAAACAGCCCCCATCAACATGATTGTTGCTGTACCATGCGACCAACATTCAGCAATATTCGGGCATTTCGCCTCTTCACAAACCGTGGCAAGTTTGTGCTTTGCTACCTCGGCTTTCACCGCCGCATAAGCAGGCGTTGTCTGATTACGCACACGCAACCAGCTCGGCTTAGGCAAACGTTCCTGTTTTATTGGGCGCTGTTTCACACCATCTTTAATCGCAATAACGCCTAAATCAGTTTGATATTTTTGTCCACTTTCAACCGATACTGGAATATTTTTAAATGTTGAATGCGTCATTTTATGCGTATACCTCTTTCATAAACTGAGGCGCATAGCGCCTCAGTAACCAGTGTAACACCCCGACTTCAATCAATGCCAAGTAGGCCGATACTAAAACATCACTTACATAATGCTGATATAAAAGAATACGAGACAGCATTACTAAAAAACCCAGCCCTAAAAAACCCCAACGATACCGCGGCCATACAATACAAAGCCCAAACATACATCCCATCATGGTTGCAGTATGCCCTGATGGAAATGACCAATAAAGCCTTTCAAACTTAATCCATTGAAATCCATAAATTTTTTCATGGATAAAAAGCTCAGGTCTTGCACGCCCAAACAATACCTTAAGCCCCAATACAATGAGGCTAGGCACGAAAGTACATAACCATAAAAACCAGGCACGCATCTCCCACTGTCGCCGATGCAAAATATAACGAAAAATTATTGCTAACACAAAAAGAATACCCAAAGCACGTGTTTTTTTTCCTAAATTCGTAATTATCTCTAAAATAGGTTGAAAATATCCAAACTTAAAATCGTAACAAAAAAGCGCAACTGGTTTATCTGTATATAAAAAAAATAACGCCATAAGCGCTACAAAACTGGCAAGCACCCAAGGCTTGGTCATACGTTTAAAATATACTTCAAACGGCGTCATAACTTCTCTCTCTTCTGGTTGATTGATGATAACCATCTGCTATCGCACAGTCTAATACAGCAACCAAAACGTTATCAATAAAAATCAACGGCATTGTATCACGTTGCCAAGGGGGTATCCCAAGCGTTTGAAAAATATACTTCAGCGTCCTCGTGTGGCCACGCCACAGCATACGCTCTCCACCAGCTCGAAAACGTACTGAAATATCCGCACGATGCGGCACATACACACCTCGTGAGGCAAGCACAGCCTGTGTGAGCTGCAGCGGTTTAGAGGGCGGTGTTTCATCACGTATTATATAAAGTACATCGCGATATCTACGTATTGCTGCGTCTCCAAGCTGAAAAGAAGGCATCGCATCGTCCTTTGCAAACACCACTTCATCTAAAAATATCTGAAGACGATGCGCATCAAGTGCTTGCAATTGCTGCTGTTTAAACCACACACGTATCACTTGCTTAAGCCTTGTGCGTGGTAAGTCATACAGTGATTTTAGGGAGAGTTTATCGGTGTTAAAAGCCAGTGCTGGACAATCTAAATGCGCCAAAACATTTAAGTGTTGAGTGGCAGTTTGTGCGTGTGTGGCACACCTGTTCATGGCTTGCAAAGCCCCTGGAAAATGTGACACGAGACGCGGTAAAATTTCGTGCCTTAAATAATTGCGTGTGAAATGCGTCTCTTGATTACTCTCGTCCTCGACCCAATTAAGACCATGGTAGTCGGCATAAGCGTGTAATGCCTCGCGTGTTTGGCACAGCAGTGGTCGAATAAGCACACTTTCGCCAAAAGGCCTTTCTTCCGGCATTGCAGCAAGCCCGTCTACGCCGGCCCCCCTCAATAAATTCAATAAAAGGGTTTCAGCCTGATCGTTCGCATGATGCGCCAAGAGCAAACAGTCAGATGGGCCAACCAACGTATCAAACACTTGATAACGCAATTCACGTGCAGCAGCCTCAAGATTTGAGGTTGTATTAAGCGCCACTGCATGTGCTATATAAGGAATTTGGTATTGCTCACAAAAAGTCTGGCAGTGCACTTGCCATGTATCGGCATGTGGACTTAATCCATGATGAACGTGTACCACTTGGAGTTTTTCTAAAAGCGCCGAGCACGACACCAAAATATGTAATAGCACCGTTGAGTCAAGCCCACCACTAAAGCCAACTACCAAGCGGCGATACGATAACAGCCGCTCTTTTAGACTTTCACTTAACCCCCACACGCCCCAAGCGCCATTAGTTTGTCATATCGCTCAGCTAATAAAGCATCTAGGGACATTGCACGAAGTGTTGTAAGCTCTTTTTCTAAGATTTTTTTCAGATCAACCATCACCGCATCTGGGTCGCGATGCGCGCCACCCAAAGGCTCTTTAATAACACGATCAATCAGCTTATGTTCAAAAATATTTTCAGCCGCAACGCCCATAGCACGAGCTGCTTCGTCCGCACGTGCTGGGTCTTTCCACAGAATAGAGGCACACCCTTCAGGTGAAATTACAGAGTAAATGGCATATTGCAACATAATCACTCTATCACCCACACCAATCGCCAAAGCACCTCCTGAGCCTGCTTCTCCTGTTACTATGCAAATAATCGGTGTTTTAAGCGCTGACATTTCAAACAAGTTACGTGCAATTGCTTCTGATTGATTGCGCTCTTCGGCTTCAATACCAGGATATGCACCAGCCGTATCAATGAAGGTCATGATAGGAAAATTAAACTTTTCAGCCATTTGCATTAAGCGCAATGCACGACGATACTCCTCAGGGCGTGCCATACCAAAGTTACGTCGCACCTTCTCTTTAGTGCGTTTTCCTTTTTGGTGGCCAATCACCACAACTGGCTCGCCATTAAACCGTGCAAGCCCCGCAATAATGGCAGGTGCAGAAGACTCATGCCTATCGCCATGTAATTCTTGAAAATCAGTAAATAAACCTGATAAATACTCACTCATTTGAGGCCGACGAGGATGCCTTGCAATTTGAACCACCTGCCATGGCTCAAGCTTTGAAAAAATTTGCTTCATTAACTCATGGCTTTTCGCTTCTAAACGTGAAATCTCTTCACTCAGATTCATTGAATTGTCATCACTTACCATGCGAAGCGCCTGAATCTTTTGATTCAGCTCTTCAATTGGCTGTTCAAAATCTAAAAATTGCCCGCTCATACTCGTCTCATTTGGTCAGCACGTTCACGTGCGTTATACTCAATGCGTTCATTATCAACGCCACATTCCTACAATTATACCATAGACCATGATGAAAAAACCCTTTATCCCCCTGAATATTAAAACTTGCATACTTAACCCTTTCCGTATCGATGTATATTGCTTCCCTCTG
The DNA here is from genome assembly GCA_030147855.1 of Gammaproteobacteria bacterium. Classification (GTDB taxonomy): domain Bacteria; phylum Pseudomonadota; class Gammaproteobacteria; order Legionellales; family Legionellaceae; genus JAALKW01. The sequence goes on from JASBUO010000009.1 coordinate 21,941, forward strand.
AATAGGCCTCTTCCTGAGCCTGGCATGATACTACTCAGCGATGAAGAGAAAAAACGCGCTGACCGATTTCACTTTAAACACCATCAACATCACTTCAGACGCGCACGCATCATGCTGCGGCTATTACTTGCTAACTATTTAAACGTATCCCCTACATCTTTGGCCTTTGATTATAGAAAGCACGGGAAGCCCTACCTCCCTGATTACCCGGCGCTTGAGTTTAATCTAAGCCACTCAGGGGAATATGCATTGCTTGCTGTGGGTCAGCACCACCCGCTCGGTATTGATATCGAACGTTTTTCAGAAAGACCTTATGTAGGTATCGGAAAACATGTTTTCTCGCATGAAGAAAATGTAATCCTTAAACGCCTTCCAAATGCACTCAAACCCCTCATGTTTTTCAATGTTTGGGCACAAAAAGAAGCATTTATCAAACTCGTAGGCCTTGGCCTTACGTACCCAACAACTGAACTCACTGTACACGGTCTGCCACAAAACGCCTATACTTTTTGGGACCCTATTGGCAAAAAAGACTGGGTCCTTTTGCCTTTTATGCCTAAAATCGGTTACGCTGCAGCCTTGTGTTGCCATCCAAGCATTGAAAAAGTTCACTATTTATACGACCCTCTATGAAAACACTCACCCCACTGCAAACCAAACTGTTACACTTGTTGTCAGATGGTACATGCCATAGTGGACAACACTTAGGTGATACACTCGATATATCACGCACTGCTGTCTGGAAGCACATAGAAAAATTCGAAGCCCTAGGGTTGCACATTAAGCGCGTACCCAAGCAAGGCTATTGTATCAGCCCCCCTTTTATACCCCTCTCTTTAGACCGTATTCAATCCATCATCAATACTCAACTCAAACACCCCATTGATTACCATTTATTTGCCTCTATCGACTCAACGAACCGTTTTTTAAAAGACAAAGCTACTTTTAAACATTTAACCTGTTGCATTGCTGAAACACAGACCAACGGGCGCGGACGTTTTAGAAGGCACTGGCACTCACCTTTTGGAGAAAATATTTATTGCTCCCTTGGCCTCTGTATTGAGGGCGATCTTTCTCGTTTATCAGGCTTGAGCCTGGTTGTAAGCCTTGCAATGCATCATGTTCTTCAAAAACATACAAGTGAGTCTATAGTCATTAAATGGCCTAACGATTTGCTGTGGAATCATAAAAAGCTTGCTGGCACACTGATTGAGATGGTTGCAGAAGGCAATAATAGTACAGATGTTATCATTGGCATGGGACTTAATATTAATAGCTGCTTCAACTATGCAAACGACACACCCAAGCCTTGGTGCTCATTACATGACATCACAGGACAATTTTTCGATAGAAATCAATTGATTGCCGAGCTCATATTAACCATCAATATATATTTGCAGCAATTTAAACAAGACGGGTTCTCAGGCTTTAGAGAAGCATGGAATGCAAAAGACTACCTCAAAAACAAACAGTTCACCATTTCCGGACCAACTGGCGTTATCACGGGAACAGGATGTGGTGTTAATCAGAGCGGTTACTTATTGCTAGAAGATAAAACAGGAAATGTGCACAAGCTTTCATCAGGAGATACGACCTTGGCTCAGGAAAAAACCTAGCACGAATACTCATTCAATGTTATGAGCGCTCGTGCAGGTCAAGTTTTTTTAATCAATTAAACCGTGTCTTCCTCAGTATTTCCAGGCGTATCACCTTCTTTTTCTTGCTGAATACGCAAGTAAATTTCTTCACGGTGAACCGAGACATCCTTAGGTGCATTAATACCTAAGCGTACTTGGTTTCCTTTAACGCCTAAAACTGTGATATTAACATCGTCACCGATGATTAATGTTTCACCGATTCGTCGTGTCAAAATTAACATGTTAATGTTCTCCCTAATCCTTAAAGATTTGCTGTAACAAAATGTAAAAAAAACAAACAAATCTTAATCAAAACAAATAGCGCGCTCATTGTAACAGAAATATACTTAAGAAAACCTTAAGAGGCACGCCCAGCCTTAAAAAAAGTTGCTAGACCAATCAACGGTAAATAAGCGACAAAAACACCTACTGCGGGTGTTAACTTATCTAACCCGACACACCAAGCAATAGGTAAAAGCCATACAACATTAATCATCAGCACCGCAATCGTTACCGGCTGGTGACGGCCAAACCGGCGAGATGCATGTTGAAAAGCATGTTTTGAATGTGCTTGATATACTTTTTCTAACTGCACAAGTCGAGACAAAAGGGTATAAGTCGCATCAACAATAAATACCCCAAGAAAAATGATCCAACTCCAAAAAAAATGTGGATTAACGTGTGCCGCCTGAATCGATAACACGCCAAAAAAGAAGCCTAAAAAACCACTCCCTGCATCGCCCATAAAGATACGTGCAGACGGAAAGTTCCAACACAAAAAGCCTAAAACACCTGCAGCTAATACCATTGGAACAACCATCAAGCCTTCGTCACCTGTCAACCAGTAAAGCCCGGCCATACCAAAACACACAGAAACTGCTTCAACCCCAGCAAGGCCATCGATTCCATCCATGAAGTTATATAAATTAAGGAGCCATACTAAATAAAATAGGGCCAACCCATTCAAAAGCATACCAGGTGTAAGCGTTATCACACCAAAGGTTAGAGCTGGCATACCACCCACCCAATATAACGCTAGCACGCCCGCCACAAAATGACCCAGCAAACGCAAAAGGCTGGAAATATGGCCATGATCATCCAAAAAACCAAGGCTTGCAATAAAAACACCCGAGCTTACTAAAGCAACACTGCCGTTTTGTGTTAAAAAGTGAGCGCCCTCAAGGTAAGGCAGCATCACCAAAATGCCGACCACAAATGCAATACCGCCCCCACGTGGCATTGGTAATGTATGCGCACTACGCTCATTTGGCACATCAAGCACCTCTCGAGACAATGCATATCGACGTAAAGCTCCCGTCAACACAAAAGTCAATAAAAAAACCATGACTAGGTAGAAGGTCATATTGACCGCCACAATTTTCCTCCAAACATCAAAAATGTAAAAGCCTGGGTATCATGCATTCTTTCTAGAAATGGGTCAATTTTTAAATGCATTATTTTCAGAAAAACGCACCGTTACTTCAGTGCAGGTTGCTGAATCCGCTTCCCACGACCGTGCATGACGAAAGCATAACACTGTTAAACGAGGGCATTTAGCATGTTCTTTCTGTTTGAAATAAAAAACATG
>JASBUO010000010.1 GCA_030147855.1 Gammaproteobacteria bacterium
GTATCATCAAGTGCTGGCAACACACCTTCCAAAATTTGTTTTACTGTTAATTTAAATGTTAGCGCTTTACCGGCAAACGTTGCATCATGCCAATCCGCTGGAAAATCTACCGTATACTCACCTAACTTATCTTTTTCAGCACCTACAAGCGCTGTCTCGAGTGCCGGTAAAATATCACCCTTACCCAAGATAATTTCAAAGTCACGTGCTTCTCCCTGTTCTGGAATCAGCGTATCCCCCTCATACAAATCAAAGTCAACTATGAGCTTATCACCATTTTTAGCTTTTCTCGAAACTTCTGTCCACTCTTTATGTTGCTCACGCAACTTTTCAATGGTCGCATCTACATCTGCATCACTGACTTCCGCCTGAATCAATTCAATTTCACTTTGACCTAATGGTTTGATTTCAAACTCAGGAAATACTTCAAAAATAGCAGCATAGCTAAAATCTTGGTTTTCTTCGATAGGACCTGGATCGATACGGGGAGAGGCAACTGGTGTTAATGCTTGTTCTTTCAAAGCATCATAGAGTGATGGCTGTAATAACTCTCGAATCACATCTAAGCGTACATCACTTGAATAGCGTTGCTTAACCAATTGAAGTGGTGCTTTTCCTGGACGAAAACCATCTATTTTTGTTCGAGTCGCCATATTTTTCAGACGCGAACTCACTTCACTCTCAATTTTTTCAGATGGAACTAAAACATTTATCTTGCGTTCCAAACCCTCTAATACTTCAACAGAAACAGCCATCTTATATCACCTCATTGGCAGTTATTTTACCCTAAAATTGGTGCGAAAGGAGAGACTCGAACTCTCACGGGTTACCCCACTGGATCCTAAATCCAGCGCGTCTACCAATTCCGCCACTCTCGCAAACAGGTGTGAATTATCGAACAGGAGGAGGTATGTTGTAAAGGACTTACAGAGAAACAATGAATTAAATGGGGTGAGCGATGGGGCTCGAACCCACGACCACCGGGACCACAACCCGGGGCTCTACCAACTGAGCTACGCCCACCATAATAATTCATTCTATCACAATACCTATAAACTACGATTTGACGTTTGGCACGCCCGGCAGGACTCGAACCTGCTACCCTCGGCTTAGAAGGCCGATGCTCTATCCGGATGAGCTACGGGCGCTCATTTATATATAATTTTGGTCGGGGTGGAGAGATTCGAACTCCCGACATCCTGCTCCCAAAGCAGGCGCGCTACCAGGCTGCGCTACACCCCGAAAAACTATCACCAGGACAGAGCGAGGAATAATACCGAAGCCGACATGCAACGTCAACCTATAATTCTCTATTGTGTCAAACCAATTTTAAAATAACCAGAGTAATCAGGGCTGACACATGACAAGACATAGAATCCCTGCGTGCCATCTGATAAAATCACGCGTACATTCAATTTTATTGAATATCCTATGACAACACCGCCTAACACCCGCTATAAAAAAGCAAAATTTGTGACGCTACTCGGTGCAGCCATTAATGCACTGCTTGGAATCAGCAAATTGCTGGGCGGGTTTTTCTTCTATTCTAGCGCCTTAATCGCTGACGGCTTTCATTCACTCTCTGATTTATTTACCGATGGCATGGTACTTGTTGCCTCTAAATATGGCAGCCTTGAGGCAGATGACTCACATCCATATGGTCATCAACGTATCGAAACTGCCGCAACCTACGTACTCGCATTGCTACTGGTATTAACAGGCGTTGCCATTGCATGGGATGCCATCGGGCACCTCCGTCATCATGACCTTGAACATCCAAAAATTTGGGCGCTTCCTCTTGCTGCGCTTTCAATCATTGCAAATGAAATGCTCTTTTGGTACACACGTTCTGTTGGGCGTAGCATTCAGTCCAAACTGATTATTGCCAATGCCTGGCACCACCGTTCAGATGCGGCTTCATCCCTCATTGTGTTGGCAGGCATTTTAGGCAGCCTACTCGGCTATCCAATACTTGATAGCATTGCTGCTTTTCTTGTCGGTGTTTTAATTATCAAAATGGGATTTAATTACGGCTGGCGCAGCATTAAAGAGCTCATTGATACAGGCGTTGATGCGACACTCCGCACACAAATAGAGGATATTATCAAGCAAACTAATGGCGTTACTAAGGTACATCAACTTCGAACGCGACTCATGGGGAATGATATTTTTGTAGACGTTCATGTGCAGGTTAACCCCATGATTTCAGTCTCTGAAGGACATTTTATTGCTCAAAATGTACACATTAAGCTCATGAATACACTGCCAGACATTAAAGATGTCACCGTACACATTGACCCCGAAGATGATGAAGTTACAAGCCCATGCTTACATCTGCCTAATCGTGCAACCATTGAAACACAGTTATTCATTCATTGGCAAAATATGCCTGAAATTAAAGCTTGTGTTCTACACTATTTAGACGGTAAGCTCATGCTAGATTTAATTGGAGAGTTTGATGCAGCAGCACGTACAAAACTCAAGGCCCATATTGATGCAAATATAGCACAATTAAACATGCAACCCGCATCGCTTTGTATTCGCATACAATCCCCTGCACAAACCTTTTATGAGAACGATCCAACATGACATTCACCACAGGAACCCTTAATCTATTTTTTGCCTTCAGCGCACTTGTAATGATTCTTGTTGCAGGATATTTTCCTTTTAAAAAGCGACTTACAACAGAAGCACACACCGAATTTCCAATTGGTGAAACCCTTGCAACAGGTGTGTTTTTAGGTGCCGCATTGTTACATATGTTACCCGAAGCACAGGCCATTTTTGTAAAAATCGGATATCATTACCCGCTGGCTTTACTCATTACAGGTATCGTTTTTTTATTATTTCTGTGGTTTGAGCATCTGGGAGAAGCACTTTATCATCACCAGGGCCACCATACCACACACCCCGCCTTCGCAATTATTGCATGGTTCATGCTCTCCTTACACTCCTTAGTACTCGGGACAGCCCTTGGGCTCAGTCAAGAATACTCCATGCAAATTATGCTTTTTTTAGCTATCATTACTCATAAGTGGGCTGAAAGTTTTGCTATTGCAATCCAACTCAATAAAAGTACCTTACGTCCTATCACAGCGGTTCTACTTTTTCTGTCTTTTGCACTTATGACGCCACTTGGCATTGGTATTGGTTGGTATTTTGGTCAAGATGTTTCAACCAACTCGTTTATTGATCCGCTGCTAATGGCCATTTCTGCAGGAACATTTTTATATCTGGGCACATTACATGGCCTTGAGCGCTGCGTGATGGTACAGCGTTGTTGCAATTTACGTGACTTCAGCTTTGTAATTATTGGCTTTTTACTCATGGCAACGGTAGCAGTATATGTTTAACCTAATAGTATGAACCCTGCCACTTTAATCAGGCTTCGTAATGGGCCAGAATGAGATTGTTAAGCCCATACGAAAAAATGCAGGGTATTTATGCACAGTTATCCAGAGTTGAGGTTATGTTTAGTAACGGTAACGGCTTAGGTCTGGTCCTGCGCTTTATACGCAGGACCTATAATCAGAAATCTTCTCGAAAGACGAGCAAGCAGCCCTCAAGGAGCAAGTTTACTCAGCCCTTTCATGTATGGTTGTAATACAGATGGGATATGAATCACACCAGTTTTATCTTGATAATTCTCTAAGAGCGCAACCAGTGTACGCCCAACAGCAAGCCCTGAGCCATTTAATGTATGTACAAGACTCACATCATCCCCTGCTCGATAACGAGCCTGCATTCGCCTTGCCTGAAAGTCTCCCATATTGCTGCAAGACGAAATCTCTCTGTATGTATTTTGGCTTGGCAACCATACTTCAATATCGTAAGTTTTTTGAGCGCTCGCACCCATATCGCCCGTACACAAAACAACCGTTCGATAGGGTAAGTCAAGCATCTCAAGAATCACTTCTGCATGTCTGCGCAATGCCTCAAGTGCTTCCGCCGAGTCTTTAGGTTTTGTTACCCACACAAGCTCCACTTTTTCAAATTGATGTTGCCGAATCATACCTTTTGTATCTTTCCCGTAAGAACCTGCCTCACTACGAAAACAAGGAGAGTGGCACACATAGCGTTTCGGCAAATCTGCTTCGCTCAAAATTGTGCCTCGTACCGTATTTGTAACGGGTACTTCAGCGGTAGGAATCAGATAATAAGGAAGCGCACCTTCAAGTTTGAATAAATCTTCGCCGAACTTAGGCAGCTGACCCGTACCCAATAAGCTATCTTGATTCACCATATAAGGCACATAAATTTCTTCGTAGCCATGAGTATTAATTTGGACATCTAACATAAATTGAATCAATGCCCGATGTAATGTTGCAAGCGCACCTGTCATCACTAAAAAACGGCTACCGGTCAACTTTGCACCCATCGCAAAATCCATTAGCCCTAGCGCTTCTCCCAAATCATCATGTGCTTTTGGTTCAAAATCAAATGAACGAGGCTCTCCAAATCGGTGAATTTCTTGATTGTCTGCTTCATCATGGCCAATAGGTACCGATGCATCAGGCAAATTAGGCAGCCCAAGTGCTAGCACCTGGATTTGTTCAAGTAATGCTGAAAGCTCCTGCTTTTTTTTATCAAGCGCATCCCCCAAACTCGCCACAGCTTCAAGCAATGGCGCAATATCTTCACCTCGTGCTTTTGCCTCGCCAATTTTTTTTGACGCTTGATTTCGCTCACACTGCAAATTTTCAGTTTCTACTTGAAGTGCTTTTCGCTCTGCTTCAAGTACTTTAAATGCAGCCACATCAAAGGTAAAACCACGTGTTTTGAGTCGCTCAGCAATCTCATCGGGCGCTGTTCTTAAAAGAAGGGGATCGAGCATACAAACAACCTACCTTACAATACCGCGTTTTGATTGTGTTAAAAAATCAATCATTAATGATACTTCTGGAAACTCATCCAGCATTTTTTCTAAGTCAGCAATCGACTGCTGTACCGTTAAACCTTTACGAAATACTACCTTATAGGCACGTCTTAACGCGTCAATGGCTTCAGCTGAGAATCCACGACGTTTAAGCCCCACAATATTAATCCCATAAACAGTAGTATCTTGCCCCGAAATAATCACATATGGCAGCACGTCTTTTTTAATATAGGTTGCCCCAGTAATAAAGGCATATGCACCCACTTTACAAAACTGATGTACACCGGAGTATGCACCAATGGTTGCATAATCATCTACAGTCACATGCCCTGATAAAGCAGCATAGCTGACCATAGATACGTAATTACCAAGTTTACAATCGTGCCCAACATGAGAATAGGCTAAAAACAAGCAGTGATTTCCAATGCGAGTAATACCTCCTCCATTGACTGTTCCTCGACTAATTAAACAAAACTCTCGAATCACGTTATTGTCACCAATTTCAAGACGTGTTGGCTCACCCTTATACGTGACATCTTGCGGCTCATCACCTACTGATGCAAATGAAAAAATTTTATTATTTTTTCCAATAGATGTAGGCCCTTGAATCACTACATGCGGACCTACCCATGTATTTTCACCAATCACAACATCAGAGCCAACAATAGCTCCGTGTCCAATAGTGACCCCTTCTGCAATTTTTGCAGAAGGATCTATCATCGCTTGCGCACTAATCACGACTTTGTTTCCTTTTTGACTTCTTTCGAAGCACTCATTAAATCAGCCGAACATGCTAATTTGTCACCCACATATGCTTCACCATGCACTCGCCAAAAGTCGCGCCTTTGGTGTGTCAACGTCACCTGCAATCTTAATTGATCACCAGGTGTTACCATCGTTTTAAATTTCACATTATCAATACTTGCAAAAAAATAGAGAAACGCATGACCTTCCGACGGTGTTCTCGAAAAATTCGACAACAGTCCGCCGGCTTGTGCCAAAGCCTCAAGAATAAGCACACCAGGCATGATGGGGTTTCCCGGAAAATGGCCTTGAAAAAAAGGCTCATTAACCGTTACATTTTTAATCGCTACCAAATAATCAAACGGCTTATAGTCTAGTACTCGGTCGACAAGTAAAAAAGGATAACGATGCGGCAAAGACTCAATAATCGCATTGATATCAATTTCTGAAGTCATACAAAAAATCCTTACTTAAACAACCCATTATCAATTAAGATTTAGCCGCGCCACGTGCTGCTTCAATTACTTTATCAGTTATATCAAGCTTTTCAGCGCTAAATGGGGCTGCATCTTTTTGAAGTACTAAATCATATTTTTTATCTTGCGCTACCTTAGCAATGGCTGCTTTAATTTTATTATAAAATTGCTCCATCGCTTGATTGTGCGCTGCATTTAGCTCTTGTTGATACTGCTGCCCTTCACGTTCAAACAGCTGCTGTGCTGCCACAATTTTTTCTTCTGCTTCTTTGCGTTTCGCTTGGTTCATCACCGCGCTATCACGCTTAAACGCATCCATATCTGTCTTTAAGTCAGCTTCCATTCCCATCAATTTATCACGACGTGGCTTAAACTCTTGTTCTAATTTTGTTTGAATTGCTTTCATGTCATCAGAAGTTTGCATGACTTTTTGTAAATCAACCACTACAATTTTAGGTACGTCCGCAAACACCCCAACTGAACTCACAGAAAAACACAATGCCAACAACACACCACTTAATCGTTTCATGTTTTTACTCCTTGATGAATGTTAATAAAATTTCGCCTTACATAACCAAATGAGGACGCGCCCCGAGCCAGTCTTCTAAAAATCGCCACCATGCTACCACAATTCTAAATTCGTTACGATATGCCCTAAAATCCAGACGCCAAGGTAAACTGAAATGGCTGTGACTGATCGTACGGCTGCTTATTTAGGGGCTCAGCAACACTAAAGACCAATGGTCCAAATGGTGAGCGCCACTCAACTGACACACCCGCAGAATACCGCATCGGCCCAGGATTAGTCCCTGCCAAAATTCTGGGTGTTCCAGCGACAAATACGTTACCTGCATCAAGAAACAAGGTCGTTCTCAAACTTTCTCGGCTTAGAGGATACGGTAAAATAAGTCCTGCGCTACCATTCAACAATAAATTTGCACCAATCGCTGTGCCATTACTATCACGTGGACCTAAAGAATAACTTTCATAACCACGCACCTGACCGGGCATTGCAATACCCCCTGCAAAGTAATTCTCGTAAAATGGCAAACCTGTACTATCAAATTGATTACCATATTGTGCGTTTACCAATACCGTTGCAATAAACCCTTTTATAAGCGGTTGATAAGAGTGTGCCTGATATCCAAACTTAAAGTATTCAAATGAATCTTTTGTTGCAGGAAGAGCTACCAAACCACTTGCTTGCTGATTCACCCCTTTATTCGGGTAAGGCATTTGATCGTAGCTATTCTTATTCCAGCCACCACTGATACGAAGCTGGTAGAAGTTCCGACCATAAATGCGCTCAAATTCCTGAATTTGAGAAAGACTACCTGTGTTCAGGATATTCAAGGCTTGATAACCATATCCTAGCTGTAAGCTACTGCGCTCACTCAGCAAAATATTATAATTCACATCCCCACCAAAACGATCGGCACTATATTGTGCAACATCGAGCTTTCTAGGGTCAACTGTTTGATAATAAATCGCTAAGCCACGCCCAACACCATTATTGGTGTAGAAAGGGTTATAATAGTTGAACGCATAATCGAGCCCCCAATAGGTCGCATTAAATGTAAATCCAACCGTTCGTCCCGTTCCCATAAAGTTATACTGATTAATGGATGCGTTAAATTGTGGACCCGTTGTACCGTATCCTGCTGATGCACTTGCTTCGGCCGATGGACTTTCTTCAAGACTTACATCTAAGTCAACCAAGTTGTTAGCTTTAGGCACGGGCGTCGTTTTAATATTAATGCCTTTAATGTAATTCAATAAACGTAACTGCCGCTCAGACTCTTTAATATTGTGTAGTGATAGGAGGCCACCCTCATCTTGGTGCATCATGTTTCTAAGCACATAGTCGCCTGTTTTTGTATTACCATGAAAATTAATGCGACGGACATAAACATGACGACCCGGGTCAATCATGAATGTAATAAAAACTGTTTTATCTCGTTCATTAATGCGCGGGTCTGCATTAATGGCAGGAAAACCATACCCCAAGTCGCCCAGAGCAAGGCTAATTGCGGAAATGCCTTCTGTTACTTTCTTACGCGAAAACACATCGCCCGTCTTAATATCAACTAAAGCATCTAATTTTTCTTTAGACAAAATGGTTTGCCCCGAAAAGGCATAACCTGAAAAGTGATACTGCGGCCCTTCTTCAATATGAATGTGAATGAACACATCTTTTTTATCAGGAGAAAGTAATACCTGGGAAGAAACCAGTGTAAATTTTAGATAACCATGATTCAGATAAAACGAGCGTAATGCCTCAATCGATGCATCCATCGCCGTTTTAGAGTATTGGTCTTTCTTCGTAAAATAAGTAAATACACTACGACCAGACAGTGCTATTTCAGACTTCAGCTGCTCTTCTGTAAAATCATGATTTCCAATAATTTTAACTTCTTTAATCCGGGAAACACGTCCTTCAGAAATATCAATTTGAATATTGACACGATTTTCAGCCAAAGGTGTCACTGTTGACTCAATCCGTGCATTATATTTTCCACGCGCGTTGTACGCAATTTTCATTTCTTTCTCGAGCCTTTCAAGCGATGCACGTTGAAACACTCGCCCCTTCACCAAGCCCAGCTCTTTCAAGATATCCTTCATTTTATCACTGGGAATATCTTTATTTCCTTTAACAGACACAGAGCCAATTGTTGCTCGTTCGACCACCTGAACAATTAAAGTATTCCCATCTCGCTCAAGCACAACCGACTGGAAAAAACCGGTGTCATACAAGGCACGAATAATCCGTGGTGTCGCCTCAGGTCCAATTTCTTCTCCCACCTGCACAGGTAAGTAATTTAAAACCGTTCCCGTACTAACCCTTTGTAAGCCCGTAATTTTAATATCACGCACAACAAAGCGATAAGACGAAGCAGCTTCCAGCCCAAAAGAACATAAAAGCATTAAGAGGCAACTCCATACAACAAGCATTTGACGCATTTTCTTTTTAACACCATTCATTTTTTTCATGTTTTTTTATTACATCCAACACAGATTTATGACCCTGTTAATCGCATAACATCATTTCTTAATGCAATCACGGTTAAGGTCATTAAGACCACCAGTCCCAGTAAAACACCCAGCATTTTAGAGCGCTCAGATAACGAACGGCCCGTTATCCACTCAACCAGGGAATACATCAACTGCCCGCCATCCAAAATAGGGATGGGCAATAAATTTAAAACCCCTAATCCAACACTTAACAGTGCTAAAAAAAACAAATAATAAACAAGCCCTCCTCGCGCCGAATGCCCCGCTCCTTCTGCAATCCCTAGAGGACCACTCAAGTTTTTAAGCGGCACATTCCCTAAAAGCATGCGTCCAATCCCAACAACGGTCGCTTTCGTGAACAGCCATGTTTGCTTTGAGGCCGTTACAAGCGCATCCATTGGACCTTCACGCTGCACGTACAACAAATCATTTGCGCGCGTACTAGCACCAGACAAAACACCTAGCATACCTTCTTCTTTCCCTGCCTTCGTTTGTGCTCCAAGTTGAACTGAAACACGCTTTTCTAACGCACCACGTTTCACCAAAAGCACAATCGTTTGATGTGGATGGTGTTTCACATAGGTTACAAGCACACGCCAGTCATCCACCACTTGCCCATCAACCGCCTGTATCTCATCGCCCACTTGAAGCCCTGCGTGCATTGCAGGTGTGTTCGGAAATACTTCCTCGATCCGCGGCAGCATTTTGGGTAATGCAGGCATAATTCCCAATTGCTGCAATGGGTCTGTTTCAGGCGACGGCGTTGCCCAATTACCTAAAGGCACTTGAAGACGACGCTTTAATCCGTCAGCCCTTGATAAAACGCCCACATTTAACACACCTCGCCCACCCATATGTGGCATCAATGCATAGCGTACATCACGCCAACTTCGAACGGGCTCCCCATTCATTGTTTTAATTTCATCTTGTGCTACAAATCCGACGCTCTCCGCAAGGCTCTGTGGCAACACATCCTCTACAACGGGTGCTAACGTTAACATGCCAATCATTGCAACGCACCAAAAAATTAAAAAAGCCAGCAAAAAATTGGCCAAAGGCCCTGCCAAAATAATTGCAACACGTTTAAAAATAGGTTGCGAATGCAGTGTATATGCGCGTGCTTTTAACGGCACTTCCTCACCTGAATCCCCTAAAAACTTAACATAGCCTCCAAGCGGAATCAGTGAAAAAGCAAACTCTGTGCCTTTCTTGTCTCTTTTTGAGAACAGTACCGGACCAAACCCAAATGAAAATCGCAGTACCTGAACCCCGCAGCGCCGCGCCACCCAAAAATGTCCCGCCTCATGGATAGTCACCAACAAAAACAACGCCAACATAAAGTAGAATAGTGTCAGAAGCATTATGCCAACCCAGGTAATACATAATAGTAATAGCCTGCATAAAACAAAGGTAAGGCTGAAAGCAAACTATCAAGTCTATCGAGCACACCACCATGGCCTGGCAGTAATGTCCCTGTATCCTTTAAATGTTGCCTGCGTTTCAACATACTCACTGTCAAGTCACCAAACATAGACATCACAACGGTCAAAGCCGCAAGTCCAAACCAAATAGGTGCAGATGCAGGTGACCACATTATGTATCCAATCAGTGCCACCCCCATGGGCAATAACAAACCGCCCAATGCCCCCTCAATAGTTTTTCCTGAACTCACGCGCGGAATCAGTGCATGCTTACCCAACCAGTTTCCTACAAAATAAGCGCCTGAGTCTGAAATGCTAACCAAAGCTAATACATAAATAATGAGACCTGCACCATGCGACTGTTGATACAATCCCGCAGCCGAAACACCTACCAATGGAAAAAATACACATCCTAACAAAGCAACCAGCCATGGAAAGCCCCAAACACGCTGTGATGCAGGATAAGTTAAGATGGCAAGCACTACAAAAGCCCAAGTCAAAAGCCCCATTGCAAGCCAAAAAGCGAAGCATAACCAGCACACAAGTGTCGCAACGACTAAAAGACCCCAAAAGATAGCACGATGAGGTATTGTGAGCACTGGAATTAAAACTTGCCACTCATTCGCAGCAAGCCCTAATGCAAACACCAATAGCCCAAGCAATACCAAGGGGTGTGCATAGAGAATGGCGAATAAAAGTAATGGTACCAATATAGCTGCTGTAATTAATCTTTTTTTAAGCATTTTCTTCCTCAATCATTTGACGCGAGGTTTTACCATAGCGTCGTTCACGCGAAGCAAACCAAGCTAATGCTTTATCGAATTCATCCGGGGTAAACTCAGGCCACGCGACATTTGTAAAATACAACTCACTATAAGCCAGCTGCCACAAGAAAAAATTACTAATCCGCTGCTCGCCACTCGTGCGAATCAACATATCAGGCTCAGGCAAGCCACACGTAACAAGTGCATCTGCAATGACACTTTCACTGATATCATCAGGCAAAAGCGCGCCCGACCGAACACGATTCGCAAGGCCACGCATAGCACCCAGTAAGTCCCAGCGCCCACTGTAATTGAACATGATGTTTAAATTCAATGTTGTGTTATTTTTTGTAAGTGACTCACTGGTTTGAATCAGTGTTTGCAGGACATCATCGAGTGCCTCTCGTTCACCTAAAAATCTTAAGCGCACACCTTCTTGATATAACGCCTCAAGTTCACGCTCAAGAAACTCAAACAACAAATCCATGAGGCAACCAACCTCTTCTGCAGGACGTGCCCAATTCTCTTGACCAAAAGCAAATAAGCTTAATACTGAAATATGCTTCGCAGAGCACGCTTTCACAATCCCTCGTACAGCCTCGGCACCAGCACGATGCCCTTCAAAACGTGGAAGCCCTTGAGCTTCAGCCCAGCGCCCATTGCCATCCATTATTATCGCAACATGCTGTGGTATTTTTTGCTTCAAGACACTTCATCCATTGAAAAAAATGGCCTATAGTCTAACCTCTTTATCTTAAAAGTTTAAGAGCTAAAATGTTAAACAGCCCCCCTTTAGTTTTTATGATCCTTGATGGCTTCGGTTATTCTAAACATTCAGCACATAATGCCATCAAACAGGCACATACGCCCCAATGGGATGAGTGGTGGCAACATAACCCACATACATTAATCGAAGCATCAGGAAAACGCGTTGGTTTGCCCGAGGCCCAAATGGGTAACTCAGAAGTGGGACACATGCACATCGGCGCAGGCCGAGTTATTTTTCAAGACTTCACGCGTATTAATGATGCGATTCAAACGGGTGCCTTTAATACTAATCCAATTTTCACCCAAACCATCGACCCTCTAAAAAAAACAAAAAAAACACTCCATATTCTAGGGCTATTGTCACCAGGAGGTGTTCACAGCCATGAAGACCATTTATTTGCTTTTTTAAACCTGTGCAAACAACACCACTTCGACCAGATTGCGCTACACCTCTTCCTTGACGGGCGTGACACACCTCCACAAAGTGCGCTTGAAAGTATCGAGCGTCTTGAAAAAGTTATTGAGGATTCGCCAAAAGTCACTATTTGCTCTATTTCAGGCCGCTACTACGCACTCGATCGCGACAAGCGATGGGATCGCATCAAGCCAGTATACCAGTGCATAACCAAAGGTCTTGCTGCATCGCACTTTGGAGCGCCCAAGGACGCCATTCAATTTTATTATCAAGATGGTATTTCTGATGAGTTCATTCCACCGACACGCATCGGAGAGGCAAAGCCCATGCAAACAGGAGATGCCATTTTTTTCTTCAATTTTCGCGCTGATAGAGCAAGGCAATTAACAGAAGCGCTCACTGCAAAAGACTTTACTGGTTTCTCTCGAGGCGACCAGCCTCACTTCAGCCGTTTTGTGAGTATGACGCGCTATGCCAGTGACTTAAATACCATCCCTGCCTTTCCCCCGTTCAATCTAACAGACACACTCGGAGAAGTACTCGCCCGCCATCACTTACGACAATTACGCGTTGCTGAGACCGAGAAATATGCTCATGTCACTTTCTTCTTAAATGGTGGCATAGAAGCCACTTTCGATGGCGAAGATAGAGTGCTTGTGCCATCTCCGAAGGTCACAACCTACAACCTAAAACCTGAAATGAGTGCACCACAAGTTACACAAGCAATACTCGACGCCATTCATCATCAAACCCATGATGTGATTATTTGTAACTATGCCAATGCCGATATGGTAGGACACACCGGTGACTTTAAAGCCACTTGTGATGCAATTGAGCACCTTGACCATTCTATGCATGAAATTGGCAAAGCGCTTCAATCTGTTCATGGTCAATTACTCATTACAGCAGACCATGGTAATGCAGAGTCAATGTTCAATACAAGAACTGAGCAGCCTCATACAGCCCACACCACTAATCCAGTCCCGCTGCTTTATGTAGGTGATAAACGTTGGTACTTCAAGCAAGGCATACAAGGCTCACTCATTGATATCGCACCCACTTTACTCACATTACTTGGCATAGAGCCGCCAAAAGCAATGAGTGGTCAGTCACTTTTAGCCTGTGATGCAACACCATGAATGCCACTACAATCTGTTTTATCCTATTGCTCGCTCTATCAAACAATGGGTATGCCTCGTCCACAAAAAAACAGCTCCATCATCTCGAAGAACGCATGATAAACATCAAAAATCAGCTCTCTCAAGACGAAAGCTCCCGAGACATGCTTTATAAAAAACTCGCACAAACCGAAAAAAAAATGGGAAAAGACTTACACAAACTCCACCAATTAGCTCCAAAGGCTGCACAAAAAAAAGCAGCGATTGAGTCCATTACGAAACATATAGAAACACTCAACCAGCAACTCAAAACCCAAGAGAAAGTACTCGCACAGCACGTCCGAGCAAGACACAGACTAGGTACTATTCATCCATGGCAATGGCTAGTCCACCAAGAAACACCGCGCACACTATCACGCCTGTTTGTATTTTATGATTATCTATTTCAAGCTGATCAACACATTATCGAACAAGTACACGAAACAAGCATGCGTCTCTCAAAGCAGCAAACAGCTCTTTCTCTCGAACAAAAAAAGCTGGATGCGCTTGAAAAAAAACTCACGCTTCGGCAAGCTCGTTTAAAGGCGATGAAACAAAAACAACAAAGCTTAATCAGCACACTCAATCGGCAAATCCAAACAAAAAATGAACAACTCAAAACCTTGCGTGAGGACAAAGCGGGTCTGCAATCTCTGCTTAAAAAGCTCGATATGCGTCCTCAAAAATTATTATTTACTCCCAAGCAGTTAAGCCTGGAAGGAAAGCGTTTGGACAACCCCATCAATCATCCTACCCAACAAACAAAACCTTTAAACCAAGGCCTAGTATTTTTTGCCAATGAGGGCACACCGGTTACATCGGTTCTACCAGGTAAAGTTATTTTCAGTGATTGGCTCAAGGGGTATGGGCTACTTTTAATTATCGATCATGGTAACAGCATCATGAGCTTATATGCGCATAATGCCTCACTCTTTAAAACGCTTGGCGCCTCAGTTAAACAAGGCGAGCAAATTGCAACCGTGGGACACACCGGTGGACTCCGAGAAAACGGTCTATACTTCGAAGTAAGAAGGCGAGGAAGGGCCATCCCTCCTCGTGAATGGATGTCTTGATGCAATGCATCGAGCAAGGAGAACACTATGCACTACAATTTGATATCCCGCTTCAAATGCACGCTATTTTTTATCACAGCTGTGTCCTTCCCCCTCTCTCTATATGCATTACCCACGCCGCTTCCTCCTCAAAAAGCAGAACCTTCTGGCATTCCTATGGAGGATGTGCAACGTTTCTCAAATGCCATTGCACAAATTAAACAATATTATGTGAACCCTATCAGTGATAAAGAATTATTTGATAATGCAATTCGTGGCATGCTTGCAGGCCTTGACCCACACTCTAATTATCTCAATGAGGAAGAGTTTAAAGAATTACAAACGGTTACTAGTGGCGAATTTGGTGGCCTTGGCATTGAAGTTACCATGGAAGATGGCCTCATTAAAGTGATTACCCCACTTATCGATGCACCTGCTATTAAAGCGGGTATTAAATCGGGAGATTATATTGTTAAAGTCGGCTCTCATGCAGTTCAGGGCATTGATTTAAGACAAGCTGTTGGACTAATGCGTGGTAAAATTGGGGAGCCAGTTACGCTGACTGTATTACGAAAAGGTGAGAAAAAACCCCTCGTCTTCAAGTTAGTACGTGAAAACATACAAATTAAAAGCGTTGATAATAAATTACTAGACAATAAATACGGTTATATTCGTCTGGCTCAATTTCAAGCGCTCACTTCTAAAGACATGTTAAACAGCATTGATCAACTCAAACGCGAATCAAAAGGTGAATTAAAAGGCCTTATTCTTGACCTAAGAAACAACCCAGGAGGCTTACTCGATTCAGCAATTCAAGTTGCAGATGCTTTCATTGATAAAAAACCAAATGGTAAAGAAGAGCTCATTGTTTACACAGAAGGTCGCTTACCCGGCTCACGCTTTACCGCCGTTGCAAATGCAGGCGATGTACTTGATAATGCCCCCATAGTTGTCATTATTAATGGCGGCTCTGCAAGTGCCTCTGAAATTGTAGCAGGCGCGCTCAAAGACCATAAGCGCGCAGTCATTGTGGGCAAACCAAGCTTTGGTAAAGGATCTGTTCAGTCTGTCTTGCCGCTTGATAATAAAACGGGCATCAAACTCACAACAGCCCTTTACTACACACCATCAGGGGTATCTATTCAGGCAGAAGGGATTAAGCCAGACATTACTATTGAAGAAATTGCGGTGCCCAAAACACAACAAGAAAATCCACTGGCAAACTTTAGTGAGGCAGACCTACACGGCCACCTAAAAAATGGTAGCAAAGAAGTAGTCATTAAAAGCCCCGATAAAAAGTCTAAAGTGGATGAAAAAGCACTGCTATATGATGATTATCAGCTGTATGCAGCACTGACCATTTTAAAAAGCTTAGCGATTACAAAGCGTTAAGCAAGTTAAGTGCCGAGACGTGATAATCTGTACTTGTATAAAGCAAAAAAAGAAGCTATTGTGCGGCATATTTTAAAACTTGAAGTTACTTCACTCTATTAATATGCCGCTTTTATCGAACACACAATACCCCTATGCAAGACCAGATACTGTAATTGTTATTCAAGAGCAACGCTTTGAAGAGCTGAGACCCTATATACGCTATTTATGCGAGCACCCTGAAGAACCCGATGCCTGCGCCCATACATTTGTACAACTCATGTCAAACCCCACTATTCCGGGTGATATTTTGTGCCAGCTACTCGAGCACTTTAAGCTCAGTACAGATTCCATTCAATACCTTGCCCACGCACCACAACTCAAGAAAAATGTTTATGAACACCTTGAAAATTTAGAAGCAACGCCAACGCACCTTACTCTACTCAAAAAATGTATTGATAAAACAACAGTAATTGGACAATTTTTTCATGAAAAAACAAATAAACTCGATTTCTGGACAACGGCGCCAAAGACACTCGAAAAAATTCAAACACTGATAACCAATATGGAAGCAATGCTTCAAGCATACGAAACAGCTGCTTCTCAAAACACTGAAGCAAACACACAAGCACTTGCTTTATTGGTACAAACACTTCCATCTGAGCCTGAGAGTGTAACACCTTCACAAGTAACAGCAGCACCTGATTTGCTTGCACAAAATGCAACAACGCCACCACCTGCTGCAGAAAAAATGGCGCTTTCGCGCAACCTCGTATACCTCATTGCGTTCATGGTGATTCCTGTCACGTACCTCCTGCTTTCTCAAACAGGAGAAGAGGCCATTGTTAAGAACCAACCAAGCCCTTAAGAGGCATAAGATTTAGAGTAGTACGGTCGGCACCCTGTAACCCCTTCTCATTTTACATCAGATAACGTATTATCTTCTGAGCACATTATTTAGGGGAAGACATGTCGGCCAGTCCCTGTTCAACGTCTCTCATCACCCAGTTTAAGCAACCGGGGGCGCTTAAAACGCAGCCAGGTTATTATCGCTCTAAGCTATTCAGTACCCCCACCACTTCTAATGCTTTTTTGACCGCAGCAGGGCCTTTATTTTCTTTACTAGAGCGTCTTGGCACAAGCCACGCCCTTCCGCCTATTGAAGTTGTTTGGAAGAACCTTGACCACGAACTCAAAGCCTTTCAAAGCCGCTTGTCAAGCCTTGAGTGCGCAGAAGAGCTCGCTGCTATGGCCCAATACTTTATACATGCAACTGTCGATGAGTTGCTTGGCAAAAACTATTTACGTGTATTTGAAACAGCAGCTACGTTTTCAGCCTTTACACCTCCGTCACAGGACAATACCGGCCCTGAGAAGCGCTTTTTTGAATTGGTTAATTACATCAAAGCACGCCCCAATCAATATCTGGATTTGGTTGAGCTAGCATACTACTGCCTGATTTCAGGGTTTGAAGGCGAACATCATGTCAGTACAACAGGTCGACAAACGCTTGACAACCTCATTGAAGACCTACATGAGCTGATTCAAACCAATCGCGTAAAAAAAACCATTCGCCTTTTTACTCCACCGAAACCTGCTGAAACAGACGTAAAAATTGATCATAAACCCTGGGTTAAAAGTACGTGTCTTGCATGTGTAATACTAATTGGTGCTTACTGCTTCAGCCAAGCGTTACTTGAGCACAAAGCAAAGACTATTTTAAACGAACGATTCCAACCGATACATGTAGGGCATTAATGGATACATCACTCGTTGCACTAACAGACGCACTCAAAAAAATAGTCTCCCCATTGAAAGCCAAACGAAAGACTCTTTCTTTCCTTTTGCTCATTGGAAGAACACGCCATGGAAAGACTGCCTTGCTGCGCCAAAGCTCGCTCGAACATACAACAGTTGATACAGGTGATGGTGTTGATATTTACTATAATGATGCAGGCATTATCATGGAGCTCAATGAAGTATGGTTACATGAAAGTAATCGCTTACTTGAAGATACATTAAAACAACTCAATCAGATCTTAAAAGTTAGTGGGTTATTGCTGACCGTTGATATCAATGATTTATTTGAAAAAGACCCTACCCAGATTTCAAAGAAAACACTCGAGCACGCACAGCTTGTGCAACGATTTGGAAAAGCGCTTGGCTATTTAATTGATACAGCTTTTGTATTTACAAAGCTGGATAGCCTCGCAGGCTTCTGTGATTTTTTTCAGCAAGATAAACGACTCGACCAAGGCACACCACTGGGTTTTTCACTTGACTGGGGAAGAAAAGGCAATCAAATCGCAAACAATTATCATGCGCGCTTTGACCACTTACTCGAATCATTAAATCAAGATGTGCTTGCCAAAATTCATCCTGCGCGTTCTAGCTTAAAGCGTATGCTGATTCGAGAGTTTCCATTACAACTTGCAAGCTTTCACCTTGCAATTCAAGCGCTTATTCGACAAATTTCACCCCAAACATGCAAAATATCGGCCATTTATTTTACCAGTGCAGAACAAGGAGGCATGAGCCAAGACCATCTTAACCAAAAAATTTGCCACGAGTATGCACTTACTTTACCCGACCAAGTGCCCCAAGCCAGTAATTATCGTGCCTATTTTATTGATGGTGCGCTCAGTAGTTTTCAAGCACAAACACAGCGCGCCCTACCAAAACCTGCGCTCTCACAAAAGCATGTGCTGCGTATCACAGCAGCTGTTGTTGGACTCTCATTTGCATTTATCATACATCATCATGTTGCATCCTCACGTGTACTAGATGATGTTACAAAAGAGTTATTAGCTTACGATACCAAGCACCTAGGGGAGCCTCAAAAAGACCAGGCACTCTACCACCTGAGCAAAGCATCTGACGCTCTTGAACAAATCAAATTACATCAGTTTTCATCACCGACTCTACAATACTTACAAACGACCTTACAGACTACGTCAGCCCAGCAATTACAAGATAGCTTTCTACCTAATACACTGAAGCTGGTTGAAGAAACTTTAAACGATCCAAAGCAAACGCCTGTGGCACGCTATCACGCTTTAAAGGTCTATATTGAACTCAGTCATCCCGACAAACGTACTGATAACCATATTAGCGAGTGGTTTGAAGCGGCTTGGAGAAAAGAGATACCTACACAAGATACAACAAACCACCATACCCTACTCCAAAAAACACTGCTCACACCCGAAAGGCCCATTGCTATTAATCAACAGCTCGTGCGAGATAACCGTAATTATCTCAATGCCTTGCCCGCAGGCTATTTGTATTACTCACTGCTTAAAGAAACTTTTCCGAAAGACACACAGCCTATTCAATGGGGTGGATTTATGGTAGGTAATCGGGATGTACCTGTTTACTTTACCAAACAAGGCTATCAAACCTTAAGCCGCACCATTGCAGAGCAAGCAGAACGGTTCCAAAAAGATAACTGGGTGCTAGAACGACAAGACCTAAGCAAACTTCCAGCACTGCTCGAGCAAGCCTATGCCTACGATTATCTGACATGGTGGAAGCAATTTATCAAACGTACAAACCCAACCCATGTTCAAGACTATGCTGAGGCACGTGAACGTTTAAGCGCACTCGATAAATCAGACACCTTACGACAAATTACACGCTTTATTCAAACCAATACACGGCCAGACCTCGATCAAAAAAATACGGTTTTTAACCAAACAATTGCTAGTCAATTTACAGCACTCAACCTTATCAGTGAAACAACATTACGTGATTTGGCCTTCGATACGCGCGAAATGCAACAGTTTCTAAGCACACTTGCCGTCACACAAGACGAAGGAAGAACCGCATTCACACTAGTTAAGGCACGCTTTCAAAATGAAGGGCCGCGTAATGCATTATCGTCCCTCTATCTCACCGCAAAACAACTCCCAGACCCCATTGGGCTATGGAGCAAACAAATTGCAGATGATACCTGGTTTCTGCTCATAAGTGATGCAAGACACTTCATTAATATGCAATGGCGGCGTCAAGTGTTTCCTGAGTACCAGCGCGCCGTACTCAACCGTTACCCGTTTGCGACTCAATCAAAGCATGACGTTGCTATTAATGACTTTGACCGTTTCTTTGCAACAAATGGTATTTTAAATAATTTTGTCAGTGACTACATTAAGCCGTTTTTAGACACCTCAAAGTCTGAGTGGCCGCTTAAAGAAGCTGATGGGCACGTGATGCCTATTGCAAATGATACCATTCAGCAGCTCATCCGTGCCAATGTGATTACTGCGATGTTTTTCCCCTCAGGCCGTGACAGCAGCCACATACACTTTAGCCTGCAAAAGATGAACCTTGACCCGGTCATTGCAGCGCTTGAAATATCCATGGGGGGCACACGGCTTCACGACACACAATCAGAAGAATCAGTGGTTAGCTTTGATTGGCCTGAGTCTAATGCCGAACTCATTTTACATTCCATTGAAGGTCAAGAGTACGCACTCAATGAAAAAGGACCTTGGGCATTCTTTAAGCTTCTTGAGAAGCTCAATGTACTCATGGATAAAAGAGATAGCCAAAGCCTGCATGTCTTGTTTGAAATCAATGGCGACTCAGGCCGCTATCTATTGCGAACAGACAATGGCTTAAACCCATTTACACCAGGTATTTTAGCAGACTTTAACCTACAGGATGCCATTGCTTAACTCACACCTCAGGCGTTTTTATTTCTTGTGCGCTTTGAGCATCTGGCGATGTAGTCACAAAGCTCTGTAAAAACGAAAGCCCCGCTGTTGCCTTCTCCCAAAGCCAGGCTGTATTAGCATCAGTGTGCATATCTGATGATCCAGATATAGGGCTTTTTCCGGCATCGACCCTCAAGGTATTCAGTTCATCTTGAAGCGTTTGCTTACGTGCTTTGACTTGGTCACCTAGCTGCTTTAATTGAATCAATACTTCTGCTAATAGTTTTCTGTCTTCAAATTTATTCACCCACTTTGAAAATAGCCGATTGAGCACATCAAACGCTTCCTCACCATCTCTTAAATCTTTCCACCACCAAGGCGTAAAAGTGATATTAAAAAGTCCCTCAATA
The DNA here is from genome assembly GCA_030147855.1 of Gammaproteobacteria bacterium. GTDB lineage: Bacteria > Pseudomonadota > Gammaproteobacteria > Legionellales > Legionellaceae > JAALKW01. The sequence continues at coordinate 21,119 of JASBUO010000010.1, forward strand.
GGATAAAGTGGCGGCTGAATATCACACAAATCTGCTCTTAAAGAATTACAAATAGTTGTATCTTCCCGCTCATAATGCACAAGTAAGGTTCCCATCAACTGTAGTGCTTTTTCAGTACGTTCTAACGCTGTACTACTTGTTCCCATTTGCATTTGGTCTGCAAGCTTTAGATTGTCTTCTATATAGTCGTTGGTATCTTTGATTAAAGTAACTAAGTCATCAAACTCGTCTTTGTCAGCGAGCGTTGTGCTCATGCAATACTCCTCCCCTCAGGCCTTCAAATAAATGCAGTGTATCAAATTGATAACGCGCTGCAATCGGGCATTTTTTAGAAGTGTGTTTTTTATAGAAACAGGAACACCACTTGCTTACAAATCCTTTACAATTTTTATTGATTCTTACCTGTAAGCTGTTAGCATAAATAGGGACTTAATAAGACAATGGATGTTTTATGTTGGGTTGTACAAATACAAGTAATGTCGATGAAGATGCGACACGAAGAGACAGAAACGAAGGTGGTTCTATCAGAAACGCAGCAATAACTAGAAACTCATCAGGAAACTATGCTGCCATTGATACACATTTTAGGCATACAGCTCAACACCATCTTTCACGCGATGAGCAAGCTCGTCTAGATTTACGTAACCGTATCGGTCGAGATCCAGATAATCACGCAGGCGAAGAAGCGGCTTTTGGAACTATGGCTAAACGTACGGGTGCGATTTGTCTCTTTTTTATGGGAGGCTGCTTTGTTGTAGCTGGAGATGCCTTTTATAGTTGGGCCACCTCACAACCCAGAGGCGCTGCAACCGGAAACTTCAAAAAACCTGGCATGGACCACTTAAAAAGTAGCTATATCACCTCATTACTTGAATCAACTAGCGAAGAAAATTACCGTGATACAGACAGTAAGTGTAGAGACATTATCGAATGCTATTATGAGAACTGTGATATTTTTAACACAATAGGAGCAGCGCTTGAAGACAACGCGAAAAGGTTACGCAAACAACTCTTTCGAGATATTAGTGCGCGGCGCAATCGAAAAGTCACAGGAGACCGGATTGTTTTTTGGACCGGTATGATACTTGCAGCCCTTGTCACAAGCCTTACTTTTGTAGAAGGTATTCTCAAGACAAGCCCCAATACTGAAGATGAAATTGAAAACATTGGCTTTGCAAATGGTGCATTTGCTTTACTAACCCTCTTAAGCGCACAAATTATTCACAAAGCAACCAATGTAGATGCTGAAGCAACCACGGTTTTAGAGCGAGTACGTAAATGGGCTTCCGATTACGTAACAGCAAAAAAAGCAAAAGAAGCTGCACTTGCAGAGCAAGCAAAGGCAGTATCCGGACATTCCTTTTTAAAAAGAGGTGTTGCGCGAGCAGAAGAGCTCCTTCCTACCGAGCATGCACTATATGACTTACAGTACAAAATAGAAAATAGCAAAAACCTAGACAACAGCTTACTTGAAGCCGCTGCAAGAATCAGGAATGCACTTCATGGCGCTCAACCCACAAGCTTATTTCAAATGAACAAACAATTAAAAAGCTTTCTACAAATAGCAAACACTGCTCCAAAAACACGTACGTCTCTCACAAGACAACCCAGTCTACAAGAAATGGATACATCTGGGTTAACCGGTGATGAGATACTTGAAAAACTGGCTCTTATGTATGACTGCCCTATTTTTATTGTCGCTGAAACACCTTTTGAAGACGGGAAATATTGCAAGCTTATCAACGAAGTCGCACCTACAGACTCAGAGAGCAAAGAAGTTGAAGAAGATCTTGCTCAGTACCAAAAGCAACGCGAAACACGCACGATGGTGTTCTACACCCCTGAAGCTGAATTGTATCAAGCTGTTGTACCACCAACAGCGACAGGCATGGAAAAAACCTTTGCCAATATGAAAGTGGAGCTGATGGGCATACAGCCCGTCCTGTACGCAATGCAGGATGAAGATGAGTCGCAACAAGCAAGAAATGATTGCCTCTCAACTACATCAAGACAATCATTCAGTTAATAATAGACTTACAATAATGATATATCCCAATGACATCACGCACTGAGCGCGAGCGTCTCTTGGTGTGCTTTTGTATCTACTTGTAACATTTCAAAGTGCGCTATTTTGTTCTCAAGAGTCGCACCCTCACGGCTTGACGCACTCGCTAAATAGCTTAGCTTGAATGCGGTTTGAAAGGTTCGAGTAACCAATGCAACCAGCGCAATAGCGGCGTTCAACACATTCACCAATAGTGCGGTTGTCTCAAAACTCATATCTCGTACTGAGCCCTGTACTGCCGCATATAAAACCCGTGCGGCACTCATTAAAGCTTTTACTATAAAGCACAACGGATAAAGCAAGGCGTGCAGATGGTACACCTTATTTTGATAAGGCGTAAACAAAACAAGGCGCTGGTACTGCAACACATCATATGCTAATCGATAATGCTCATCTGCCATTGTGCCTTTTTCAGGGACTGCATCTAGTGCTTGGCTGAGTGAATGCTCATCTTTTAACTCAAGCGCTTTTTGCATGGCTCGCGCTGCAGCTAAATAACGTACATTGGGTCGCCCTACTTTCGCAGCCGCAACTGCCAAATCAATGAGTGTTTGTAATGCATCAATGTGAGGCGTGCTATAGCACGCTTCATAAATACCAAATGCACGCTTTAAATCGATGTACGCTTCACCATTTTTTTTCTGAGATAAAAAGCATGCAGCACGTAAAGTTAAGCTCAAAGCTCTATCTAGGGGGCGCTTGAATGGGTCAACATAGTCAACGACTTTTTCCAAGTGCTCAAGCGCTAAGTCAATTGATTCATTTTGAAGATGAAAATAAGCCTTCGTGCGATGAGTTCGCAACTCAACGTCACCTTCCGCTGCAGCAATCAAGTCTGCCGCATCAAAATAAGATGCATTTTCCTGAGGTTTAACAACGGCAAGGGATAACTTGTCGAGTCGATTAAGACAAATATCAGTTTGTTTTATCCATCCGTTTTTAATAAAAACCAGCGCGCACTGGTTGTAAATATGCTGTTTTAGGCTGGTTGAAATATAGTCTTTCGCAATCTCCGCCCCTTTAAAACAAGCCCTTGCTGCCTGACGTGCCTCATCTAAGCGGCCCTCTTTAAGGCAAATGATACTATGCACATACCTAAGATACACATCAACTGGCCAATCAATACACCACCCGGAAAGCACAGCCGTACCTGAGGCCAAATCATGCAACTCCCAGGCTTCAGCTGCACCCTGTGCGCCTAATTTTGCACTCACAGCCCAAGCAGCATGCCCTAACAAGTAGCGTAAATCACGTTTTTGAATATCGGTTAATCCATCCACCGCTTTCTCTGACTTTACAAGTGCCTTTAAATCTTGTATTTGTTTGTAATGCTTCTCCCAGACTACATCATGTGTTGTATGTAAAATATCGATCTTAAATTCCGCACAAAACGCATCAAAATTCATACTATCTAACATCTAATACTCCAATAGCATACATCACTCTGCAGGTTTATCTGCAAGATATACATCAAACCGTACGGTTTTACCTTCAACCACATAATTCGGCATTAAAAGCGCTTGGCACTTAGCTGGCCACTTCAACACAACACGTAATCTCGCATAAGATCTGCAAAAATTCAATAGGCTCGTTTGGTTGCCATTTTCGCCTAGTAATGCTTGCAAAGCATGCAAGTCTTTTTTAACCTTTGCTGCTTTGGTACGCGTTGGATGCATGGGATCAAGATAAATAATATCGGGGTAGTCTTCAGGCTTTAAAGTTGGCAAATAATCCATAACATCCATTGGTACAAGACTTAGATGTAAATCACTACTTGCAGGTAAGCGTTTTAAACCATCTTGCAGTAAATCAATTAATAGCGATTCACGCTCACACATCGTGACATGCGCACCACTCGATGCAAGTAACGCGGCATCTCGTCCAAAGCCTGCGGTTGCATCCAATATTTTAAGCTCAGGAGTTGGTTTACAAGCTTTCAAGATAGCGGGTTTTTTAAGCCCTTTTTGACAGCGCTTTGCAATGATTTCTTCAAAATCAACCACTATCGGCGCACACCCCCGAAGACACAAGGCAAGCCCCCTATCAGGAATATGTAATACCTCGTAGCTTAAGCCTTGCTGAGAGCTTCTTGCCATACCGGACTCAATAAATTATCGACGCACTGTGCCAACGAACTAAACACTGATACCTCTGGAAAATCAGCTAAACGTGCATTGTCTGTCATAGGGGAACGTACTACCATCGGGCGAACGCCCGCAGCACGCGCCACTAAGATGTCGGTAATTCTGTCACCCACCATAATAGCGCCATCTAACGTGCACTGCAGCGTCTCTGCAATGGCGTATAACATGCCAGGCATTGGTTTTCTGCAGGCACAACCCGAGTCGGGCATATGAGGGCAATACTGAATCGACGCAATCCCCCCCCCTACTACGCGCACTTGGCTCACTAATTTATCATGAATTGCGTGCAGTGTAGCTTCATCATAATAACCACGCGCAATCCCTGATTGATTGGTTGCAATAGCAACGGTGTAACCCGCAGCACACAACCTCCTAATGGCCTCTAAGCTTCCAGGCAAAAAAATAAATTCTTCAGGCGACTTGATATATTCCAAAGAGTCTTGATTAATAACTCCGTCTCTATCAAGAATAATTAATCGCATCACACACTACCCTGCAACAATGAAACATCCGCAACCGACTGCAGCAGCATTTGTAACCGTGCTAAAAGCTTTAAGCGGTTGGCCTTTAATGCAGCATTATCTACCATCACCATCACATCTTCAAAAAAAGCATTCACCGGCGGTTCAAGTGAAGCAAGTTCAAGCAAAATAGCGCCATACGCACGCTCTGCGTGTTGAACTGTTACAAAAGCTTCAAGGGATGTAATACGCTCAAAAAGCGCTTTTTCAGCAGGCATATCAAACAGTGCCTCGTCTACCATCAGCGCGTTCTCAACGCCAAAATTTAAGTCTGCCTGCTTTAACAGTTTTGTGACACGCTTTGATGCAGCACTTAATGCGATTGCTTCAGGTCGCTTTTCAAACCCTTCTAGCGCATTCACGCGTACGTCTAAATCACGCAAACAATCTGACTGCTTGGCAAGTGCGGCTCGCACGCGCCCTACCGCAACACCTTGATAAAATGCAGGTAAACGCTCCAAAATAAACGCTTTTACTGTATCGGTAAGTGCATTGTCTGCTTCAAATAGTGTACCGTAAGCTATTTTTGCATGCTTTAAACAAACAGACAGTGGCAACGACACAGGCAGTGCATTCAAGACACGAATCACCGCTAAAGCGTGGCGTCTTAGCTTGAAAGGATCGCGCTCACCTGTAGGCTTTTGTCCAATACCAAAAATACCCACCAAGGTATCTAGTCTATCAACTAATGATAATAAAAGCCCTAATACGCTCTCAGGCAAACTATCTGCCGAAAAACGCGGTAAATATTGCTCTTTGAGTGCTTGTGCTACATCTTCGGATTCACCATCATACAAAGCGTAATAATACCCCATTGTTCCTTGTAATTCTGGAAACTCACCCACCATACCCGTTAACAAGTCGCACTTAGAAAGCTTTACTGCGCGCCGTGCTACTTCGGTTTGCAAACCAAGCAAGGGTGCAATCTCGGCTGCCAATATGCCCATCCGCATGACTTTGTCATACAAGCTGCCAAGCTTTGATTGAAACACTACCTTTTGCATGGCATCAACACGCGATAATAAAGTCCGCTTTTTATCTTCCATATAAAAAAATGCAGCATCACTCAAACGCGCATACATCACACGTTCATTACCATAAATCACATGTGATGGGTGAGTGCTTTTAATATTTGAAATCGTGATAAAATGCGGTAAGAGTGCGCCTTTTTTATCTTGAACTGCAAAACACTTTTGATGCACCTGCATCGATTCAATCAGTACTTCTCGCGGTACATCTAAAAACTCAGGCGAAAAATCTACTAATAATGCCTCAGACCACTCCACAATGGAGGTCACTTCATCAAGCAGCCGCTCAGGTATGAGGGCTTCTGCATCACGCCCCTTAAGCAATTGATTAACTGCGTTAACCACTAACGCACGACGCTCTGAAAAATCAGCTACAACAAAAGCTTCACGTAGTTTACTGGCATATTGTGCGGGAAAGTCGAGTGTTATTGCTTGTGGATGATGGTAACGATGTCCGTGTGTTTCTCGACCAGATGCACATCCAAAGCATGAAACATCAATGACATTTTTTCCGAGCAACAAAACCACCCAGTGCACAGGCCGCACAAAGCTGTCCTCACCCTCCCCCCAACGCATGAGTTTTGGAATAGGTAATTTCTGAAGTGCGTTTTTGACAATACCAGGCAACAACTCTGCTGTATTTAACCCAGTCTCTGTTGCTTCATAAACAAACCTCGCTCCTTTAGGAGTATCTCGGACTACTAACTCTTCAATGGATACGCCATTTGAACGTGCAAACCCCTCTAATGCTTTGGAAGGCGTGCCATCTGCATTAAAACCGACCTCTTTTTTAGGACCCTCTTTTGAAACTTCTCTAGGTGCTTGCTCTAATTGAACCCCTTGAATCCAAACAGCAAGCCGCCTTGGTGTTGCAAAGGCGGTCACGTCACCATAGGTTAAACGTGCTTCATCGAGCCCTGCTTTCATATGTGTTGCTAGTGCATCTCCAAGCACAGGCACCGCACCTGAGGGCAACTCTTCAAGACCTACTTCAAATAAAACATCACGCGACATCTTCAGCCACCTTTATCAATGGAAACCCAAGTGCTTCTCGCGCCGCATAATACACTTCAGCAACCTTTCTAGATAAATTACGAACTCGAAGAATATAACGCTGACGCTCTGTCACAGACAGTGCACCACGTGCATCCAGTATGTTAAACACATGAGAGGCATGCATGACCATTTCATAAGCTGGCAAGGGTAACTGCTTTTCAAGCACTTGATTTGCTTCTTTCTCATAGGCGTCAAACTGCTCAAATAACCAAGGCACATTTGCAAGTTCAAAATGATACGTCGACATTTCAACTTCTTGCCTGTGAAATACGTCGCCATACGTAACCACTGTGTCGCCAGTCACACACCACGGCAAGTCATAAACGTTATCTACCCCTAAAATAGACATCGCCAAACGCTCAAGCCCATAGGTTAGCTCACCGGTAACCGGCGTACACTGCAACCCACCTGCCTGTTGAAAGTAAGTAAACTGGGAAACTTCCATCCCATTTTGCCATACTTCCCAGCCAAGCCCCCAAGCGCCCAGTGTGGGCGACTCCCAATTATCCTCGACAAATCGAATGTCATCCAACAATACGTCAACCCCTAATGCACGTAATGAGTCGAGATACTTTTCTTGAATATCAATGGGAGATGGTTTTAATACAACCTGAAACTGATAATAGTGCTGCAGGCGATTTGGATTATCGCCATAACGGCCATCTGTAGGTCGCCTTGAAGGCTGCACATAGGCAGCGCGCCAAGGCTCAGGGCCTATGGCACGCAAAAAAGTAGCCGGATGAAACGTTCCGGCGCCCACTTCTAAGTCGAGCGGCTGTAAAACCACACAGCCTTCTGCCGCCCAAAACGCTTGAAGTGTCAGAATAATATCCTGAAACGTTGTTGGTTTACCCATAAAACTTACGACTTATCTGCTTGGCTTACCAAATCTTGAAGCGATTCAAGTGTTGCAGCCCCTGGAATAAAGGTTGGCTCGCGCTCTGCATCAAATTTACCATTTGGTGTAGACGCCAAAATGAACGCAGGTGTTCCCATTAAGTTCAATTTTTCAGCCAATGCTTGGTTCATTGCAAGCTCATCCGTAATTGCTTGACTTTGCATATCTTGCTTTAACTTCGCCATGTCAAGGCCAACCGATTGTGCCGTTGACATTACCAATGCGTCATCCAGACGCTTGTCAATTTTAAGTAATGCCGCTTGCATTTCTGCATACTTGCCTTGTTTAGCTGCCGCAAGCGCTGCACGAGACGCAGTTTCCGAACGCTTACCAAAAATGGGTAATTCTTTATAAATCACGCGTAATTTTGGATTTTTGGTAGAAAGCTCACCAATAATAGGCTTCATACGTTTACAGTGCACACACTGATAATCAAAGAACTCAACAATGGTGACATTTCCGTTTGGATTTCCTGTAAAAGCACCATCAGGTTTAAAGAGTTGGTCTGCGTTTTTCAAAATAGCAGACTTTGCAACGTGCTGCATTTCGTCTTGTTGTTTTTTTTGCAGCGCTTGAGATGCCTCTAACAACACTTCAGGATGATTAACTAAATAATCATGCACCACTTGTTCGACTTGTTTTTTTTGTGGTGCTGCCATCGTGGCGTCAACTGCTGAATGTGCCATTCCAGCACTCAGCAAGGCACTTGCTATGACGGTTGCTTGTAGATTAATTCGCTTCACGATATTTCTCCCCTTATCGCAGTTAGATTGCGAAACAGAACGTAGCATCTGTTCCCTTTAATTTCAAGCAAGATTTGCATACGCTGCAACCAACCACTTGCTTCCATGTGCCTTAAAGTTCACTTGTAATCGTGTATGAGCACCACTGCCCTCTAAGGCCAATACAACGCCTGAACCAAATTTAGCATGGGTGACTTCCTGACCTAAGCGAAAACCTCCTGGTACATCCTCTTGATACACAGGAGCCGTGCTACGACGCACCATATCTTTTGCCATCGGCGTATAACTTTTACGCCCGACGCGAATTTCATCCAGTAGATTGCTCGGCAACTCTTGTAAAAATCGAGAAGGTCTGTGGTATTCCTCTCGTCCATGCTGACGTCTAATTTCTGCATGGGTAATCACAAGCTTTTCCATCGCACGCGTCATTCCCACATAACAAAGCCTACGCTCTTCTTCAAGACGCGCTTCATCTTCTGCAGATTGCCGTCCAGGAAAAAGCCCCTCTTCCATGCCCACCAGAAAAACCAGCGGAAACTCAAGGCCTTTCGCTGCATGCAAGGTCATTAAATGAACATGAGGCACACTTGTATCTGCTTGCCGCTCCCCCCCTTCAAGCGAGGCATGTGCTAAGAAGTCACTCAACAACTCAAAAGCATTCAATGCCTCTTGCTCTTCTTCATACTGCCTTGCTGCGTGCATCAACTCTTCGATATTTTCACGCTTTGCCTCGGCGCGCTCGCCCTTCATAGTTGCAAAATGCTGACGTACACCACTCATATCAAGCATACCTTCGACTTGCACTTCAAGTGTCTCTGATAATAATTTCTCTTGCATGCTTTCGATTAACTGTAAAAAGCCTGTGAGTGCATTACCTGCCCTAGATGAAAAAATACCCTCACCCAGCTGCTTCAGTGTGGTTTGCCATAATGACACACCCTGCTCTCGCGCTTCTTGCCGTATCGTTTCAAGCGTTTTCTCCCCAATCCCACGTGTTGGAAAGTTCACCACGCGCTCAAAAGCAACATCATCCTCAACATTTGTCATTAAACGCAAGTATGCCAATGCATCTTTAATTTCAGAGCGCTCAAAAAAACGTACCCCTCCGTGAATATGATATGCAATGCCTGCGCGCAACAGTGCTTCCTCAAGCACACGAGACTGCGCATTAGAACGATATAAAATGGCAATATCATCAGGTGACACGCCTTCATTCATGGCTATTTCAATCCGCTCGGTTACAAAGCGCGCTTCATCTAATTCATTTAAGGCGCCATATACGGTTATTTTTTCGCCATCATCGCTCTCAGTCCACAAATTTTTACCAAGCCGTGTTGTATTATGCGTAATGAGCGCATTTGCAGCCGACAAAATAGTGCCTGTTGAACGATAGTTCTGTTCCAGCCGCACCACATTTGTGCCTAAAAAGTCGTTCGAAAATCGCTGAATGTTTTCAACTTTTGCACCGCGCCAACCATAAATGGACTGATCGTCATCACCAACCGCCATGACACTGGTATTTACGCCCGCAAGCAGGCGAATCCAGGCATATTGCACAGTATTGGTATCTTGAAACTCATCGACTAAAATCACTTGAAAGCGGTTTTGGTAATGCGCCAGCAGCTCTGCATTATCACGCAGTAACTCATGACATCGCAGCAACAGCTCAGCAAAATCAATAACACCTGCCACACGACACGCCTGTTCATATGCCTCATACACCGAAAGCCATGTGCGACCAGGGCCATAAGAAGGCACTTTCACATGTGAGGGACGGAGCCCTTCATCTTTACGTGCATTAATAAACGCTTGTGCTTGCTTAGGAGGCCATTGGTCTGTTTCAAGGTTAAGAGAGGCCATAACGCGTTTAATTAAACGCGATTGGTCATCGCTATCTAAAATTTGAAAGTGCTCAGGTAATCCTGCTTCTTTATGGTGCAGCCTCAGTAAACGGTGACACAAACCATGAAAAGTACCCACCATGAGCCCCTCTGCACCATAAGGTAGCATATCGCGCAGACGCGCTTTCATTTCACCAGCCGCTTTATTAGTAAATGTCACTGCCAAAATGGCATAAGGGGAAAGGCCATGCTCCGAAATTAAATAAGCCACGCGGCTCACCAAAACACGCGTTTTTCCGCTGCCAGCACCCGCCAACACCAATACATTTCCCATCGGTGCGGTCACTGCCTCACGCTGCCGTTCATTTAAACTTGTTAAAGCCATTTCATCCAAAACAAACACTCCAAACCGGTCAATTGTTCAAAACAAACTTTATTCTACACGGAAGAGCTCTTCACACCTACACCCGATTCTGTTGTACTATAACATTTTAATCTTTAAGATAAGTCAAAAAGTACATACTATGCCCCGTCATTTATTGAGTGCTATCAAAAGGACATCGCTTGCCATAACGTTTTTGGGACTTGCAAGCTGTGTTGCTGTTGGCCCTAATCCTGACGACCCCTATGAGTCCATTAACCGAAAGATTTTTGCATTTAATACGCAATTTGATAAACACATCGTACAACCCCCAACAAAATTATACGTTGCTGCTATTCCCGCCCCAATCCGTGCAGGCATTAATAATATTTATAACAATATCAATATGCTCCCAACCGTTGCTAATGATGTGCTTCAGGCTGACTTCCAACAAGCCATTTTAGATACTTGGCGTTTTATTATTAATAGCAGTATGGGTATTGGTGGTATTTTTGATGTGGCAAGCCAGTGCACCTTACCCATACACGAAAATGATTTAGGCATTACGTTTGCAAAATGGGGTGATAAACATTCACCTTACATTATCATTCCTTTTCTTGGGCCAAGTACCATCCGAGATGGCATGGGGCTCATCTTCGACTATACTTTTTTTACGCCATACCCCTATATCCGCAGAGACTTAATCATTGAAGGTCTTTTAATCCTGCGCTATGTCGATTTGCGCTCTCGTATGTTTGATACTGACAGACTCATGCGTGAAGCACCCGACCCCTACGCCTTTATGCGAGAAGCATACTTACAGCATCGCAACTATCTAATTCGTGGTGAAGAAGCCATCGCTGCCGGCGCATTGTATGTGGACGATGAAGAGTCAGCACCAGATCCTGACCAAATTCTGAGTAATGACCCACCTGATGGAAAGAAAAACCCTGAGTTTCCTTTAACCACCAATTGAAAAGCCCAGGCGCTCAGGGCACACCTTCAGACACAACCTATTTTTTCTGCTATGATGATGAGCCTATTTTTTCCTACAAGGAGTTTGTTATGCTTCAAGAAGTTGCCCAACAATATAGTCATTCCATTCAAACGTTTTACCTGCTTATTTTACTCATTAATGCACTCATACACGTCTTATTTGCGGGCGCTGTTGCAAAAGATGCAGGCCGTATTCAAAAAAGTGGCTCACATACCGCACTGGTGGCAGCACCTACTTGGGCATTTGCAACTTTAATTGGTGGCGTTATGGTGGCAGCTGTATACTGGTTTATCCACCACTCAACCCTCACACGCCCAGCTGTATCAACACATAATGTAAGTAAGACGTCGTAAATCCTGTGGCTGTGACCCTGACTTACGCCTTTGGCCCCCTTTGGGGCAAACATTCAAAAAGATCTTGTTGTTGCAAAGCCACTTGTAGCTGAAGCGACCCAGCGACCTTAAATAAAAATAAAGTCACTGGGTTGCCGCGCAGGCAACCTTGAGATAAGTTCTTTTACGGCCTTTGTCAGTTCCGCCACAGCATCTTCATTTTGCGTACCTCATTCAATCGCTTCAAATTGCCGTATGTATACTTTCAATTTTTCGGCAGACCCTAGAAAAAATTCCGCTAAATTTAGTCAGGGCGGGTCCGAATCATCAATATTCACCTTCCCATCTCTGGAAAGTAAGACTGCAAGTGGTCTTGTTGACTTAAAGTGCGTAAATAAAATAATCATCATCATAGTAATGGGCACCGATAAAAACATGCCCAAAATTCCCCAAATAGCACCCCATAAACCGAGTGTAAATAAAATCACCAAAGGACTTAAATTAAGCGAGCGCCCAAGATAACGCGGCTCGATGATATTTCCAATAATAAACTGCACCACAACCAAGCCTGAGGTAATCAGCACAAATGGCAACCAGCTTTGGAATTGTATCAGTGCTAATAAAGCGGGAAAAAGCGTTGCAATAATTGCCCCAATATTCGGAATATAACTCAAGAAAAAAATCAGAAGCGCCCAAAATTCGGCAAAATCAAGCCCAACCCAGGTCATAATGCCCCAACTGGCCAGCGCTGTCAAAAGCCCCATCAATGTTTTAAGCCCAAGATACGTTTGTGTGTCTTCAATGGTACGCGTAATTAGGCGTTTAATGACTTTTCTTTTCTCCTCTGACGATACCAGTAATGCAAGTTTTTGATGAAAGACCGATTGCTCAACAAATAAAAAGCTCACATACAATGCAATGAGCACTGCAGAGCCCGCAACTGCTGTAAATCCACCATAAATGGTGACCAATATTTTTTGAAAATTGAGTTCATCCAAAAGCTTGTCGACATTCATCATTAATTTGGACAACAGCTGTTGATCAAACTGCCTCATCAAATGCTTAAAACTTGCTTGATAGCGCGTTGATGCATGGATTACATCATTCACATTATCACTGACAATTGTAACAAGCCCCCAAATAAACCCTAGCACCACACAAAACGACAAGAGCATGCTTAAAAAGGCGGGCAAATATTTTCCTAAAACAGGTAAACGTTGCATTGCATTATTGAGCGTATTCAATAAATTCCAAATAAGCAGAGCCATCATCCAAGGCAGTAAAAAACCACGCCCTGCCATCAGCAAATATCCAATTAAACAAACACTTATTAAAATAGCAGCAAACGTCAGCGCTCGATTCATGTACTCAACCCTTTCAAAAACAAACGAATGAACCCATCATGACACAAAAAAAAGTTCAAAACAGGCTTTGTCAAGACTGTTTTTTCAAAAAATTCTAGCTTAGAATAGTCCGTCGGCGTGTTTTTATACACGCCAAAGAAAAATGTGAATAAATCTAAAGCCCTTCTGAAAAAAATCTTAATTTCACTCCGAAAAAAAAACGTAATCTTATTGAAAAATAACGTTTTTTATATTTCTTGTCGGCTATTTACCTTATCCACAAAAACTGTGGATAAGGTTGTGGGTAGAGTGAAAATTCTATTGAAAATAAGGACATTGGTTGGGTGCATCAAGGTCTGCCATCGTGTTTAAATTGAACCTGCCCCCATTCGCCCTGTCTGTGCGACCGGAACATAAGTAACACTGACAAAGCAGATAAAAGTAAATCAACAAAACCATGCACCTGCCACACTACGTCATCGACTCACGCAGCCAGTCTCCGTCACCGTCTTCCTTCTCATAGGATAAAACAACCACTTGCGTGCCAAGCGTCATGAAAGACTCATTCAACCATTTTGCAGCACTCGGTAACACGCGAATACATCCGTGGCTCGTATTGCCATGAGCAAAACCATAGCCTGCATGAATGGTATAACCCCTAAAAAAATACATGCAGTAAGGCATCTTTGCGCCCCCTTCAGTGTCTATCGGGAACTCACTTGAGCGACAGTCCTCTCCACGCTTTCGATACACTTTAAAGCTACCCGTCACCGTACGACACGGGCCATTCGTGTCTGCGCAGTAGTCCGCACCACCTGAAGCACGCCCAGTCATTACACGCGTACCGTCAGCGTCATAGGTAGCCCACGCAGGTATTTTGGGATCGAAAACAAACAACTTACGGCCTGTTGGATGAATCTTAAGTGGAAACTCTTTCTGCCCCCGCTTATCCCTCAAATAATGCAGCGTGTAATGCACCTGACCTGCATCATCGGTAACTACCGTTGATGCCACCTCTTCATCAGTCACACACGCCGAAAGCACCACACAAAGTAGCGCGACCGGCGTAATTCGCCACCCTTTTCGGATAACACGGTTATAAATGAGTTTACAGTAACGCCGAAAGCTCAAGTTTGACACATATATCATGTATGTAACCTGCGGTATTTAATACGTGATGGTCTGTCTGCCTCATCCCCCAGCCGGCGTTTGCGGTCAGCCTCGTAGTCTTGATAATTTCCTTCAACAAATACCGCTTTTGAATCGCCTTCAAATGCTAATAGGTGCGTGCAAATACGATTTAAAAACCATCTATCATGCGACACTACAATAGCGCATCCTGGAAAGTTTAAAACCGCATCTTCAAGAGCGCGCAACGTTTCAACGTCTAAATCATTACTTGGCTCATCCAGCAGCAACACGTTGGCACCACACTTAAGTAGACGCGCTAAATGTACTCGGTTACGCTCCCCACCAGAGAGTTGGCCCACACGTTTTTGTTGGTCAGCCCCCTTAAAATTAAATCGCCCAACATAAGCCCGTGACGGCATTTGAAAGGCGCCCACTTGAATGATGTCATGTCCCTCTGAAATAACTTCCCAGATGGTTTTATTATCATCTAGGCTATCTCGGAATTGGTTTACATACGCAAGCTTAACAGTATCACCTATTCGAATTTCACCTGCATCGGGCAGAAGCTCATCGGTCAGCATTTTTAAAAAAGTTGATTTACCAGCACCGTTTGGACCAACAATCCCAAGAATTCCCCCTTTGGGCAATCTAAAGTTTAGGTCTTCAAATAACAATTTATCGCCAAATGCTTTCGAAAGCTTATTTCCCTCTATCACCAAATCACCCAATCGCTCACCAGGTGGAATATATAGTTCATTGGTTTCTTGACGTTTTTGAAACTCGCGGGAAGTCATCTCTTCAACCCGTGCAAGCCGCGCTTTATTTTTCGCATGTCGTCCTTTAGGTGAAGTACGCGCCCACTCAAGCTCTGTTTTTAAAGCACGCGCATGTGCGGCTTCTTGTTTTTCTTCTTGTGCCAAACGCGCCGTTTTTTGCTCAAGCCATGCCGTGTAATTACCCTCGTATGGAATACCTTCGCCTCTATCTAGCTCTAAAATCCATTGTGCTGCATTATCAAGGAAATATCTGTCGTGAGTAATCGCAACTACCGTGCCTGGAAATTCTTCGAGATAACGCTCAAGCCACGCAACACTTTCTGCATCAAGATGGTTCGTTGGCTCATCGAGCAACAGCATATCAGGGCTCGACAATAATAACCGACACAAAGCAACACGTCGTTGTTCTCCACCTGACAATACCCCTACTTTTTCATCGAAGTCAGGCAGACGTAATGCATCTGCTGCAACTTCCAGCTGACGATCTAAATCCCAACCGTTGCCTGCCTCAATTTTTTGCTGAAGCTCACCTTGCTCTTCGAGTAATTTGTTCATGTCATCATCACTCATCGGTTCTGCAAATTGCATGCTGATTTCATCAAAACGCTTCAATAAACCTTTCATATGAGATACGGCTTCTTCAACCACTTCCCTCACTGTCTGATTGGGATCCATTTCTGGCTCTTGCGGCAAATAACCAATACTAATACCCGGCTGTGGGCGCGCCTCACCTTCAAACTGTTTATCGACCCCTGCCATAATTTTAAGTAAAGTTGATTTACCCGAGCCATTTAAACCGAGCACTCCAATTTTTGCGCCAGGATAAAAGCTTAGTGAAATATCCTTCAAAATAAACCGCTGATTCTCCACAATTTTACTAACGCGATTCATGGTAAAAATGTACTGTGCCATACTGCCTACTCCGCTAATCCCAATCTAAAATCACTTTGCCAGATTGACCTGACGCCATCATTTGAAATGCATTTTGAAAATCATCTATGGGGAAGTGATGTGTCATAATGGGAGACAAATCAAGCCCACTTTGTAACATGGTTATCATTTTATACCATGTATCATACATTTCACGCCCATAAATCCCTTTAATTTCTAACCCCTTAAAAATGACATGATTCCAATCAATTGAAGTCTGTTGTGGTGGAATGCCTAAAAGCGCTATTTTTCCACCATGATTCATAGTTTTCACCATATCATTTAACGCCGATGGGTGGCCTGACATCTCAAACCCCACATCAAAGCCCTCTGTCATGCCAAGTGAATCCATGACATCACTGATAGCTTCATACTTAATATTAACGGCGCGTGTTGCACCCATCTTGCGCGCTAAATCAAGTCGGTAATCATTCACATCTGTAATCACGACATGACGTGCACCTGCATGTTTTGCAATCGTCACAGCCATACTGCCAATGGGGCCTGCCCCTGTAATCAGCACATCTTCACCAATTAAACTAAACGATAACGCGCAGTGTGCTGCATTCCCAAAGGGATCTAATATGGCCGCTTGGTCTCCTGTAATATCATCCGGCAACACTAATACATTGCTCGCAGGAATTGATAAATATTCGGCAAAACAACCTTGTCGATTAACACCAACCCCAAGTGTACGACGACACAAATGCTGACGACCTGCGCGGCAATTACGGCACACTCCGCAAGTAATATGCCCTTCACCTGAAACGCGCATGCCAACTTTTAAGTTACTCACGGCCTGGCCAACTTCAACAATTTCACCAAAAAACTCATGCCCAACTACCATCGGTACCGGAATCGTTGCTTGAGCCCAGTCATCCCACGAATAAATATGAATATCGGTGCCACAAATCGCCGTTTTCCGGATTTTAACCAGTACGTCATGCAACCCGCACTGTGGTACGGGCACATCTTCCATCCAAATACCAGGCTCACGCTTTGCTTTGACTAATGCTTTCATACATGTTTCCAATTATTTCTCTCAAATCACACCTAGCTCGCGCCCTACTTTGCCAAATGCAGTCAGCGCTGTATCAAGGTGCGCTTTTGTATGAGCTGCCGACATTTGTGTGCGAATACGTGCTTGCCCTTTAGGAACTACTGGGAATGAGAAGCCCACTACATACACGCCTTCATCTAAAAGACGTGCAGCCATTTCCCCTGCCAACACTGCGTCTCCAAGCATGACAGGAATAATTGCATGTTCTCCTGGTACCAAAGTAAAACCAAGCTCAGTTAAGCCTTGCCTGAAATAGGCAGCATTGCTACTCACCTTTTTGCATAAGTCAAGATTTTTCATAATTAAATCAAGTGCTGCAATAGATGTTTCAGCAATCATCGGCGCTAAGGTGTTTGAAAAAAGATAGGGTCTTGAGCGCTGTCTTAACCAACTGACAATGGCTTCATTTGCCGCTGTATATCCACCCGAAGCACCGCCTAATGCCTTTCCAAGCGTACCTGTAATAATATCAACACGATCAGTCACGCCAAAATACTCAGGTGTACCGCGTCCCGTTTCACCGACAAAGCCTACTGCGTGTGAGTCATCAACCATCAACATCGCATCGTACTTATCAGCTAAATCACAAATTGCGGGTAAATTTGCCAAAATACCATCCATGGAAAAAACACCATCGGTTGCAATCAATTTAAAACGTGCATCACTTGCCGCTTTTAATTGTTCTTCAAGCGCTGCCATATCATTGTTGGCATAACGATAGCGCTTTGCTTTACAAAGTCTCACGCCATCGATAATACTTGCATGATTTAAAGCATCGCTAATAATCGCATCTTCAGGCCCAAGCAACGTTTCAAATAAACCTGTGTTGGCATCAAAGCAAGACGAATACAAAATGGTATCTTGCTTCCCTAAAAAAGTACTGATTTTTTGCTCTAATGCTTTATGAGGAGACTGAGTTCCACAAATAAAGCGCACAGAAGCCATGCCGTACCCATATTTATCAAGTGCTGCTTTACCAGATTCAATCAGTGCTGGATGATTGGCAAGCCCCAAATAATTATTGGCGCAAAAATTAATGACCTCTTGGTTGCCCAAATCAACCGCCGCTTGTTGCTGACCTTGAATCACACGCTCAGGTTTAAATAATCCATCTTCTTTCAGTTGACTAAGCGCCGCGTTTAAGTGCGCGGTAAATGCTTCTGACATGGAAAACTCCCCAATCCTTAAAGTAAATTCGCGTGAATGATAACAAACTGAGAACAATTTCACCATGCACAAACAGGGCTCTATCTTCACGGCCCAAATTCTTGTTAAAATCATGCTAATTCAAATCTTGAGACAACTAACAAAGTAGCGTGTTATGAAAAATCAACAGCCCCGCATCAATATGATTAAGCAACAACTACGTACTGGAGATATCACTGACACCCATGTACTCTCTCTTTACGACAAAATTCCAAGAGACCTTTTTGTTCCTGAAGTACTGCAAAACGTTGCCTATAGTGACTTACAACTTGCACTCCCTCACAATCAACGCATGATGACCCCCCTTGAAGAAGCAACCATATTACAAGCGCTTGCACTTAAAGGTAACGAACAAGTTCTTGAAATTGGCACAGGGAGTGGCTTTTTTACAGCCCTTTTGAGCCATAGTGCAGCGCACGTCACTAGTATCGACTATTATCCTGAGTTTACTGAGCAAGCTCAAAAAAAGCTGAACATACACGGCATGGGCAATATTACCTTAATCACAGGCGATGCATCCCAAGGTTGGCTAGACAAAGCCCCCTATGATGTGGTTGTCTATACGGGAGCAATCCCAAAGTTACACGACATGCAGCGGTTACAGGTAGTTCCTGGAGGCAAGTTATTTACCGTCACTGGCATATCTCCCGTGATGCAGGGCGAATTGCACATACTAAGCCATGACGAAGTGTGGCAAACAAAAAAACTGTTTGAAACCGAGTTGCCATTATTAATCAATAACCAGATAACGTCCGCTCAACCTTTCGATTTTTAGGACAGTACATGAAGAAATTGAAGCAGCTGTGGTGTATCTTTGTTTTAAGCCTTGGCTTAGTGCCCCTGCTTCATGCCGCCGATTTGCTTGATGTTTATATCCATGCTTTAGATAACGATCCTGAATTTAAGGCAGAATATAGCTTATTTATGTCCGAAACAGAGAATATTTCCATTGCACGTGCGCCATTGCTCCCACAAGTAACTGCTGGAGCATTGGCTGCTGCCAACCGACAGAATGTCAATGCTGGCGCTTTTTTAATTATTGATGAGTCATATCGCACCTCCCAATTTCAAGTTTCTGCAACACAAGCACTTTTTAACTTCAAAGCTTGGGCGCAAGTACAACAAGCTAAAGCATCTGTAAAAGCAGCACACGCGCGCTTCAATGACCGCGCACAAGATTTAATTTTAAGAACTGCACAGGCATACTTTAACGTACTGCTTGCCTACGATAACCTCCGCTTTGGAGTTGCTAAAAAGAATGCTAATAAACGCCAGCTCGACCAGTCAACGCAACGCTTTAATGTAGGGCTTGATGCTGTCACCTCCGTATATGATGCGCAAGCTGCCTATGACCAATCTGTTGCACAGGTCATTGAAGCAAAAAACAATGTCATGATTCAAAGTGAAGAGCTTCGTAAAATCACAAACCACACTTATGGTCGCCTTGCTCCATTGCGTAACCAACAAATTCCTCTGGTTCGTCCAGAGCCCGATAACATTGACACATGGGTTGCAACCGGCTTAAAACAAAACTATAAATTATTTGCCGCTAAATACCGGTTAGAAGCAGCGCGTGAAAAAATTAAAGCACAAGCATCTGGAAACTGGCCTATCATTCAAGCCCAAGCCACAGACATCCACACTCGTAATGCGAGCCAAAGCACACAATTTGTAAACTTCTTTGTGCCTAAATCACAACGGATTTCATCAGCGGCCTTAAATGTTACATTCCCTGTGGTGCAAGGAGGGCTTGTACTCGCACAAACCAAACAAGCACAGTTTGATTATCAAACCGCAAGCGAACGGCTTGAAGAAGTTTATCGACGGGTTGTTACCGACAGCAGAACCTCTTTTGGTACGATTAACAATGGTATTAGCAAAGTAAAAGCAGACAGAAAAACCGTGTTCACGCAAACTGAGAAAGTAGAAAGTACTGAGGCAGGTTTTTTTGTGGGCACACGTAATATGGTGGATGTCGTTAATGCACAAGAACAGCTATATCAGGCCCAAACCAACTTAGCTGCTGATCAATACGCATTAATTGGTGTTATACTGCAGCTTAAATATTTAGCCGGCACATTGAATGTAACCGACCTTGAAGAAATTAACAGCTGGCTCGTGACAGAACGCATCGACAGCCGCCCCCCAAGACCAAGCGAAGTGCAAGACTAAACATTTGTCTTCACTGCGCTTTTAAGACGTAGAGATGAACCATGATTTATACCTCCTCAGCAGTTGAGAAAAAACTACTTCACTATACAGGCAAAGCAATTGCTGACTTCAATATGATTCAAGCAGGTGACCGCGTGATGGTCTGTCTGTCAGGTGGTAAAGACTCTTTTACATTACTGACAATTCTGCACCTTTTAAAAAAGCGTGCCAAAATCAACTTTGAACTCTTTTCGTTTACGCTCGACCAAGCGCAGCCTGGCTGGGATGATTCAGCCCTTCGTGCCTGGCTTGATAGCCGAGATATTCCGCATATCATACTCACCCGTGATACCTATAGCATCGTCAAAGAAAAAATTCCTGAGGGAAAAACTTACTGTTCACTATGCTCACGACTGAGACGCGGCATCATATACCGTTATGCAGAAGAGCATGGCTTTAATAAAATTGCCTTAGGGCATCACCGCGATGACCTCATCCGTACACTACTCATGTCGATTTTTTATAATGGCGATATCCGCTCAATGCCTCCAAAACTTCTGAGCGATAACAAAAAGCACATCGTCATTCGCCCCTTGTCTTATGTACAGGAAAACGATATTATCGAGTACGCAGGCGATCAAAACTTTCCCATCATCCCGTGTAATTTATGTGGCTCACAAGATAACTTAGCACGGCAAAAGGTGGGACGCTTGATAACACAGTTAGCAGCAGAAAATCCGAAGGTACCAAGCAACATACTTCATGCTTTGCAGTCTATCAAACCAAGTCAGCTCATGGATAAAAACTTTTGGGACTTCAAAAACCTAGAGTCAGAACTTATGACAGAGAAGACCATACATGAATAACACGCTTGTAGCGCTATACCGACAGTTTCGTATTTATAAACGACGCAATTTAAAACCCGATTTGGTCTCAGCATTAGTCGTCTTTTTTGTCGCGATTCCTCTATGCTTAGGGATTGCTCTGGCTTCAGGCGCCCCACTATTTTCCGGTCTTTTAAGCGGCATTATAGGTGGTATTATTGTCGGTAGCTTAAGTGGCTCGCACGTCAGTGTCAGCGGGCCTGCCGCAGGCCTTGCGGCAGTTGTTATCACAGCCATTACACAACTTGGCGATTTCAACACTTTTTTACTTGCGCTTTGCTTAGCAGGTATACTCCAACTCATTACAGGAACCCTGCGCGCTGGGTTCTTTGCGGAGTATGTACCGTCAAACATCATTCAGGGCCTACTCAGCGCTGTAGGTATCTTATTAATTTTTAAACAGCTCCCACTTGCTTTTACCCTCACATCAAGTCTCTCTGAGCTTAAAATGCATCTACTTGATGCAACTGAAAGCTTTAGTTTAAAGCCGCTGCGTGATGTTTCTTATCACATCAACAGTGGTGCCATGATTATTTCAGTCATTTCTCTTTTTATTCTTATTTACTTCGAAAAAACCAGTATCAAGTGGGTCAAAGCCATACCCGGCACCATTGTTGTGGTTCTATTTGGCATTGCCCTCAACGAAGTGTTTGTTTTAACGCATTCATATCTCGCACAAAATAGCCCACAACTAGTGAATATTCCACAGCATTCGGGCCTTAATGACTGGCTTCAGCAACTGCACTTCCCAAAGTGGTCTGCCTGGTCAAACCCTGATGTATATATCTATGCCGGTATTCTTGCGATTGTTGCCTCACTTGAAAGTTTGCTAAACATC
>JASBUO010000012.1 GCA_030147855.1 Gammaproteobacteria bacterium
AACTCAAAAGAGTATGTGTCGATTTGAGTTGCCTCCCAAGGGTCTAAATTAGGCAGGTTGGTGATGGGGTTTGTGGTACTTAAAACATAAGTTTGATGCTGTAGTGTGCCGAGTAGGGCTTGTGTTGATGTGTTTTCAACGAGTCGGCCTTTATCAATGATGGCAATATGTTTACAGAGTTGCTCGGCTTCTTCGAGATAATGCGTGGTTAAAATAATCGTTGTGCCTTCGGTATTGGTTTGTTTTAGAAATGCCCACATGCTGTGGCGAATTTCGATATCTACGCCTGCAGTTGGTTCGTCTAAAATAAGTACGCGAGGTTTATGCATTAACGCGCGAGCAATCATTAAGCGGCGCTTCATGCCTCCCGAAAGACTACGTACAATGACCTTCTTCTTTTCCCATAGCCCAAGCTGCTTAAGTAATGTATTTGCACGCTCAAGTGCTTTATGGCGAGGAATACCATAGTAACCTGCTTGGTTTAAGAGAATTTGATCGCAAGGCTCAAAAATATTTAAGTTAATTTCTTGAGGGACGAGACCTAGATGCTGTTTAGCCTGCGTTGGATTTTTATCTAAATCGATACCACAGATATGGATACTGCCCGAGGTTTTAGTTAGCAGAGAACTGATGAGCCCAATGGTGGTTGATTTACCCGCGCCATTTGCGCCGAGCAGGGCAAAAAAATCACCGGACTCGATAGTTAAGTCGATACCTTTAAGGGCCTCAACACCACCCGAATAGGTTTTATAAAGTTGTTTGATTTCGATAGCGTGCATCAGGGTAGCTTAGGTGATTTGTAGGGGAAATTGCAAGTGAGAATATTTGCTGAGGATAATCCATCTGAGTTTGATTGTGATACAGGATCACCTTGAGGCATTGTTGTTAGAGCTGGATTCTATTCGGATAGCGCAAAAGCGTATTTAGGAGATGTGCATGTAATTGATATGGGTATTCCGATCAAGTTTTATAGAAGCCAGGCCGTATAAACGGCCTGGCAGTGAGGATATAATGAATCAGGACTCTTTCTTTTGCGGAAGTTTTTCGCGAATTCTTGCAGCACGACCTGAAAGTTCACGAAGATAGTAAAGTTTCGCACGACGCACATCACCACGACGTTTTACAGTAATGCTGTCAACAAGCGCGCTATACAATGGAAACACACGCTCAACACCGACGTTATGTGAAATTTTACGCACAGTAAACGCTGAATTTAACCCGCGGTTTCGTTTTGCAATTACAACTCCTTCGAAGGCTTGGAGGCGTTCGCGTGAGCCTTCTTTTACTTTGACTTGAACAACCACAGTATCTCCAGAGTTAAACTCAGGAATTTTTTTGTTTTGCATTTGTTCCGCGTTAATTTCATCAATGAGATGACTCATAACTTATTCCTCCAACTGGCCACCTGCTGTTTCAGGTAGGCCATACTCATGTTTAAACTCAATAAGCAATTGCTTATCGGCATCTGTTAATGAAGCATGCAAGAGCAAATCAGGCCGCTTTAGCCATGTTTGTCCTAGTGCCTGCTTCCTTCTCCATCTTTTAATTGCGCCATGGTTCCCTTGTAATAATACATCAGGTACCTTTTCACCATCCACACTTGGTGGACG
This sequence comes from Gammaproteobacteria bacterium, assembly GCA_030147855.1. Taxonomy (GTDB): domain Bacteria; phylum Pseudomonadota; class Gammaproteobacteria; order Legionellales; family Legionellaceae; genus JAALKW01. Next base: position 1,611 of record JASBUO010000012.1, read on the forward strand.
AGTATAATGCGGGTGATCTAAGAGCCCTTCCATAAAGGAATCTTCTTCTGCGGAGTTTGGGTGCCCCAAACTTCCTGGAAGTAAGCGCGCCAAAGCATCAATAAATACCATAGCGGCTAACTCCCCCCCACTTAATACAAAATCACCCAGTGACCATTCTTCGTCAATGTCATTGATGAGGATACGCTCATCAATGCCTTCGTAGCGCCCCGCCACAAAAAGGATAGGTGTTTTCGTATCGGCCAACTGCTTTAATTTTGCTTGTTTAACCGTTACTCCTTGCGGACTTAAATAAACCGTTTTGCAAGGATTGCCCAAAGCTTGCCGTGCCTTGCAAATGGTTGCATGCAAAGGCTCATACTGCATCACCATACCAGGACCACCACCATACGGCTTATCATCAACCTGATGGTGAGGCGGACATGCCTGATCCCGTGGGTTCCAATGTGTGACCTGAACACGTCCTTCAGCGACAGCCCGGCCCATTACGCCGTACTGAAGGGCTTTAAACATATCAGGCATCACACTGATTACGCCAAGGCTCAGCATGTGCTAAAAATCCAAATCCCAGCGCACCGTTATTTCACGGTTGCTTTCATTTATCTCTAAGATGACATCATCTAAAAGATAGGGAATTAAGCGTTTCTTATTATCATCCATTACGACCAGCACATCATTAGAGCCGGTTGCAAAGAGTGAGTCGACTATTCCCAAAACCGCTCCACTTTCGTGTATTACTCGCATACCTGTGAGCTCGTGCCAATAAAACTCTCCTGCATCTAAAGCTGGAAGTATATTTTTTAGCACCGCTATCTCGACATTGGTTAGCAGAGATACTGCTTCCCGAGAGGGATACCCATCCACTTGAACAAGCATATGTTGAGGCATTACACGCTCATCTAAGCGTTTAATGCTTTCCCAGCTTGTGCGTTGTTTTTGAATAGACCAATCAGGATATTGCAAAATATTGTCGCGTGGTTCCGTGAATGAAATGACGCGGATGAAGCCCTTGATGCCTTGAGGGCGTCCAAACTTCCCAACAACCACCCATTCAGGTGTAACCACACTCATTGACTTTATGCTGCTTTATCTTCTTTTTTACTGTCTTGCTTAGCCGCTGGCACTTCATAGTTTTTAGCTAAAAACTTCACACGGTCAGACAGTTGCGCACCAACGCTTTGCCAGTGAGCGAGACGATCTGTTTTAAGGTGCAGACGTACTTCTTGCCCACGCGCAACAGGATTAAAGTATCCAATACTTTCAATATAGTTGCTATCACGACGTCTACGACTGTCAGTTACAACAATATGATAAAAAGGACGCTTTTTTGCGCCAGCTCGTGATAAACGAATAACGACCATGGTTTTCCTCAGTAAATTAATCGCGATGACTTAAAAATGGCGTTCATTGTACGAAAATTAACGCGACAAAGGAAGAGGGTTATGTAAAAAAAATAAAACGTATAAAAGTCACCATGATCTTCAGCCATCCTTTATGGCTTAATCATATACAGAAAAGGGTGAGTATGTTAGTGTGCGTGCCATTAGAGTGAGTTTGATTGTATGCGATGTTTGTAAAATATGCACGATTTGTTTGGGTGATGCTGATCTGCCCATGCTATGTTTTTGCGACACAGCCAACACCTGTTGGTATGGCCAAACATCTCATTCATTTAACGCAATCCCCCCCTTTAAACACACACTCCAGTCAGACAAAAGCGATTTCTGTATTTGAATATACATTTTCGGATACCGATAGAAATACTATTTATCAAAATGTTCAAACAGCATTGAATGCATCTATGCAATACCTGGCGCCTTATCGAGCAAGCGAGGAGTACCCAACCAAGCGGATCCAGCTGGGGATGGGAAAAGTGCCAGTGCTTGATCAAGGAAGACATGGCACGTGTGCAACCTTTGCTGTAACGGCAGCACTGGATGCGGCATTACAGAAAGGTGACTATATTAGCCAGCTGTGCTTACTGCAGCTTGGAAATCATTTTGAAAGTGAAGGCAATGGAAAAAGTGGCTGGCGTGGGATTGGCTATAAACGCCTTTTATCTCGGATTGACCGCTATGGCGTGATGAGTATGAAAAAGCAGCATGCACATGGGTGCGGCGGCTTGAAAACTTATCCATATCATCAGGCAACACCACCAACAGGATTGATGCAGCCTGAGCAATATCTTGTATACAGTCGACCGGTATCAGGCGAGCGCATCACGTGGCGGCTTTTATTTGATAGGTTTCCCGTGAACGTAACACAAAAAAACGCAAAACTGGTTAAAGATGCGTTAGATGCGGGGCATCGTGTAGTGTTTGGCACATTACTACCAAGCGTTGACTTAGGAACGATGGGCGCTGTTGGGTGGCATCACTATTTTAAAGACACTTGGGTGTTAACGGATGAAATTGCAGCATCGCTTTCTTATCAGAATACATTGTCGGCGCATGCAATGATTATTACAGGCTACGATGATACAGCTGTTGCAATGGACAAATATGGACGCAGGCATCGCGGCTTATTGACAGTCCGCAATTCTTGGGGCGTATACGTTGCGGACTGGGGAGATTTTTATATGTCGTATGATTATTTTAATGCGTTTGCAATGGATGCTTACGCAATACAAGTGCTTTAAAGGGGTTAGCCAAAGTCGCCAGGAAAGCCGCCACCCATATTAGGCAGGCCACTCATGCCACGCATCATTTGTTTCATAGCACCTGGTTTTTTCATTTTACGCATCATTTTTTGCATTTGTTCAAATTGCTTGAGTAGCCGGTTTACATCCTGTATTTGCGTACCAGAACCCATTGCAATACGCCGTTTGCGTGAGCCCACAATAATTTTAGGAATACGGCGTTCTTTAGGTGTCATTGAATTAATAATGGCAACTGTTTGTGCCATGCTTTTTTCTGCTTTTTGTGCAGAGCCTGTGTCATTCGGGAGGTTCATACCTGGTAATTTTGACATCATGCCAGAGATGCCACCCATTTGATTCATTTGAATTAGCTGCTCTTTAAAGTCGTCTAAGTCAAATCCTCGACCTTTTTTAAGTTTTTTGGTGAGTTTGTCATGCGCTTTTTTATCGGCTTTTTGCTCAACTTCTTCAATGAGTGAGAGGATATCTCCCATGCCAATAATACGAGAGGCAACACGCTCAGGATGGAAAGGCTCTAGGGCATCGACTTTTTCACCTGAGCCCATAAATTTAATGGGTTGGCCTGTGATATGTCGCATCGAAAGCGCTGCACCACCACGTGCATCACCATCGGTTTTGGTTAAAATAATACCTGTTAAGGGCAAGGCTTCGTGGAAAGCTTCTGCTGTATGTACGGCATCTTGCCCGGTCATACTATCAACCACAAAGAGAGTTTCAGCAGGAGATGTCACGTTATGCAGGGATTTAATTTCATCCATCATGGCATCATCAACGTGCAATCGTCCGGCTGTATCAAGGATTAAGACATCAACAAATTGTTTTTTGGCGTGTGCCAATGCTTTCTTTGCAATTTTAATTGGAGATGTTTTGGGGTCTGTATCAAAGAAATCAACATCTAAGCTCTTTGCAAGTAGAGCGAGCTGCTCGATAGCTGCTGGGCGGTAAACATCAACACTTGCGAGCATGACTTTTTTCTTTTCGACTTCTTTTAAGTGTTTCGCAAGTTTTGCTGCACTGGTTGTTTTTCCGGAACCTTGTAAACCAGCCATTAGAAAAACAGCAGGAGGTTCGGTTTTAAAATTTAATTCAGCGCGCTCACTGCCCATTAACTCAACGAGCTCATCATGCACAATTTTAATGAGGGCTTGCTCTGGCTTGAGCTTTGCTTCAACAACTTGTCCTACTGCTTTTTCACGAATTCTTTCAGCGAAGTCTTTTACAACAGGCAATGCTACATCGGCTTCAAGTAAAGCAAGACGCACTTCTTTCAAAACTGGTTTAATGCTCTCCTCAGTAAAGCGTCTTTGTCCGCCTAAATATTTAATCGACTCGGTGAGATGCTTCGTTAAATTCTCAAACATGACTACCCTCGGTTGTCTGGATGGATCAAAATGGCTTCATACTATACCATGAATAGCTAAAAGAAGTTTATTATGTTTGATAAAAGGAAGTCTTTGTGTCTATCCCTCTGTCTACTTTAGTGATTATCCTTGCTCTATTGATTTTGCTCGCCGCGTTTTTTTCTGCAGCAGAAACTGGCATGATGTCTATCAATCGATATCGTTTGCGTTATTTGGTTAAGAATAACCATAAGCAAGCCAAGCGCGTAAGTCGGTTGCTTGCACACCCAGATAGACTGCTTGGAGTAGTCCTCATTGGAAGTACTTTTTCTAATATTGTGGCGTCGATGGTGAGTACATTAATTGGACATCGTGTGTATGGCGATCTAGGGGCTGCAATTGCAACAGGGATACTGACATTCGTCATTTTGGTGTTTGCAGAGATGACGCCTAAAACGCTGGCTGCTTTGTATACGGAGCGCGTGGCATTTTTTTGTGCATGGCCTTTGTCAATTTTACAACTCACACTTGCGCCACTTGTACATTTAATTGGTTGGGTTGCGAGTACAATTCTTAGATGTTTTGGAATTTCTTTAAATTACACACAAAAAGAAGCTTTATCGAGCGATGAACTGCGTTCTGTCGTGCATGAAGCGGGCGGTTTACTGCCAACTGAGCATAAAGGGATGTTAATTAGTCTGCTAGATTTGGAGCAAGCCTGTGTAGAGGATATCATGATTCCTCGCAGTGAAATAACAGGGCTTGATCTAAATCAACCTTGGCAGATGGTGCTTGAATCCTTAGAAACTGCGCAACATACAAGACTACCAGTGTATCGAGATAATATCGAAAACTTATTGGGCGTAGTGCATCTTCGGCGTTTGTTAAACTTAATGCTTGAAGATGGTCTAGATGAGCATACACTGCTAGATGCGGTGGAGGCACCTTATTTTATTCCTGAAGCAACGCTTTTAAATGTTCAAATACTAAATTTTCAAAAAATGAAACGGCGCAGTGGGTTTGTGGTTGATGAATATGGTAGCTTACAAGGGCTTGTTACCATGGAAGATATTTTAGAAGAGGTAGTAGGTGAATTTACCACTGATATTGCAGCCCTTAGTAAAGATATTTTTCCTCAAATGGATGGTTCAAGTATAGTGGATGCGAGTATTACACTGCGACATTTAAACCGTGCTATGGGTTGGCATCTTCCCGCAGTTGGGCCACGCACACTGAGTGGTTTGATCATTGAACATCTCGGGTATATTCCGCCAGCTGAATGTTGTTTGATGATTGAGAATTATCAAATTGAAATTTTAAAGGTGGGGGCAAATATGGTTAAGAGTGTTCGTGTGTCGCAGTCAGTGAAGCGCCGCGGGCTTTCGTCTCAGCCTGAGAGTTAAGTAGTGTACTGCGGTTAGAGAGTGCTCGAGTGATGGTATTACCATCTAAATACTCCAACTCACCGCCAACCGGAATTCCGTGTGCGGGTTGACTGATAATAATATCAAAAGGCTGTAATAGACTTTGAATAAAATGAATCGTGGTTTGTCCTTCAACCGTTGGGCTTAACGCCAAAATGACTTCCTTGATGTCTCCTGTTTCAATACGATTTTTTAAGCCATCAAGTGCTATGTCTTCAGGACCAATGCCATCGAGTGGGGATATTTTTCCCATTAAAATATAGTAGCTGCCATTGTATGCATGGCTTTGTTCAATGGCGTAAACATCAGATGGGCTTTCAACTACGCATAGCGTGTGCTGTTCGCGCGTTGTGTTTTGGCAAAGTTTACATAAATCATGATCCGTATAGTTATTGCACTGCGTACAATGACGCACGGTTTGCATGGCTGCTTCTAAACTTGCGGCTAAGTGAAGCCCACGAGAACGTTGATGTTGTAAGAGGTGGAATGCCATACGTTGGGCCGATTTTGGCCCAACGCCCGGAAGGCACCGTAATGCATCGAGTAAGCGAGATAGGGTATCCATAAACGATAATTATTCGTTATCGCCTTTTTCGCCTTCTTCGCGCATTCTTTCCATGAGATCGGTTGGAAGATTGAGCCCTTCAGTTAAGTTTGTGATTTTGCGCTTAGATGCTTCTTCGATTTTTTTCAGTGCATCGTTGTAAGCAGCAATAATCAGTTCACTTAAGAACTCAGCATCTTCATCAAGCGCTGCTGGTTTAATCTTAAGGTCAATAATTTGGTGTCGGCCATTTAAAATTAATACAATCATGTCGCCGCCAGAGCGCCCTTCTACTTTTAATTCACCCAGCTCTTGTTGTGCAGCTTGCATGCGTTGCTGCATTTTTTGCGCTTCTTTTACTAAATCGCCGATGTTTTCTCCAATGTTTCCACCAATGGCCATGCTGTTTCCTCTGTTTAGATAAAAAATGAATAAAACCCATAAGATTATAAAACATATTGCAAATAATTTCACATGATTCTCTCATGCTGTACATGTGATGCAACTATTCTGGGGCAAAAGTTGCTTTGAGAGATTGGAAAGCTGAGTCAGCATCCAGGGTTGCCTGGTGTTTTTCTTGGGTGCGCTTATCTTGCACGCGCTTTTTTTCAGCAGGGGAGTTAGGGGTTTGATTATCTCCTTGCAAACTAACTTTAATAGACTTTTCGTAGTGCACTGAGAGTTTTTCTTCTATTTTTTGAATAACAGTTGGTGTAAATAAAGAGCGGTGATTTTTATCAAAGTGTAGGGTTGCGGTGTCATTTTCATTTAAAACTAAATCAGCTTGTCTTGCGGCATTAAGTGCAAGGCCTGTTAGTTTTAGTTTAGGAATGAGTACTTCCCACGAGGTTTGTTTTGTGCGTGCCTCAGACACTGGAGCCACAGCTGGTTTTTTAGGAGCGGTAGGTGTTGTTTGGAGGGGAGAGGCTTTGGGTGCTTCAGCTGCTTTAGGTGGTTCTGGTGCTTGTGGTGTAGGCTGGGTCCCCTGATAGTTTAGTTGTGGCATGATTGCGTGAGCCGCTGGCCTAAATGTATACATGCGAAGCAGTGTCATCTCAAAGCCAATGGCACGTGTGGGAGCGAGTGACAATGTTTCTTGGCCTTTCAGTGCAATCTGATAGAGCAGTTGCGTGTCTTCCGGTGTAAAGGCTTGAGTGAATGCTTTAAGTGGGGTCTCTTGAGGCAGGATATGTAGGAGACTTAATTGGTGTAAGTAGCCGAGTAGTTCGTCCAGCACATAGCGATATTGTCCTCCTTCTTTTGCAATAGATACACTATGTGAGATGAGATTTTCAGGCTGGTTGTTTGCAAGTGATTCTAGAATGCTAAAAGCATAATCCTGTTGTGTGTGGCCGAGTGCTTTTTTAACGATTTCGGTCTGGATGGTCTCTTCAGAGAGGGCAATCATTTGGTCGAGTAAACTCAAACTATCTCGCACACTGCCATCTGCAGCATTTGCAATAAGAGTAAGGGCTTCTGTTTCAAATTTAATATTCTCTTGAGTTAAAATAGACTCAAGCTGGTTTTGAATGAGTCCTGGTGTGAGTGCATTCAAATGAAACTGTAGGCAACGAGACAACACTGTCATGGGAAGTTTGTGTATTTCGGTTGTTGCAAGTAAAAATACAACATGCGTTGGAGGCTCTTCCAGGGTTTTGAGTAAGGCATTGAAGCTATGCGTTGATAGCATATGTACTTCATCAATAAGATAGACCTTAAAGCGACCTTGTGTTGGGGCGTAGGTAACATTTTCTAACAATTCACGCGTGTCTTCAACGCGGGTCTTAGAGGCTGCGTCTATTTCAATAAGATCAATATAACGGGCTTCTTCAATCGCAAAGCACGCATCACATTTGAGACATGGCGTTTCAGTGATACCCTCGGCACAGTTTAATGCTTTCGCAAACAGACGTGCGACACTGGTTTTACCCACACCACGTGTGCCAGTAAATAAGTAGGCATGATGGAGGCGGTTGCGTTTAAGGGAGTTTGTAAGTGCTTGAGTAACGTGTGACTGGCCAATTAATTCAGCGAAGGATTTAGGACGATATTTTCGTGCAAGTGCAATATTTGTCATCAGCACACGCTCACTTTTTGATGAAAGGTTAGACTAATTATATATGCTTGATAATAAGGGCGGCAGTCTTAAGAGCCGTACCCCGGCACTCGAATCGACTGTTACCGCTGCTTCCTTCCGGACCTGACGGGGTTCACAGTGTATCGATGCGAGGAGACCCTAAAGACCGCCATCGTGAGCGTGGCATTCTAACAGAAGGTTATTGAAACTGCTAGCCATAGTTACCACTAATGCATGCGTTCACACTAACCTCTGCACATGATAGGTTTTTTGTCATGAATGGAGACTCTAACAATAAAGTAAATATTTTTTGCATGAAGGCATTGACAGGACCCCGTATATCCGTACAATGCACACCACGCTTTGAGGCGAAGTTCATTGGCAAATGAGAAACAAACTGAGTGGGCGTCCTTGATATAAATTTGGGAGTCTAACACCGTACAGAAGTACAATGAGTAACAAGTTCAAACTGAAGAGTTTGATCCTGGC
>JASBUO010000017.1 GCA_030147855.1 Gammaproteobacteria bacterium
TTTTGAGGCGTTTACAATCAGTGTTGCAAGGAGTGTCAGTAACTGAGTGTGCGAGCTCATTAACCATTCGCACCGGTTATTACATTTACTTGATGTAGAGGCAGGGTTAAACCTTGAACAGAGCGGTAGCCTTGAATGGCAAGTGTGTGGATGGCCATACTATAAGCAGATAAGTCGTTTTATGGACATTGCAAGGCGTTTTTCTTGATAAGTCATGGGGGGGGCGCATCTAAGATTGACACCTACCCCGCTTCGGGGTAGGTTGATGCATTTTTTGTGAGAGGAAAAAGACAGATGACAAGCGCATTAGATAACAAAGTGGCTCTGATTACAGGAGGTGCGCGCGGCATTGGTCGTGCAACGGCAATGAAACTTGCACATGCAGGGGCGGACGTTGCCATTGTCTATTTTAATAGCTCGGACGAAGCCGACAAAGTAGTTGCCGAAATTAAGGCGTTGGGGCGTCGCGCTGTTGCCATACAAGCAAACGTTTCAGACCACGCATCTGTTAAAGCGATGTATGATATTTTTAAACAACACTTTTCACGCCTCGATATTTTAGTAAGCAATGCGGCCAGTGGTGTGTTAAAACCCGCACTCAAAATGTCGACCAAACACTTTCGTTGGTGTATGGAAACCAATGCATTAGCACTTAATCACTTGGTAACAGAAGGACGTGAGATGATGTCTAAAGGTACGAGTGTGATTGCGCTTTCAAGTCTTGGGGCACACCGCGCGATTCCAAACTATGCATTTATCGGTGCATCAAAAGCAGCCCTTGAAGCATTGGTGCGTTCGCTTAGCCTTGAGCTTGCCGTTGATGACATTCGTGTGAATACCATTTCTGCCGGTGTTGTAGATACGGATGCCCTCAAACATTTCCCTAACCGAGAAACGCTGCTTGACGAATATCAGTCACGCTCGCTTGCAGGTCGTGCAATGACACCTGAGGATGTGGCTGATGGGGTTTATTTGTTATGTTTGCCCGAGTCCTCTCTAATTAGAGGACAAACCATTTTCTTAGATGCGGGGTATACTATTTTAGGATGAGCGCGAATATATCCCATGTCGTAAAAACTTGTGCTACAATTCGGACCTTTCGTAATATCTTTTGATGCTCTGAGGGTTTGTGACAATGAATTTAGAAACGGTTTATCCTAAAGTCCGAGAAATTATCGCGGATGTATTAGTCATTGAAGAAGATGAAGTGAGCTTGGAAGCACGCTTAATTGCAGATCTCGGGGCAGAATCGATTGATTTTCTCGACTTAGTCTTTCAGCTTGAAAAAGAATTTTCGGTTAAAATTCCACGAGGGCAGCTTGAGAAGAATGCACGTGGCGATTTGAGCGATGCTGAATTTGAGCAAGGTGGTGTATTAACTGAAAAAGGGATTCAAGCATTAAAAGCGTATTTAAGTGAAGTGCCCGATGAGTACTTTACTGTAAATATGAAAGTGAATGAAATTCCGATGCTTTTTACGGTAGAAACATTTTGTAAACTCGTTGTACTTGCAAAAGCTGAGCAGTCTGTAGAAACCACAGCGGCTTAAAAATATGCACTTTTTATTTGTTGATAGGATTACGCAACTTGAGCTGGGGAGTACCACAGTAGGGATTAAGCATGTAACCCCAGACGATTATTATTTAGTCTCGGATGAAACAGGACGTAGGTGTTTTGTGCCAGCATTAGTTGGCGAGACGGTTGGCCAGTTGGCCGCTTGGAATGTCATGGCAAGTTGTGACTTTACCAAACGCCCTGTCGCAGGTATTGCAGAGTTTGCGCGACTTCATCGCCCTGTGTATGTGGGGGAAACCTTGCTGCTTGCCAGTGAATTAAAAAAACTAGATGACACCGTCGTACAATACGAAGCTGAAGCACGCGTGGGAGATGAGCTGGTATTTGAGCTTTCGGCGCTCGGGCCTTTGTTACCCATGAATGATTTTATTGAACAAAATGAGGTGCGCGCGCAGTTTGATGCACTTAACCAGCCAGGCGACATACACGCAAGCCTTGCTTCTAAACCGCTTAATGAAGCTTGTGACATGCCCCAACCAGCTGAGGCATTGGTGCACTTCGACCGTGTTGTGGCGCACGAGAAAGGTGTGTCTATCTCTGCTGAAAAAAGCGTAACAAGAGCAGCCCCCTATTTTAGAGATCATTTTCCTAAAAAACCGGTATTGCCCATGACAATTCTCCTTGAGTGTATTATGAACTTGGGGCGTCAGTTTACCGACACAGCAGATTTTGGTAGCCCTTATGTGGTACAAGAGATGCGACGCATTAAAATGAATGATTTTGTTTTACCAGGTGATGTTTTGACAACTAATCTAAGTATTAAGTCACATAAAGACGGAATTTTAGTGCTAAAATGCCGTGTCAGTCGATTTGAAAAGCGCGTTTGTTTGCTCGAGCTTGTAATGCGCGCAAAGGGTGCACACGCATGACAACAAAACGCGTTGTAATTACAGGGCTCGGTATTGTTTCGCCGCTTGGGCACGATGTGCATAGCACATGGCAGGCACTGATAGCAAAGCGCTCAGGCATGGCGCCCATTCAGCAGTTTGATGCATCAGGTTTTCCTGTGCGTTTTGCGGCAGAAGTAAAGTCTTACCAACCTCGATGTCATCGCACGGGTAAACATCATCGATTTACCATGCCATTTACGCAATTCTCGCTCGATGCAGCAAGTGAAGCGCTGCAAGATGCAGGCATTCATCCAAAACATGTGCCTGATGCAACACGCTTTGGTGTTGTAACGGGCAGTGGCATGATGACCGGTGATTTTGACCACCTTGAACGTTTTCAACGGGCAACAGCACCCGAAGGCACGGTAGACTGGGCAGCACTACAAGCAAAAGGTGATGCCTTTTATCGTTTAGATGATTTTGGAAGTACTGCTTCAAACAGTGGGTTGTCGCTTTTAATTCAAGAGTTTGGCATGTCTGGCTATGCAAACTCGGTGCACACCGCGTGTGCATCTGGAGGTCAGGCTTTAGGCCTTGCACTACAAGTGATTCGGCGCGGTGAAGCAGATTATATGCTTGCAGGTGGCTTTGATTCAATGATTAACCCCCTAGGTGTTTCGAGTTTTTGTTTGTTGGGCGCTTTATCACCTAATAATGATTCCCCTCAAACCGCAAGTAGACCCTTTGATGGCACTCGAAACGGGTTTGTTTTAGGCGAAGGTGCCGCATTTTTAGTGCTTGAATCATTTGAAAAAGCAAAGGCACGTGGCGCTAAAATTTATGCAGAATTAGCCGGTGTTGGCAACAGCTTAAGTTCGTATCGTATTACAGATTCACACCCCAATGGCGATGGCGCGATTCAAGCCATTGAAGGTGCACTCAAGGATGGTGGGGTTAAAGCTTCAGATGTTGATTATATTAATGCACATGGTACCTCAACCAAAATGAATGATTTAAGCGAAACCAATGCCATTAAAGCGGTATTTGGGGAACGTGCACTTCAAATACCTGTAAGCTCAACCAAAAGCCAAACAGGACACTTAATTGCAGCAGCAGGTGCACTTGAAGCAGCCCTTTCAACGCTTGCCATTCACCATAGTAAAATTCCAATGACACAAAACCAAGTAACGCCAGACCCAGAGTGCGACTTAGACTATGTCGCAGAAGGGCCAAGGGAGAAGGCGCTTGGTATTGTGCTTTCTAACTCATTTGGATTTGGTGGTTCGAATAGCTGTTTGCTCTTTAAGCACCCGGAGTTTGAGGAGCGAGAGTTATGAGCAATTTAAACCGCGTATTTGTAACCGGTGTGGGTGCGCTTAGCGCAGGTGGCCAAACCTCAGATGCATTGTGGGATGCTATTGTAACGGGTGAATCAGGCATTGCCCCTATTCAAAATGCCGATTTATCAACTTGGACGCATCAGCTGGGGGGAGAGCTTAAAAGCTATGAACCTAAAAAAATGCTGCCTGACCGAAAGCTATTAAAAGCCATTTCAAGACAAGACGTATTGGGCATTAATGCTGCTATGCAAGCGCTTGAAACAAGTGGGTTACCCGATTACCAGAAAGGGCTTGAATCAACTGATTGCTTTAATGATGGAACGGGGGTATATGTCGGCTCGCCAGGGAATAAATATTATCAGCAGTATGATTTTTTGCCTTTAATGGCTAAAACAAACAGCGATATGCACGCATTTGGCGAGCAGTTTATGGATGAAGTGCATCCCATGTGGCTTTTACGTATTTTACCCAACAATGTGCTCGCTTATGTCGGCATTAGCTACGGCTTTAAAGGTGTGAACCATAATGTGGTAAATCATGCGACAGGTGGTATGCAAGCTTTAATTGAAGCTTATCATGCCATTCGATCAGGGGATGCTGAGCGAATTGTGGTGGTAGCATATGATGTGGGTACTGATGAACAAGCACTGTTTTACTACGAGCGCCTAGGTCTTCTAAGTGCTGAGCATCTAAACCCGTTTGATGTATCGCATAATGGCACCATACTAGCAGAAGGCGCGGCCGCTTTAGTGCTTGAATCAGAAAAAAGTGTCGCAGCGCGCAAAACGACACCTTATGCAGAGCTCACTGGAGGATTCGCACGTACAGAGTCAGCAGGCTTATTCTCTATTGAAGAAAGTGGCGCACGTTATGCAAAGCTGATGCAAGATACGCTACATGCGGAGGCCCTAACCCCCAATGATTTGGCGTGCATCATCGCACATGGTAATGGAAACCCTAAGTCAGACATCACCGAAGCTGCAGCGATTCAACAACTACAAGGTGATACATCTGTACCTGTAACAGCATTTAAATGGGCCATGGGCCATACTTTATGCGCATCAGGCGTGATGGATGCAGTGCTTGCAACCCATATGCTACGTTCAAAAACCATCCCAGGTTTACCAGGGTTTAAGCAAGCAGCAACTGGTTGTGAAGCATTGAGTCTTTCAAACACATCACGTGCCATTGGTAATAAACAACATCTATTACTGCTAAATCGTGGCTTTGGTAGCATGAATACAAGCTTGGTGATGAAAGCGTGTGACTGATTTGAAAGCGCAAATAAATGACTTACCTGTCTCAAAGGCTGGCCGCTTTGTTGCGGCCTGTCTACCATATCGAAAGCGCGTTATCTTAGAAAATATTCAACAGGTATATGGTGAGCAGCTTACTGAAAAAGAGCAGTGGCGGTTAGCAGAGGCTTTTTACACGCACTTGCTGCGCTCCATCAAAGAAACTATTCAACTGCGCTTTATGTCTGAAAAAAAACTGATGACACGTGTTGAGGTGCGAGGCCATGAGCGTGTCTTAAAAGTTGCTGAACAAAATAAAGGTGTGCTCATTCTAACTGGACATTTTGGCAGCTTTGAGTTTGCACCGATTGGCGGCATCCTGAACTTTAAGCAATTTAGTGGCCATTTCCATTTTATTCGCCGCAAAATTGGCAACAAATGGCTTGAACGTATTTTATTTCGTCGTTATTACAAAGCAGGCTTACATGTCATTACCAAAGAAAATGCATTACAGCATGTAACAGAAGCACTGGAGCAAAATCACGCCGTTGTGTTTGTGCTTGACCAGCATGCATCGCTTGCTAATCGAGACGGAGTTGCCGCTGAGTTTTTCGGAAAAAAAGCAGGTACTTACCGAAGCCTTGCAACTTTTGCGCGTTATACTGAAATGCCGGTTGTTCCTGCTTCAAGTTACCGTCTGCCTAATGGCCGGCATGTACTTGAATTTCATGATCCAATTCCCTGGGAAGCACACACAGGTAACCACAAAGCCATTTATGAAAATACTTGTGCCTACAATCGCGCCCTAGAAGCCATTATTTTGGCACATCCCGAGCAGTGGTGGTGGATGCACAGACGTTGGAAGCTCTAACGCGCATCAAGCAAGGCCCTAGCCCCTTTAAACATGGTCTATAATAAAGCATATAGATCTAGATTTTCTTTGAAGAGAGGCTAACATGGGAAGTTTCGAGCAAATACGACAAAAATACGTTGAAAGCAATGAACGGCTCGCAGAAGGAATTCGTAATGCAGATACAACCTCTGATATAACACCGGTTACCGCTGCAACTAAAGAAGAGCGCGAGCAATATTCCTCCGAACAACTTAAGTTGCTCGATATGTATGCGACAACGCATAAAAACTTAATTCACATGTATACCGATGAGAAATATGTCGAAGAAAGAAAATTGTATGAAGGTGTGGCGAAGAATTTACAAGAGATGATGTTATGGTTTACGGCGCTCGAAGAAAGTACTGTGCTACCAAGTAGCAAAAAAGGGTTTCGTGTAGCTGGCGAGTCTACTCGAGAGTTGAGCCAGCAAGTCGCAGATGCATGGTTAACCTTCGCTAAAAGTTACCGAACACAAGACGATGTGGAGCAGTTTCATAAAACCGTGAATAATGCGCTAGAGCGTGCGAAACCCAATATCAACAAAAACCATGATACAAATCAGGAGCGCTACCACAAGTTTGAATTGTGTCTGAAGGGTTTTTTTGAAAGCTTGATTAAATTGAGCAACAAAATTGGTAAAGCAACAGGGTTTTCCAAAGGAGAAACACCTGAGGTTTCAACGTGGATTAAACCCCAAAAAACCACACAAGTACTCTTTAGCGAAGCCATAATGAATCTAGGTAGTTTTTTTACAAAAAAAATGCCAGATGAGACGGCAAGTGATGATCCAGCACCTAAAAACGATGATACACATGGTATGTAGGAAAGCATCATGGCACGTACCTATCTTGAATTGCTGAAAGCTTATAATCTTGCAAACAGTCGACTTTTTGCATTGACAGAGCATGGAAAAGTGGGTGAGGTGATTGCAAAGCCCGTGATTTCTGAAGATGAATTAAAAGCGTTGACCAAAATGCAGCAAGAAGCACTAGAAGGACGCAGCAAAGGCTATGAAACGTTAAGAAACATGTGCAGAGCACGTGCCTTACATGCGCATCCAGCACTGAGTGCACTGCTAGCTGATTTGCAAAAAATACGAGATTTATTTCAGTCACACAGAAAAGTGTGGCAGCAAAAAAGCACA
>JASBUO010000018.1 GCA_030147855.1 Gammaproteobacteria bacterium
CTGATAGTTACACAAGCACATGAAATGCCACAATTAGATGTAGGCGAGGATAGTTAAGTCCGTAAATTGTTGTAAATTCGAGATAGCTTCTTTAGTTAGAACGCATCATTAAAAAGAGATAATATTTAGGGGCCGTCCTCACTTCACTTGCAGTCAATTTATGCCGCAAAATACGTAACTTATGCAGCAACGACCGCTTTATGAAATGAAGACATCCCCTAGAGCGGCGCATGATTTAAAAAGAATCAATCATAGATTTTGATTTTGCAATCTTAGCATATTTTTAAAATAATATGCTTCTCCCGCCAGAGATAGAAGGGATCTTGAGATACATGCTTTAAAACAAATCATTCGCCGCTTGAGTTTGTCAAAAACAATAAATGTGGATAATAGTTTATCGGGTGAGTCCGCTGTATACGTGTGTTGAGCTAGGGCTATGGCCTTGTGCGAGTAGATATCGTATGCTTTTACAGAGATATTGGTTGACGAATAAGGTATATATTGTGTGAAAACAGCCCCTGAGTTAAAAAAAGCATTTCAATTGAGCATTCCCACGTTATTTGCTTACTTACCATTAGGTATTGTGTTTAGTGTGTTGTGGCTTAAAGCAGGGTTTTCTGGGGTTTGGGCACCTATTATGAGTGTTTTGGCCTTTGCCGGCGCGGTGCAGTTTGTTGCTTTGTCGATGATGCAAGAGCATGCGAGTGTATTTGCAGTTGTGCTTGCTTCAAGCTTTATTGCATCACGTAATTTGTTTTATGGCTTAAGTTTTATTGAACGTTTTAAAACAAAACCGAGGTGGATAAAAGCCTTTCTTATTTTTGGGTTGGTGGATGCAACCTATGGCATGCTGACTGCAAATCAAGAGCAAATGGGGCGTGATGATGAGGCTTTTTGTTTATATGTGACCTTATTTCCCTACATATATTGGATTTTGGGCACATGCCTTGGACTTTTATTATATTCCAGTATGCCTGATATTAAGGGGCTAGATTTTATGTTAACGAGCTTTTTTATGATTCTGGTGGTGGACTATTACTTGCTGGGGCGTGATAAGTGGAGTTTAATCATGCCTATTATATTTGCGAGCTTGAGCTTTTTAATCTTTCCAAAACAATATTTATTAATTTCTATCATTTGCTCCGTTGTGTTCATTTATGTGGGAGAGAGTCGAAAGCTAAGTGCGGGGGGGCGTGTGTGAATCATTATATATTGATGGTGGTTTTAAGCCTATGTCTTTTAACAATTGTGACACGGGCGCTTCCTTTTATGTTCACAGAGAAGCTCTCTGGCAATCTTAAAATGCAGCGTCTCGGTAAACGTCTTACGGCGTATATTATGATGTTGCTTGTTATTTATGAAGTGAATCCGGCTTCGTTTCAATCCTACCCGTTTGGGTTGCCTGCGCTAGTGAGCTTAATGGTTGTAATAATCGTACATTTACTACTACATAAACCTTTGCTCAGCATGGCACTTGGTACAACCAGCTTTGTGATATTAAAGCAGTTTTTAGGCTAATCATACGTAAATCTTAAACTATACTTATCCTTATTAGGTACGAAATATCACGGAAGATATTACAGTATATAAAGGATATGGATGACATATGAGTACTGATGGCGCTTATTCGAAGTTAACACAAACGGTTTTGGTTTTATCTTCTGCTGTTGTTATTTTTGCAGGACTCAAGTTAGCGTCTGGGATACTTGCTCCCTTTTTAATTGCGTGCGCTTTAGCCATTATTTTAAATCCGCTGGTGAGCACTTTAAAGCGACTACATTGTCCAACGGTACTTGCGGTTATTGCTGTGTTTAGCTTGGTGGCTTTGTCGCTGCTCATGCTGGGTGCTTATATAAGTGAAGAGGTGAGTGGCTTGCTTCAGGATATGGGAGACTTGGAGCAAAATCTCAATCAATGGATA
Source organism: Gammaproteobacteria bacterium (assembly GCA_030147855.1). Taxonomy (GTDB): domain Bacteria; phylum Pseudomonadota; class Gammaproteobacteria; order Legionellales; family Legionellaceae; genus JAALKW01. The sequence continues at coordinate 1,922 of JASBUO010000018.1, forward strand.
ACCCAGCTTTTTAGTTGGTTTGGTGGGCACAATATAAGTGTGTTTCAAAAAACCATCGATAGTTTTTTTTCAGATAGTAATCTTTCAAAACTCATTCAATGGGTTGTGCTAGAAACCAAGCAGCAATTATCGAATTATTTAATGATTTTTTTTCTTGTAGTGTTCATGTTATTAGAGGCGAGTGCTATTTATGACAAGCTTCACAAAATGACAGAAAAGCACTCGGAGGGTGTGGCAGACATATTTGTCATTCAACATAAAGTAACTACTTACTTTTTAATGAAAGTTGTAACCAGTTTCATGACAGCGGTGTTGGTGTTTATCGTGCTTTGGATGTATGACATGCGCTATGCCTTGTTGTTTGCAGTACTTACTTTTTTCTTAAATTTTGTCCCGATTATTGGTTCTATTATATCGGCAATACCGCCTATTATTTTGGCATTAATTGATAATTCTTTTGTAACGGCATTATCTATTTTTGTTTGGTTTTTGGTAATAGAAACCATGCTTGTAAACATTGTAGAGCCCAAACTAATGGGGTATACCTTGGGTATTTCAGCACTTGTCGTATTGTTATCTATGAGTTTTTGGGGTTGGATTTTAGGCCCAGCTGGCATCATCTTATCCATACCCTTAACAATTTGTCTGCAGTATTTTTTTGCGGGCTTTGAGGCAACGCGGTGGGTTGCTCTTATGTTAAGCGACTATCAGAAGGAGTCATCATGAGCACATCAGCATTACAGCAAGAAATTGCTGACTTAAGAGAGGAGCTATTGGCACTAAAGAAAAAACAAAAGGCGGATGAAGCACAAGCGGAGCCTACATCTTCTCAAAAATCTACTGGCAAAAAACGTGCTACAAAAACGCCAGAAGATGAATTAAAAAAAGTAGTTTCGTCTGTTTTAGCACAAGTTAAAGAAGACTACGACAATCTTTCACCAGTGACAGCGGTTCTTTTATTTACGCTTGGTGCAGTGCTTGGCGGCGTTCTGGCGAAAGGACTAGGAGGGCGGTAATGGACAGTCAATTTGACCGTAAACTAAGTCTTTATATGCGCAGCGAACGCGCGATGCTTGCTATTTGGTTGCGCCGTAAAGCGCGCCAGTTGTTTTGGGTGTTGATTGCGCTTATTGCCTGTTTAACAGCACTGATATTGGTGGATGTTGGTGCTTTTCTGACACTGAGCACTTATTATGCGCCTAAAGCCAGTGCCTTCATATTAGCGGGCTGTAATATTGTGCTTTGCTTGGCGTGTATTGCTTTCTCAAGTAGAAAAGGTCATAAGGGCGAAGAAGCCGCTCTTAAAGATATTCGTGATTTTGCAAAAGATGAGCTTGGTAAAGATTTAGAAATTGTGAAGGATGAGGTGGTTGAAGTAGGACAGTCGGTGGGAAGTGCAGTGCATGGAGTGTCTGCTTTTTTGAATGGAGATTTTGGCCTTACTTCTCTTTTTACAGCGGTTCATCACTTTTTGAAGCATAAACAGGAGAAGTAGGCTGTTCATGTTAACCCCAAGCAGAATAAAAGGGGCATGTCTGTTTATACCAAAAAGTTTTTCGTCATAGTTTATTATGGCCTCTTGACATTTTCTCCCACCGCCGACGTGCTGCGGCTTGACCCTGAGGGATCTTCACCATGAAAAAAGTGAGGATCTCTCAGGAACAGGTCGGGCCAAGTAGGCGGTGGGAAAGGTCAAGAGGTACTCATATTAACAGACCTTACCCCTTTGGTTTTAAGCCGGTTGCGCACTTAGCGTGTCATCGACGGAATCAGCAGGAGCAGATGATGGTGTCGTGCTTGGTGAACGTGAAAAAAATCCTAGATTAGTGCCCATCCATCCAGCAAGTAAGGAGATTCCGGCAGCACACATACAGACACTAAGGACGCTCACTACTCCTGACGCTATCATTGCCGCACCGGTACTTATTAAGCATGCGCTTACTACCAGCGTTAAAAAATGTGATAAAACATCCATTAAAAAACTTGGAATTGTAATAGGAAAGAATCCTGTCTTATGCGTTTGCTTAAATAAAGCGGCTATTTTTATTTCAGTTGGGTTGATAGCTCTATAGCGGAGTTATAGTGATTTCTGGTGTATGGGCAAAATAAATTAGGTGGCGTATTCTGTTGATTGTTCTTGGGGAACAAAATCAACGAGGAGATACGCCATGAGCAATTGTACTTTGAAGTCAGTTACGACACCAGCGGAAGCGG
>JASBUO010000028.1 GCA_030147855.1 Gammaproteobacteria bacterium
TCTAAGCGCGCCATCATGCAGATAGCCGCGTAACAAGGGGCTAACTTCTGGAGAGTAAGTGTACCCTACCCAAATGGCAGTTACCCAAACACATAGGGCAATCAGCTCTCTTACAAAGCCACGGATAAGACCTGTTAACACTGAAAGTGTTAGGATGAGAATAATCCCATAATCAACCCAATGTAAATGTGCCATTAGCTAACATCCCTTTTAACAATAAAGCCTTCAAGCTGTGTACTCTTATTAAGTTTTTGTTTAAGGAGGCGTGCATCTGCTCTATCATCTAGTTGGCCAACAGTTACTTTGTATGAAAGGCCCGCATCAGATGCAACAGTTTGGTATTGTGCTTTATAGCCTTGTTCACGGAGGCGCGCCACCAATTTTTCAGCATTCTGTTCAACACTGAAGGCTGCGAGTTGAATTGTATATGCCTCTGTTGGTTGTGGTAAAACCGGTTTAGGGTGAAAAGATGTGGGCTTCTGAGCTTTGACAAATACAGGAGAAGCAGGTTTTGCATTACTAGCACTTGTTTTGTCTGCTCTAGGTGTTTTGATTGCGACCTTTTCTTCCGGTGTATTTATTGTGTTAATGGCAATATCTGCGATGGGTTCAACACTAGGCTTTGATGTTAAGTTTTCAATACGTGCAACTTGAGAAGCCGGTGCTGAGTCTACAGGTGCGGGAAATGGCATTTTTTCAACTCTTACTGTTTCAAATACGGCTCTTTCCTCTGTGACCGCAACTTTAGGTACGGTTGGTTTGGGTGGGAGTTGAACTGACAGGTGAATATTTTCTTCTAGACGCTGATTTGATTTTTTTAACATTGCAGGCACAAAAATAATGGCAACCGCCATGATGACAACAAGCCCTGTTATGCGGTGTTTTGTTCGTTCATCAATTGCAAAGTTCATTGTTTCCTCCCTCTTTAAAATGGGCAAGCATAACGGCGCTTACAAGTAAAAAAGAGCCATACACTAAAATGATATCCCCGGGTTTTGCTGCATTCACTGCTGCAGTAAAAGCGCTGGATGGCTCATTAAAAACAGCATTAGGCTGTTCATTCATTACATGTACGTAGGCCGCTTCAAGCGAGGCTTGGGTTGCGCTACGTGCATGATTTAAAGTCGTTAGGTACCATGCATTAACGTATGCTCGCATGGGCGCTATCAAGTCGTAAAGGGTTTTGTCTTGTAATCCGGAAAAAACAGCATGAACATTTCCTTTTGGAGGATTTTTTTTAATAAGTTCAGCTAATAAATTTACGGCTTGCTTATTGTGTGCAACATCAATTAAGGTGGGTATGGCTGCATTTATCCATTGCTGACGCCCTACAATAGAGACATGGGTTGCAGCAGATGCATAATTGATCTTGGAAACAGGCAAAGTGTTATTTAGTTTTCGTGTTGCCATGATTGCTGCTGCAAATGCTTTAGGATGAATGCCTGGGCATGTGAGTGTCAGGGAAAAAGAGTGAGCACATGAAAATATGAAAGTGTTACTGCTCACACTAAACGTGTAGTCCCTATTTAATATTACAAGGTCTAATTGACTTGCTTGAGCGGCTTTGAGTAAGGTGTGGGGCGGATCCTCATCGGCATATATAGAGGGTTGATGTGGTCTAAAAATACCTGCTTTTTCAATGGCAATGGCTTCTTTTGTATTGCCAAGAAAGGCTTCGTGATCGATATCGATAGTTGTAACAATACTTAAGTTTGCGTCGATGCAGTTGGTTGCATCAAGGCGCCCTCCCATGCCCACTTCGAGTAGAATAACATCGGGTTTGTTTTGTTTGAAATGCCAAAGAGCTGCGAGCGTTGCCATTTCAAAATAGGTCAGCATTTGGCTACCTGGCGCATTATGAACGGCCAAAAATGCCTGGATGAGGGCTGAATCTTTGATGGACGCCTTATCGATACGTATACGCTCATTAAATCGGAGTAAATGAGGAGAAGTATAAGCTGCAACGCAGTATCCTGCTGCATGATAGATGGCCTCAAGCGCTGCAACAGTTGAGCCTTTTCCGTTAGTGCCTGCAACCGTAATTACGGTTGCTTTGGGGTGCAATAAGTCGAGTGACTTTGCAACGGCATGAACACGACAAAGGCCTAGCTGAATTTCTTTTTGGTGGCGCGTTTCAAGGTAGCTAAGCCAATTTTCAACCGAAAAGTCATACACTGGATTCATGTTGTGGCTCATGCATGAATTTAGAAATAAATTCACCGACTGTATCACGCAAATTTTTACGATCAACAATTTGGTCTATATGACCGTGCTCTAATAAGAACTCACTTTTTTGAAAGCCGTCAGGCAGCGTTTGTCTGACAGTTTGTTCAATAACACGTGGGCCTGCAAAGCCAATTAAGGCATCAGGTTCTGCAAGAATAATATCACCAAGACTTGCAAAGCTTGCAGATACGCCCCCCATGGTCGGATCGGTTAATACAACAATAAATGGCAAACGATGTTCGGCAAATTTTGCAAGTGCTGCAGAGGTTTTTGCCATTTGCATGAGCGAAAACAAACCTTCTTGCATACGTGCACCACCACTAGCAGTAAAGCATATATAAGGGCAATGCGCTTTGGTTGCTTCGTTTAAGCCACGTACAAACTTTTCACCAACGGTTGCTCCCATTGAGCCGCCCATAAAGCTAAACTCAAAAGCAGAAGTGACAACAGGTATTTGTTTGAGGGTACCCTTCATTACAATAATGGCTTCACGTTCTCCAGTTGCTTTTTGCGCTTGTGCGATTCTATCTTTATATTTTTTAGAATCACGAAACTTGAGTCGGTCGACAGGCTCAAGTTTTTTTGCGATTTCAACCTGATTTCCTTCATCTAGAAATTGCGTCAGCCTATCTCGCGCAGAAATACGATGATGATGATTGCATTTAAAACAAACAGATAGGTTGCGCACTAATTCTGCGCGATAGAGTAAGGCCTGACAGCCTTTACACTTTACCCAAATACCTTCAGGCACGCCCTTTTTTTGTTTGGTTTCTGTACTAACCTTGGAGGGTAATAATTTTTTAAGCCAACTCATGTCTTCGAGCTATCCTTGTGGTTTGTAGTGCAAGCTGGTGGCTATTATATCATAAAAAATGAAAAACACTTAAGTTTCACAAAATATTGACGACAGTATTAAGTAGACATTTGTGTTTATAGAGAATCAAATGAAAAAGATACTAAACATCGCTTTATTTGGTTTTTTAAGTTTTTCTACATCTTTTGTGTTTGCTCAGGCACGCTATGGTGAGCGACTCTGTCATTTGCCGGATTATGATTGTATTAAAGTCAAGTCGGGCGATCGCTGGGAGAGCCTTTTTCCAAATCCAGAAGAAGAAGATATTGTGCGTCGTGTTAATCGTATGAATATTAGTTTGAAGCCCGGCATGATTATTGCGATTCCACGCCATATTGAAAATCTAACCATCTATGATGTATCCCCTTTCCCTCGCTATATTGAGTCGATAGGAGAAAAAACCATTTATGTGAACCAAGAGTATTTAGCTTGGGGTGCTTATGATGATCGAGGTGAGTTGGTTTGGTGGGGTCCTTTATCATCAGGCAATGGTAAATGTAGTGCGAGCAACGGGTATTGTAAAACACCGGCAGGCTTTTTTAGAGTCATTCGTAAACAAGACATCGACTGTGTTTCAACGGCATTCCCAAGACGCGCGAATGGTGTTAATGGTGGTGCTGAAATGCCTTACTGTATGCATTTTTTCAGAGGATACGCCTTACATGGTAGTTCGGTTGTACCAGGGTATCGTGCAAGCCATGGCTGTGTGCGTATTTTTATTGAAGATGCACGCTGGTTAAATGAGGAGTTTATTGACTTGCCTGGGATTGGTATGAAAGGCACGCGCGTTATTGTCGGTGCACCGCCTGCACGGATTACACGGCGTGATCCCAAACGGTAACTCTGTTTATTGTAGGTAAGAAAAACCACCCGGATAGCCTTTTTCTTCTAAAGTATGTTTAAACGCATCAGATGTTTGTTTATCTGAAAAAGGGCCAAGGTTAATAACGTAGCGCGCATTACGCTCTTCAACTTGAACATTTGCATTAAGCTTAAGGTTTAAGAGTTTTTCTCGCAAGGCCTCTGCTTTTTCAGAAGATTGAAAAGCACCCACTTGTAGATAGTATTGTGCCTCGGGTGCTGCGTTTAAAGCTTCAATTTCAACGGGTGCAGTACCTTTAGCAAGCAAACCAAGCTTAACTGCAGCACCATAGGATAAGTCTATAAGACGGTTTTCATGAAAAGGCCCCCTATCGTTCACTTTAACAATGGTTTCTAGACCATTTTCTAAATTCTTAACGCGTACATAGGTGGGCAGTGGCAAAGTCTTGTGTGCTGCGGTGAGTGCATACATATCGTATGCTTCGCCACTTGAAGTGCGCTCTTTATGAAATTTAGTGCCATACCAGGATGCAATGCCTTTCTTTTTATACCCCTCAGATGAGGTTAAAACCTCATACTGATTGCCTTTGACTTGGTAAGATGCCGGATTACCATAACGACTTAGGGGCTCAGTGGTTGGTGTTTGCTCATCAAAGTGCGTTGGCATGGGCCCTTTCGGCGCCCCATCTTTCGAGAACGAAGCTTGTCGTGCGGGATGTGCTGTTTGAGAGTTTGAGTATAATTGACTCGTAGAGTGGTTTTCTGAGGAAAGTATCGACTTCGTGTGCTCGCAGCTGGCGATGAAGAGGCAGCTCATAATCAATAAATGTGGTTGCATATGTATTAAGTAACTAAGGATATTTCGGCTGTTAGCAACTTCACTGGTTTTTTTTATTGGCATTTTCAGGTATCACTTTGCTATTAAAACCAAACGACTACTAAAACTTTAGATTAAATTAGTATGCAGTAGTAGTTAAAGTATTTAAACCCTCTTGTATGAAGATAATTAAACAGATTAATTTGTTTTTGATCTAAATTATGTTATAATTCTGCTCTATTGTCACTCATGATAAACGGGAGAAGAGAAAATGGGTTATTCTTTTTATCAAACCAAAGCACCACAGAGTAATTTACTAAGAGAAATAGAAGCATTTAAAAAAGAGTTAAATGATAAATATTTATCTTTAATTATGGATATGCCAGACAAGTGTTCTCAAGCGGAGTCTGTGAGGCAGCGCAGTCAGGCGCTTCATAAAAAAGAAATGCAACGAAATCGTGCACAGATTCATTTGCTAAACGCACTATATGTGCTTGTTGAACGGATGGAGCAAGACAAGGAAGGGCGTGAAGTTTTGACGCGCATGCAAGGTAATATAGCGCTGGATAGAGCGTACATCCAAAGTTTACCAGCACGCATTTTACTGGAAGCACCTGCTTTACGTAAAAAAGCACTTGGTGCTGCTATTTTTCAAGATATAGCAATGGCTGTAGGTGGGATACCTGCAGCATTAGGTGGGGTTTATTTGCTAGTTGGGCTTATTATTGGAGCAGCGGCGCTGACAACATTGGGCGCAATTTTATGTGTTCCATTAGTGATTTCAATCGCATTGGTCGCGGTGCTCGGTAAATCGAGTCTCGCAAACATTTTCTCACCCCTTGAGAATTTTATGGGTGAAATGGGATATACATATAGCGCTTCTCAAAATGATTATACGCGTCATATATCCTACTTTTTTAATTCACGTAAGACTCATGTGAACAGTAATGGGCTCGGTGAGACTGGGTTAATGGATGAGCCAGTAGTTCAAAAAACAGTAGACGCTTCTTTTCAGGCTGGAGGGGATGCTGGGAATGATACTGCATTTAATCCTAATGTAGAGAGGCTTGCTGAAAATGACCGCCTCAACCTCGGCGATGACATATTGAATGTTGACGAGCCAACAGCAGATTATACGGTATTAACGCCTAGCGCTCGTGCTTAAGGGGCTCAAACATCTTGCCATGAAAACGTGGTGAGATACAGTAAGCTATGGTAGAATGGCTCAACCTTTTATGAACCTAATGAAGAGTTGAGCCATTTCCATGAATAAAACCATGCATGTTTTAACATCACTTCTCTTGTTTGCGGCAGTGGTTGCACATCCTAAATTTGTCCATGCCGATGCTGGGCGCCTTGCTCCACCAACTTCTCATAAAAAAGCCCCTCTTATCACACCAACACAGCCAAAACTTAATGCAGCAGCTTATTTATTAGTAGATGTAAATAGCGGCAAAATTTTAGCTGAACAAGATAGCGATAAAAAAGTACCCCCTGCAAGCCTCACTAAAATGATGACTTTATATGTTATTTCAAAGGCGTTACATAACGAACAAATTCACTTAAGCGATACAATTCATATTAGTAAAAGAGCCTGGAAAACAGGCGGCTCACGTATGTTCGTTAAAGAAGGGCAAGATGTACGCATTGAGGACTTACTAAAAGGCATTATTGTTGACTCAGGTAATGATGCATGCGTTGCTATGGCAGAACATTTAGGAGGTAGTGAGCAAGGGTTTGCCGATTTGATGAACCAGGAAGCAAAGCAGCTCGGCATGACCAATTCGCATTTTACAGATAGCACGGGCTTGCCCAGTGAAAATCTTTATACCTCGGCAAAGGATTTAGCAATTTTGGCCCGTGCACTGGTGAAAGAATTTCCGGAATATTATCACTGGTATAAGCAAAAATGGTTCACATTTAACGAAATCAGACAACCTAACCGCAATCGGTTGCTGTGGCGTGATTCGGCCGTTGATGGTATTAAAACAGGCTACACCAGTGCAGCGGGTTATTGTCTTGCCTCTTCTGCACAAAAAGGTGATATGCGTTTAATCGCAATTGTTTTAGGCTCGCCTACTGACACAGCACGTGCAGATGATAGTGAAAGGCTTTTAAATTATGGGTTCCGCTTTTTTGAAACGCATAAACTATATGAAGCAGGTAAACCATTGGCAGAGCTACCTTTGTATAAAGGCACTGATAATGCTTTAGCGGTAGGTGTAATGCGCGACCAATATGTCACCATTCCAACCGGACAATATCAATATTTAACCATTAAAACAGAAGCCTCAAAATATTTGAAAGCGCCGATTGAAAAAGGCCAGAAAGTAGGTGAACTTGTTATTTCCTTTAATGGCGATGTGCTTTCAACGCGTCCGCTATATGCATTAAAAGCAGTGCCTGAGGCAGGCTTATTTTCTCGTGCGAAAGATTCTGTAACACTGACCTTTAAGCAGTGGTTTAGTTGATAACTAACAGGTAATTGTATCATGACTGATGAGCAAAACTTGATAGCGTTTCCAACTGACTTCCCCATTAAAGTTATTGGGGATGTAACAGATCAGTTTGAGCAAGATATTTTAGACATTGCCCGCAAGCATCATCCAGAATTAGAGGATGATGCCATTCAGCGTAAAATGAGTGCCAAAGGCAATTATCTTGCCATTAGTATTACAGTTTGGGCGGTCAGCCAAGCAGCCTTAGATGCGTTGTATGAAGATCTCAGCAAGCATCCGGATACAAAGATGGTACTCTAATGATAACGATGCGTTCATTAGGGATTCAGCCATATACAGAAACATGGGAGGCTATGAAGGCTTTCACGGCGAATCGTTCGAATGATACCCTAGATGAAATTTGGTTTTTAGAACATCCACCAGTATATACTCAAGGGCAGGCCGGTAAACCAGAACATGTTTTAAACCCACGTAATATTCCGATTGTTCAAAGTGACAGAGGTGGGCAAGTAACTTATCATGGCCCAGGGCAATTGGTCGTTTATTTTTTAATTGATTTAAATCGAAAAAAGCTGGGTGTACGAACACTGGTTTGTTTGCTTGAAAAAATGCTTATTCGCTTGTTAGCGAATTTTAATGTGCAGGCAGAGACAAAATCAGGCGCGCCGGGTGTTTACGTGAATGAGCAAAAAATTGCATCGATTGGGCTACGTGTTAGAAAAGGCTGTACGTATCATGGCATTGCCTTAAATGTTGATATGGACTTAACGCCCTTTTTAGGGATTAACCCTTGTGGGTTTGAAGCGCTTAAAATGACGCAATTGAAAGATTATGTAAATGCAGTGACAGTCGAACAAGTTGAAATGATGTTAAAGCATGATTGTTTGAATCAATTGGGACAAAAAACGCATGCAACTGTTTGCTGACTACCTAGAACCATTTACTAATTGGCTCTATGTGCACCCGCACTGGGCGTTATTTATTGCTTTTTTTATTGCTTTTATTGAGTCTCTTGCAATTGTTGGCAGCATTATTCCAGGCACTGTTGTGATGACTGCTATTGGTATTTTAGCAGGCTCTGGCGTGATGCGGATTGATTTAACGCTAATCGCAGGTGCGCTTGGTGCTATTGTTGGCGATACTATTAGTTATGCCATTGGATATACCTTTAGCACACGTATTCATCAAATTTGGCCTTTTAGTCGTTATCCTCGTTGGCTGAAATATGGCCAAGATTATTTTGTGCATCATGGTGGGAAAAGTGTATTGCTCGGGCGCTTTATCGGACCACTTCGCTCTATTATTCCAGTAATTGCTGGCATGCTTAAAATGAAGCAAGTACCGTTTTTGACGGCTAATATTTTATCGGGTATCGCCTGGGCCTTAGTCTATATTGTGCCAGGTGTGCTGGTGGGAGCTGCGAGTTCGGAGCTTTCAGCCGAGGGCGCAACACGGCTCTTTATTTTAGTGTTGGTTTTGCTGGGGTTTATTTGGTTTTCAACGGTTGCTATTAAATGGTTATTAACACGTGCCAATCATGTTTTGCGAACCGTGCTGCATGAAACCTGGGCGTGGCTTGAGGATAACCCTTATTTATCTCATATTACGCATCATTTTACACCACCTAATGAAGGTAATCACGCCACTACCGCCGCACTTATTGTTCTGACACTACTTGCTATTTTAACAATTATTATGGTTGTTTTATGGTTTGCTTTCGTAGATGAATTGGGATATTTGTTCGACTTGCCCATGTATTTCTTTTTCCAGAGTGTGCGCACACAGCCTTTTGATATATTTTTTATATTTATAAGCTGTTTTGTAAACTTTTATGCTTTGGCACTGCTTTGGAGTATGCTCGCGATTCATGCAATGCATGCGCGTAGTTGGAGACTTTTGCGCTATTGGAGTAGTTTGGGCGCGAGCACTCTATTTTTCACCCAGGCTTTGGGTGTTTTAATGAATAAGGTACGCGTATATGATGCGCCGTTACTTCACAGTACTTATTCGTTTCCTTCTACCACCTTGGCCCTTGCAACCGCATTATTTTGTTTTGTGTCTTTTCAAATGAAGCATGCTTCTCTTCGGAATGTTGCGCATTATTTTCGTTTAGGCTTTAGTTTGTTACTCATTTTAGATGGGTTTGCACTGATATACTTGGGAGATCATTGGGCAACAAGCGTATTGATTAGTTATTTAATAGGCGCTGCCATTTGTTTATTGCACTGGCTATTCTATCGTCGCCATATACCAAGGCATCCTCCAACGTTTCGCATACTTTGCTATTCAACAGGTGCTTTTATTGGCGTGAGTCTTTGGGTAGTGCTCGTGCAATTTAAAACAACGTTGCACGATCATTATCCTTTTCCTGAGCAGTATGTATTGACGAGCCAGGCCTGGTGGCATCAGCGTGAGCCTTTATTGCCGATTTACACCATGAATCGTTTTGGGAAACCTAATGGCGTATTTAACATCCAATATTTAGGATCACTGACTGCATTTCAAATTGCACTTGAAAAAGAAGGCTGGAAAAAACGCCCTAATTCCTTTGCTGCACGTATTTTATCGCGCGCAAACAATCCCGCTAATAAAATTGTTTATCCGTTTAAAACACCACTCTATCTAAACAAGCGCCCCGTACTTGTAATGACTTATGATTCAAATAACACGCGCTCAGGGTTAGTACTTAGTCTTTGGCGGTCAAATTATCATTTGAGAAATTATGATGATCCTATTTGGCTGGGTAGTTTGCAGCCTTATCCTGCGCCAAATAAAAAAGAATTTAGTGTACAACGGGTTAAACAAGATATTGTACAAGGCGCTTTTTCTCCTTTTCATCAGTTGCTGCCAGCACTAGATGGGTTTGAGTTTAATACGTTACCCTTACCGGCGCAGCCATTTAAGTCACTGCCCGATACCCCCTATCCTCTACTATTGATTATTAAGGAGACATCTTAGGATGGATTTTTTAGCACAATATGGCCTTTTTGTTTTAAAAACATTGACATTTGTCGTAGCAATTTTAATTGTTTTAATAACGATTTCTTCTTTAGGACGCCGTTCAAAAGCGGTTGTACATATCGAATCTTTAAACGATATGTATGAAGCGCAAAAAAAGCGACTTCAAAAACAAGTACCTAGAGATAAATCTACTCAAAAAGCGAAAACTAAAAAGCCAACAAACGCAGAAAGGAAAAAAGCAAAAGCAGCTCTTCCTTCGCGCTTTGTGCTGTCATTTACAGGTGATATGACAGCATCACAGGTTGAGCAGTTGCGAGATGAAATATCGATGATTTTATCGCTGGCAACGCCTAAAGATGAAGTGGTGGTAAAAATTGAGAGCCCTGGTGGTGAAGTAAGTGGTTATGGGTTAGCCGCCTCTCAATTAGCACGTCTGCGAGATAAAAAAATTCCATTGACTGTTTGTATTGATAAGGTTGCGGCAAGTGGTGGTTATTTAATGGCCTGTGTTGCCAATAAAATTTTAGCGGCACCTTTTGCCATTATTGGTTCAATTGGTGTAGTGGCTCAGGTGCCCAATTTTCATCGGTTGCTGAAAAAAAATCATATTGATGTTGAGTTATTAACGGCTGGAAAATATAAGCGTACATTAACCATTCTTGGGGAAAATACTAAAGAAGGTCGAGAAAAGTTTAAAGAAGATTTAGATGCTGTGCAGACTTTATTTAGAAATCATATTTTCACTTATCGTGGCCAAGTTGATATTAACCAAGTGTCAACGGGCGAACACTGGCTTGCTAAAGATGCTATTGAACTTGGTTTGATTGATGACTTAAAAACCAGTGATGATTATTTGTACGATAACATCGCTCAGTTTAACACTCTACTTTTGAATACGCCGGTTAAAAAAACATTGGGTAATAAACTTTTAAAGCCACTGCACGCTATGTTTTTTAATTATGGATATCGGTTATAAATGAACCGAATTACTTGATATGAAGTATGCTAGCGCATATTATGAATGAAGTTTGATCATTTTCTAGTTTTTATGGGTAACTACAAGAAAAAAGCTGTTAGTAGCGCGAAGCAAGCTATAAAAATAGCTGATAAGTCTTATCTGGGAAAAACAGGTGTTGCTGTGTCAAAAAAAAAGAGGAAGGAAGACGTTAGTATTGTTAAAACGAGTTTAGGAGCAGTTTCTTTTGCATTGTTTGCCAAAAGAAAAAGTATAACCCAACCACACTCTTTGCCTGAATTGAAAGATGTTTTCGATGTTTCGAATAAACAGTCAGATAGTGACCCCCTCAAAATACAATGTGATTCTGAAATAACAGAAATGCCTACATTTATGCTGTCACGGAGTTTCGGTGAGCTGCCTACTCCTCCCATAGAAGCATTAAATACACTTGTTGCATCACACCATCAACCTTCAGAGATTGAGAGTCTTGGGGATATGTTTGGTCAATTTTTAACAATTGATAGGAGTGATGATGAGGATGACAAGCCAGATTATGCAGCGACATTTGGTACCTGAGCTTCTCTGTACATGACGGTTTTTTGTTATGTACAGAGCCTGAGCTTAGGAAGTCATTTAATTTCAAGGTGTAATCGTTTACAATAAGGCCTCTCATTTTATTTCATTATTTGGGCATATAGGCTTATTCATTTATGGTGTTTGTTGCCACAGGTCTTAATTACAAGACAGCGCCGCTTGTTGTGCGTGAAAGGTTAGCCTCATTACTCACACCAAAAAATATGGTGTTGGAGCAGTTGTTACAGCTTTCTTTCGTACATGAGGCCGTGATTTTGTCCACGTGCAATCGTATAGAAATTTATGCGGATACAGACGCACCCAAACAACTTATTGAATGGCTTGCAAAAGCAGCAGATATATCGATTGATGCGTTTTTACCGCATATCTATCAACACGAAAGTACAGAAGGTATTCGGCATCTATTACGTGTTGCAACAGGACTTGATTCAATGATGTTGGGAGAACCACAAATTTTGGGTCAGTTGAAGCAAGCATTTAGAGTAGCTGATGACAAGGGAGGTTTGAAGCGGACATTGCGTGCTATTTTCCCCTTTGTTTTTAGCGCTAGCAAACGCATTCGTACACAAAGTGGTATTGGAAATAATCCTATTTCTGTGGCTTCTGCTGCGGTACGACTCATTGGACGTTTTTTTTCAGACTATCACGCGCTTAATATTTTTATTATTGGTTCAGGGGAAACCGCAGCATTGGTTGCAAAATATTTATATCAGCAAGGCGCGAGACACTTTTCAATAGCGAGTCGTACGCGTGAAAATGCTGATAAATTGGCGCTTAAGTGGCATGCAAATGCTGTATCTATTACAGATATTCCAAACCATCTTTCACGCACAGATGTTGTTATTTCAGCAACAGCGTGTCCCCTACCCTTTATTGATAAAGCAATGGTCCAGCAAGCGATTGGCACGATACGAAAAACGCCTCTCTTTTTTTTAGACTTAGCTGTTCCGCGTGATATCGCACCTGATGTTGCAGAATTGTCATATACACATTTATACAATATCGATGATTTACATGTCGCGATTGAAAAAGGGTTGGACGAGCGACGTAATGCTGCTGCGCGCGCAGAAAAATTGCTTGAACCTGCTTTAGCACAATATCTAAAAGAAGATAGAATACGCTTAGCACAACATGCAATTTGTGATTATCGTGAACATATGCAACTTTTAGCAATGCACGAACTTGAGCGTGCTCATAAGAAACTTGCTGATGGAGCATGCCAACAGCTTATGATGCGTGAATTTTCAGAAAGATTATTAAATAAGCTCATGCATGTAACAACTGTTGGCTTACGACAGGCTGCAATAGATTCTCGTGAAGATATATTAACCTTTTCAAGGTATCTTTTGAATATAGACGAATCATACATAAACAATGAAAAAATCACTTAAACTAAAACTTGAACAGTTGCTTGAACGATTTGAAGAAATTGGGCATTTGTTGTCAGAAAAAGCTGTCATTGCAGATACTGAAAAGTTTAAAGCACTTTCAAAAGAATACGCACAACTCGAACCTCTTGCCAATGATTATCAGCAGTTTTCAGATGCTGAAAAAGAGCTTGTCTCATTAGAAGAATTGATTACATCGGACGATCCAGATTTAGTGGCTATGGCAAAAGAAGAACGCCAAACGGTACTGGCATCTATTGCTGCGTTAACAGATACATTGCAAATGCATTTAATTCCTAAAGATCCATTCGATGAAGGCAACATTTACCTTGAGGTACGTGCAGGCACAGGAGGAGATGAAGCTGCTATATTTGCAGGTGACTTATTTAAAATGTATGCCCGATATGCCGAGACGCAAGGTTGGCAGGTAGAGATTGTCAGTACTAATCACAGTGAACATGGTGGTTTTAAAGAAATTATTGCGCGTATCATTGGAAAAAATGTATATTCAAAATTAAAGTTTGAATCAGGTGCGCATCGTGTACAACGTGTTCCTGAAACAGAATCACAGGGACGCGTGCATACATCAGCCTGTACAGTTGCTATTTTGCCAGAAGTTGATGAGATTCATGAAGTGACCATTAAACCGGATGATTTACGGATTGATACATATCGCTCTTCAGGTGCGGGTGGCCAGCATGTGAATAAAACAGATTCTGCGGTACGCATTACACATATTCCGACAGGTGTTGTGGTGGAGTGTCAGGATGAGCGCTCACAACATAAGAATCGTGCGCGTGCCATGAATTTATTAAAAACGAAATTGTTAGATGCCGAGCAGCGTAAACAGCAAACTGAACAAGCCGAGGCACGGCGCTCATTGGTTGGAAGTGGTGACCGTTCCGAACGTATTCGAACTTACAACTATCCTCAAGGACGCCTAACAGATCATCGCATTAATTTAACTTTGTATCAGTTACATGATGTGCTCGCGGGTGATTTATCACTGGTGATTGACCCGTTAAAACGCGAACATCAAGCAGATTTGCTCGCAACGCTTGGACAACAAGATTAGGACACGCCCTAAGAGATGTCTACTATTAAACAATTGCTTCGAGATGCCATACAGCGTCTAAATGCTGTTAGCGAAACAGCGCAACTTGATGCGGAACTACTGTTGGCACATGTTTTAAATAAATCACGTGCTTTTTTATATGCACATAGTAATGATGAAGTGCCGCCGGACTTGTTGGATGCAATGAACATTTTGTTACAGCAGCGCGAGTCAGGTTTTCCGGTTGCTTATTTGTTAGAGGCGCGTGAATTTTGGTCTCTTCCCCTTTATGTTACACCTAGTACGCTGATTCCTCGCCCTGAAACTGAGCGTTTGGTTGAGCTTGCACTGATGTTATTTGGAGCAAAAAAAACATGTACAGTACTCGAACTTGGTACTGGCACAGGGGCCATTTCTGCTGCAATTGCAACGGAAAAACCACATTGGAAGTTTTGTGCTGTAGATAAAAGTTTTGCTGCATTACAGGTAGCCCAAAAGAATGTGGAACGCCATAAAATTAAAAACATACAATTATTACAATCAGATTGGTTTCAAGCGCTCAACCAAGAAAAATTTGATTTAATTATTTCAAACCCTCCCTATCTTGCTGAAGATGATCCACATCAACACCAAGGCGATTTACGATTTGAGCCGAAAACAGCATTATTAAGTGGTATGGATGGATTGAAAGATTTAAAGCGTATTATTGAAGGGGCTTATCAACATCTTGTACCATCTGGCCTGTTACTACTTGAGCATGGATATAGCCAGTGTGAAGCGGTTTCAAAACATTTAGAAGCATCGGGTTATAAAAAAGTGCAATCATGGCAAGATGCTGCGGGGCATATGCGTGTTACAGGGGGTTTTAGTGCTACATAAGAAGAATCTACACGATTCTTCTGGCATGTTTTTTCAAGGCGGTTTATAATCGAAGCAATTTTTCTGATATTTTAACGTAATTAGACCTATTCATATGTCCGTAAATGATCAAGAACAACAACGCTCACAGATTGCTAAAGTGATTAGCCTCGGCAAAGAACAATGCTATCTTACTTATCTTCAAATTAATGATTTGATGCCTAATATTGTTGATACAGAACACTTTGATGTGATTATCACGATGTTAGAGGGAATGAACATTAAAGTGTTTGAACGTCCACCAAGCTCGGATGAGCTTCTTTTACTGGGTAATACAGAAGAAGCACCTGAAGACGTTGAAGAAGCAGCAGCAGTGCTCGCGTCCGTTGCAAAAGAGACAGGGCGAACGAGTGACCCCGTGCGGATGTATATGCGTGAGATGGGAACAGTTGAGTTGCTTACGCGTGAGGGCGAAATTCGTATTGCAAAACGTATCGAGGAAGGTATTCTTCAGGTGCTCAAGGCTTTGGCGCAATATCCTGAAACCATTGAGATACTTTTAAAAAACTACGATCGTGTACTTCTTGACGAAATGCGATTGAATGACATTATTAGTGGTTTTGCAGATGCAGAAGAAGCGCCGACTGCAAATATTGGTTCTATGCTAGATGATGTCGACCAAGATGAAGATGCAGCAACGCTTGCTGATGATGACGAAGACGAAGATGATGATGGTGGCGATGCAGGTGATGATGGCGATACAGGACCAAACCCTGATCAAGCAAAAGTTTATTTTGATGAGCTTCGAGAGCGCTTTGTTGAGGCAACTAAGGCACTCAATACATATGGCCGAGCAGATGCAAAAACACATGATGCCATTGAAGCAATGTCAGAGTCATTCTTAAAGCTTAAATTAAGCTCTAAGCAAGTGGATAGGCTAACACGCCACTTCCGTAAAATGCGTAATGATATTCGAGAACTTGAACGTAAAATTATGAAGCTTTCTCTCGAAAAAGGACGCATTCCTAGAAAGTTGTTTATTGATGCTTTTCCAGGCCAAGAAACCAATACAGAATGGTTAACAACAATTTTGGAGAAGCATGGTAAGAAATTAGATGTTGAACGCATTGAAATGGTTGCTCCGGAAATTAAACAATTACAAATACAATTGGTTGAATTAGAGGAGTTCTCAGGTTTAAGCATCATTGAAACCAAAGATATTAATCGGAAGATGTCTCTTGGAGAAGCCAAAGCACGCCGAGCTAAAAAAGAAATGGTTGAAGCAAACCTAAGGCTCGTGATCTCGATTGCCAAGAAATATACTAATCGAGGGCTGCAATTTCTTGATCTGATTCAAGAAGGTAACATTGGTTTGATGAAAGCGGTTGATAAATTTGAGTATCGTCGAGGCTATAAGTTTTCGACCTATGCAACCTGGTGGATTCGTCAAGCTATTACACGTTCTATTGCGGATCAGGCGCGCACGATTCGAATTCCTGTGCATATGATTGAGACCATTAACAAACTTAATCGTATCTCGCGGCAAATTTTGCAAGAAACAGGACGAGAAGCAACGCCTGAAGAGCTTGCTGAAAAAATGGAACTGAGTGAAGATAAAATACGTAAAGTGCTCAAAATAGCAAAAGAGCCTATTTCAATGGAAACTCCTGTGGGGGATGATGACGAATCACGCCTCGGTGACTTTATTCATGATGATAATATGTCATCTCCAATTGACTCAGCGACGACAGAAGGCTTGAGAGAAGCAACACTTGAGATTCTTGAAACGCTTACACCGCGTGAAGCAAAAGTGTTGCGTATGCGTTTTGGTATTGAAATGAATACTGACCACACGCTTGAAGAAGTTGGCAAGCAATTTGACGTAACCCGAGAGCGGATTCGTCAAATTGAAGCGAAAGCACTGCGTAAACTTCGTCATCCTTCTCGTTCAGAGAAACTGAAGAGTTTTATTGAGACGGATGAGACTTAATAGAATGACTGTCTTCGCAAAGCTATAAATGGTTTTGCGAAGACGTACTTCATGTCGAGCACTGCGTTTTTGAATGTCCATTTTCTTTTTGGGACGTTTCTTTTTTCTTTTTTAAAATGATCTAGACTTAATGTTGAATGGACGTGATGCTTATCAACTTAGGAGATCATCATGAGTATATCCGAAAAAAAGATAGCAAATCCTCTTAATTTCTACGATAAACCCTCCGATGTTGCACACGATAGAAATTTGTCTTTAGAAAATAAAATTAAAACATTAGACAATTGGATTAATGGTATCGAACTACAGCATATTGCTGAGGAAGAAAATATGCTTGGATCACGTCAAGAACAACGCGAACAAGTAGATTACTTGCGCAGGCTTTTACGGACTTACCGTGCGCACCAGCAGCATACCGGTAAAACCCAACATTAATGGATGATTTTTATATTTGTCCAATGCACTTCTGAGGTCTGCCAGTTAGAGCCAGGTGACTGCCCTATTTGTTGAATGGCACTTGGAATTTGAAACCTTTTTAAAAAGTCCGATGAAGCAGCAAAAAACCTCGAATTAACCAATTTTAAATGCCGCTTTTGGGTCAGCCTAATTTAAAGCTTTCCGATTGTCTTTTAGAGTTGCATTAAATGTTTTACAGATTAATAAACAGGTATTTTGAAGTGGGTTCACTGGGGAGTGGGTTCATCTGTTCTTTCAGGATTTTGCTTGGGAGGCGTAGGTGGACCAATTACAAACTCCCTATCAATTCCACCATGTTTCCATCGACTTTCTGTTTTGATGATAAAGTCTCTTTTTGCTAGATGTTTTACATTACATGTTTTTAAATCTTTTAGGACGGTAGCCTCTTGCACTTTATCAACAAATAATGAGTGATATCTTTTTTTACCAGAACCGGAGAACAGCTTCATATCAACTGCAAGTGCAAGCAATGCTTCTTTGACAGTTGCGATTTGTGCATCATTAAATCCATTGGCACGATACTCTGCTTCTTCTGCGGTTGTTAACCTAAAACGTGAGTTAGCAGACAAGAATTCATCTTTATTGGGATTATCTGCAGGATCGTGTGTTAAATACCACCCTAACAAGTTAATGCTTCGGCTTAAAATGGCTGTTGCTGTGATAATGGTAGATGCGGTTAAGATGGCGCCTGCAGCAGCCCATCCGGCAGGGCTTGATATAAATAAAGAGGTAATTGCAATCATTGCGAGTGATAGCAGCGCAAGAGTGATTACAATGCCTGCAAGGTTAATGAGCTTATTTTTGTCTGAATGAATGTTAGCAAAGTATGCCAAAAAATCATCATAAATTACCCCTAGTCTATCGAGCCCAGGGGTAATGCTTTTAATGCGACTATTAAAATTAAAAAGTAACGCATTACCTAGTGCATCCTCTTTTCGTTTAAATTCCCACTCGAAACGTTCTGACCGAATTGACTTAGACAAAGCTACATGTCCAATGCATGAATCAATTTGCTGTGGCTCTAATACTATCTTCGTATTGGTAGCTGTAAATTTGTTATTGAGCTGTTTTAAACCAGGTGTATTTATATCGACTGGTTCAAATGTTGGTTCAAAGATGTTGCTAAGAGAGTTGAGCCTATATAGCTCTTTACCATCCACTAACACACACACGTGCTGTGATGTCATGCCCATCCAGATTCTTTCTAAATCTTTGTTTAAATCATTGAGAACTGTGCTAGCACTTTTAAAGCGATTATCAACTCGCAGGCTAGATGCTGGATTGAGCTTATTAAACTCAAGTTCTGTTAGGTTATAAATAGTCATTTTTTGAGAAAATAGGCGTTTCTTCCAACGCTCAATCGCCTTTGCTCTGTCTTTTTTTGTATACTGAATGGCTGCCATTTGAATCTTGAAGGATTCTTTGAATAAGGCAAGTGTATCTTGGGCATTAGGATGGGGCGGATCAGTATTTGGGTTAAACGCTTCTTTTTCTAAAATTTTTTGTAGTGTTTTTTGAAACGACAAATTTTTTTCTTTGAGTGTTTTTAGCTTGTTTTCGAGCGTGTCTTCTTTTTTAAGTATTTCGAGTGTTTCAAATATCTCACCACGGTTCATGCGATTTAGTTCGTCAAAAACTGTTACGATGGCATTGAGTACAATTTTCACGTCCGCGGGCATAATACTCTCAAGATGACACACTATATAAACAATTATAGGTTAAAAATTTACAAATATATTTATTATTAATCTGTTTGAGTATAATATAATGCTAAACTTTTTATTATTTGGTGTTACCGTTCCTATATAAAATGGAGCAATACATAAAAATATAGACGATATTTAATGTTTGTTACTCTGTCCATGACAGGTTTTTTGTCATGGACAGAGTATTAATTAGGGCCAAGTAGGCGGAAGGAAAGGTCAACAGGCCTAGTAAAATGTATTGAGGGAGTGATTAAACTCTGCGCCAAAAAGCGTAATTAACCAAACCAGCTCAATCCAAATAATAAATACAGGCACAATTGCAAATGCGCCATAAATCATTTCGTAAAATGTAAAGTATGTTAAATATAAAGAAAATCCTTTTTTAACGACTTCAAATAAAAGTGTTGCAAGTAGCGCGCTAAATAATGCGAGCTTTAATGGAACACGTTTATTAGGTACCACATAGTATAAGAAAGAGAAGCCAATCCACGCCAATACAAAAGGGGCATGTGAAATAAGAATATTTTTTTCTTGGAAGTACTGTGAACCAAAAAAAGCACTACATCTTAAGTAAGAGCTTGCAAATAAGCTAAACCCTAAAAAAAGTGGCAAAATTATTAATATGAAACCATAAACAAAAACAGCATGAAACGGGTTTCTCATTCGTTTAACATGCCATATTTTATTAAGTGCTAACTCAACGTTATAAATTAACAGCATGCTATATAGCAATATCGCAATACCACTGATAATTGAAAAATGGCTGGCTTTAGTTGTAAAAGCTGTTACATACGCTTGTACTTTGTGGCTTGCGTCAGGCACAAAGTGGTTAAAAATAAAATTTTGAACAGGCTCAAGCAGTTGATCAAAATAAGGTAAGTGTGTAAGTAAGCTGAAAAGTATCGTGAGCAATGGCACCATTGTTAGCAAGGTTGTTATCGTTAATGAGCTTGCACGGTGCGTACACTCATTTTCAATGTAGTTTTTAAAGGTGAACTTCAAAAATGCATAGCTACGGGCAATGATGCTTGGATACACCTCATAACTCCTCGTTTAACCACGACCTTCTGTAATACCTGCAGGTAGGCCT
>JASBUO010000031.1 GCA_030147855.1 Gammaproteobacteria bacterium
CGTTATTGGGCATCATCAAGGCATGCAATCTTATTTTCAAGCTAATACCGTACGAGATAAAAAAGTGTTTTCATATTTTTACCTGGGGCAATTAATTGTAGAGCACAACAAACTTCATGCGGTAATGACCAAGTGCCTAAACATAGAGCATGCCATTCAAGCGGAGCTTGAACGTGACTGGTAAATTTCGTGGGGATCAGTCAGCTCAGGATGACGGAGGGAGTTACTAAAATTATACTCGATGAAATTATTGAAAGACAATTGAGCTATTTGAGTATAAATTATGTTATTTATTTGTTTGTTAAGAAATGGTAAAGTCAAGCCAAGTGTTAGTCGATTTTATTGGGTAGTGAGGAGTGTTGATTATGGAGAATAGGGCGCCTAAAAAAAAAGGAAATGTTGTTACAAGGAATTTAGGTAGAGCAATGTCTTTCACTTTTGGAGCTAAAAAGCCACCATCTCCTCTTGAAAGAGGTACTTTTCAGGGGGCGGATGACCACAATGTTTCCAGTAGTTCACTAGGATCTGATAGCGATTCTCAGGGATATAATGGTAATGGTGGAAGCAGTATATCTTTTAATTCTAGCCATGGTCATAGTGTAGATGAAGAAGCAAGAAGGCTAGCAGAAGAAGCTGCTGAAAAGCTGCAACGGCGTGCGGAAGGGGCGTTTAATGCTCACGGTAGCTTGCAAGCAATTTTTACGAAACAGACAGAAAAAGCCAAAGAAGCCGCTAGTAAAAAAATGGGGGCTTTGAAGGATGTCGATACAAGGCAAGACGTTGCTGCAAGACTTGTGACGGATTTCATAAGAAATAAGAAAGATATCAAGAATGGTCTGAAAAAGCATTCAGATGTAGTAAGTCTCGGAGCTACAGCTTCAGGTGTTGTAAAAGCTAAACTGAAAGATGCATTAACCGGTGAGTTAGGTAATCATACCAAGTTACTTAAAGAAGTTTTAACTGCTAAGAATCATCATGAAGCAATTGATAAAATTCATGATGAAATTTTAGAGCGATTAGTACCATTAGCTGAAGATGCTTCTGAGAAAAAATTAGAAGAGTTTAAAGAATGGTTTGATGTAATGGTTGAAAGCCATAAAAAAGACTTCCCAGAAGAAAACTGGATTTGGAATGATGCCGTAAAACCTGTTTTAAAAGCATTGGTTGGTATTATCGTTGCTGTTGTAACGGCTATTTTCATGCCATTTGTCAGTGGGCTTTATGGACATGTTTATACGACATTCTTTACAAAACCAGATACAGCTGGATTTAAAGCGTTCTCTGAAAAAGCGGCTGATGTGAAAAATAAAGTTGTAAACGATACAGATATAACAGTAGACTCCATTAATATTTTAAGCCCTGGCTTAGGCACTTAATGGTATAAAGCGCCTAAGTTTTCCTGTTTCTTCATGGCGCGCAATAGTATTAACCTGTTCAAATGATAATTTTGGATGGGTTAGGCCCGCTTTTTTAAGTCCCTTTTCAAGTGCTAACTGAATTTTTGAAATATCAATGCCGTCGTAGGCAATGATACGGATGATGGCGCCTTCTTTGGTTTGCTCGACTTGATATTCACTCATTAAAGGCTCTCGTTCAAACACATCCCAAAATATCATGGGATGCACTTCAATTTGATTTTCATACAAAAACCAGTCATCACTGCGACCTGCAATGTTTGGCGTGATGCGGTAAGCACTAAATGGCGTTTCTAAAATTTCAACAACATCATCTACGACATAACGAATAAGTGGTAATGTCTTATTAAATAAATTAGTAATAATGAGTTTTCTTGTGTCTTTGGGATTTTTAACAGGGTTCAGTTGGTTATCGACAGGCTCAAAAATAATCATGTCTTCTGATAGCAGCAAGCCCGCATGTTTGTCATCTTCCACACCCGCAATGCCCATTTCAACACTACCCCATGTATTGTTAGGTTGTATACCCCAAGCTTTTTGGATAGTTTCACGTCCTTCATCATTAAGCGGTTCAGAGTTGGTTGTGGCGCGTTTAGGCTTAATTGATAACTTGCCATTCAGTGCTTCGCGGGCAAGTCGCGTAATTACTGAGGCGTAGCCAATTAAGTGTGTGGGTTGTAAGTCATTGAGCGCTTCACAGATGCTTTGAATGGATAGATCTGCGCCAAAATGATGTATTTTATCATGCACATAAAGTTCAGTGGTGCAAAGTGGGGTGCTTGCATGGATGGCAGATGGAGCTGTTAATACAGCGGTAATGCGGGGCAGAAATCCAGGTGTTTGCATTTCATCACGTATTTGGTGGCGAAAATCAACGGCAGCAATATTAGAAAAGTAATCTAAGTCCCACACATAAAGCCCCCTAAGCCCAGATGAGCCACCGGTTGCAGTCACATAATATTTGTCTTTAAAAAAAGGGTTGGCTTTAGGGTTATCGCGTAAGCCTTGGAGGTGTGTTTCTGCCTGTGTTTTGTTGATGTCAGGGACGCAAATGATGTCATCCCAGTGTTTGAGCACTTCTTTTTTTGTGAGAATCGGCAATTTTTTGAGGTCGGCCACAGTCATTTGGTTGATGTCACGACTGTCTAGTATACGTTGATAGTAAGCGCTGTGTATTGAAACATGCTGAAGCAATAGTCGTAACTGTTTTAGCTGGAAGGCATCAATTTTTTCACGGGACCAGCTCAAGCGTGCAATATGGCTTGGTATAATGTTACGAACACGCCTAGAAAGGTTTTGATGAATAGTTCGATAATCCATGTTTCTCTCGCGCTATAGGCCAGTTAGGGCTGTACATGAGGCCGCTGCCCTTGTATGGCGGTTCTTTTAAAAACATTGTTAAGCAGTTTAGATGCCTCATTAAATATTTTTTTGGCACGCTCACCTAAGGTAATACGCATATGTTGTGTGTGCTGCTTCGTTGCATGCTGCTTTTTCTTTGAAGATGCTTTGTGTTGTTCTACCGGTTTTTTCTTAAGTAGCGCTTTAAAAGTGTTTTCGCAAACAGGTGCTGCATCACGGGTAGCGAAGTATTGGAGCGGCGTTATCATTGCAATATCAAAGTTAAGCATTGGGCAGAGTGTAACCCATTCAGCAAAGCACTTTTGATTTTCTTCAGTTTTTCCATAGCCATCTTTATCGTTGCCTAATTTACAGTAAGCAATAGATGCCATAGCATCCGTTAAGTCTGCGGCGCCACCTACTTTTTCGTGATATCCTTCATAAAACATATAATGAGTACCACAAAGTAAGAGCGCCGTACTAACGCCAAAGGTGAAGCGTGTTGAATATTCGGGGTTGCCGCGTTCGTGATGGTGAATTCTGTCATGAGTTTGATGGAGGCGTCCTTGAGCAAAATCTTGATAAAACCAAATGAGCCGACGAATGGCAACGGCTGTATTTAAGCCTTTTGCTTTACCTTTTAAATGAACAGGGGTCTGTGCAAGTTGTAATGCAATAAATAACCTATCAACAGAGAGTTGGGTTAAGCCAAAATTGGTTTGGTAATTAAGCGGAATTTTTCCATTTTTTGAAAGCTTGGTAATTTTTTGCCAACGTTCTAAATCAGATTTTGACTGATAAGTGGAGTAAGAGCGGCCCGTCATACTGGTGATATTAGTGGTGTCACCACTGCTTTCTTTTAAAAGCATGCCAAACACGTGCGCCCAGTGGTATATATTTTTTTCGGTTAAGTATACAGAGCGTTTATTGATCATATTCTGGTAAGTGGCAAAATGTAAAAAAATCATTTTTCTTAAGCGAGGGTTAATAGCATTGCAGTGTTTATTTTTGCTACGTGCCATGACTTTATCAACTTGAGTAGAGAGTTTCTCGATTTCTTCTCTTGTTGGTAGTCCGCGTAGGTTAGCAAGCCAGCTACTATCACTTTTTTTAGACTGCTCATCTATCAGAGGGGTTGCGCTTGGAAGTGTTTCGTCATTTTTCTTTTTATCTTCTGATGCAGAAAAGGCGATGGGTAAGAGTAAAGCACAGAGTATGAAAATAGCAATAGGGCGTTTCACTCTTTCATACCTCTTTTTGACCCAACTTAAAAGTAAGTATAGAAGTTGTTAGTTATATCGCCAGTTTATAGTCATAGGACGGACCTGGAGTTTTACTATAGGACTCTTTTATTTTGCTTTAAAGCTAAAAAAGAAGTAGGATTTTGAAAAATGGTTTGGTTTGTTAAGGATAACAATCGATGAAACAAAAAACAGTGTCTTATGGTCTGGGGTTATTGTCATGCCTGATTATAACGCCTGGTGTGTATGCCGGCACGGTGGGTGATACGCGCTACTATCCTGATGGCTGGGCCTTGATTGCAGGCGCTGGTCAAAATGGTTTCATGACGACCGGAAACTATTCTTTGTCTGCAAGCGATATGCTTAAAAGTCGAGATGCGCGTAATTTTCAATTTGGCTTTGTGGGTGATTTAGCCATTGGTTATGGGCGACGCTTTCATGCGCCTTTTTATTTAGGCAGTGAGGTAGGGGTTCTTTTTTTGAGTAACACAAAGACCACTGCAAAGAGTATGGCAAGAAATACAACCATTGTGACACAAACATTTATTGTAGATGATCCACCGCTTGAAACAGCAACTATTAATCATCAACTGAATACAACCATCACTGTATCAGGTAATACCATTGTTCCTTATTTCGATTTAAAACCAGGTATTTTGCTTTCAGATGCAAGTTTTTTGTTTGGTAGAATCGGGATTGATTATAACCAAATGAAAGTAAGTGCGCGCTCAAACTATATAGCCGCAGGCCAAGTTGTAAATACGAGGGGAGATTTAGTGGGTAGTAACGCCAGTGCATCTCTTATGGCAACACATAAAAAACAATTAGCAGGCTTACGGACAGGGCTTGGGTTTGAGTATTTGCTAA
Organism: Gammaproteobacteria bacterium; assembly: GCA_030147855.1. GTDB lineage: Bacteria > Pseudomonadota > Gammaproteobacteria > Legionellales > Legionellaceae > JAALKW01. Next base: position 4,865 of record JASBUO010000031.1, read on the forward strand.
CTGAAAATGTAGGGCTTTCTGCGAATTATGTGTATGCTTTTTATAGTAGCTTGAGTACGAGCGCTTCGGGTTCTAGTGACAGAATTGCCTGTGATGTTGTCGAGGGGTGTCCTATTCGCTCTGATGGTACTTACTCAGCAGCGGGACGTAGCAAAATGGGTGATCAGCAAGTTTTGTTAGAGCTTAATTATCACCTAACGTAGCCGAGTTTGTTGTATGTACGCTGAAATGCAAGCATTACAAAAAACTCTTGAGCTGTCTGAATGGATCACGCCTGAAGTACAGCTTGAAAAGCAAGCACGCTTATTAAATCGCATCATACACCATGCGGTGACAACAACAGATCTTTATCAAAAATACGATACACAACATTCTATCGAAAGTTTTCAACCTTTATTGCGCAGCATGCTCCAAGAATCGATGGATAGTATTGTATCACATCAATTACCAACGACGCATGGAGGCACTTATCCTTTGATCACCTCTGGGTCTACAGGAGAAGTGATACGCATATTAGGGACAGGGTTTACACGTTTATTTTATGATGCATTAATGTTACGTGAACATCGCTGGCATCAGCGCGACTTTCGTCAAAAACTTGTAGCAATTCGTTGGTTAGATTTGGATGTTGCACAGTCACCTAAGGGTACATATTACCCAACTTGGGGGGCGCCTATCGACTTTTATAGACAAACAGGTCCAAGTGTACTGCTGAATGTGACATTGCCAACACATGTACAAATGAAAGCCCTGATTTATCATAAGCCTTATTATTTAATGACCTACCCCTCACAGTTACAAGCATTAGCGCAATATGCAAAGGTGCATGACATTCTACTCCCTGATTTACACGAAATACGCACCATAGGAGAGATGCTCACAGACAAACAAATTGATTTAGTACACAGTGTTTGGCCGCATGCTGAAATAACGGATGTATATAGCTGTGTTGAGATAGGCAGTATTGCACAGCAATGTCCTGAATATAAACGATATCACGTGAATGCGGAGCACGTGCACCTTGAAATTGTAAATGATGCTAATGAGCCATGCGAGGTTGGAGAAGTGGGGCGAGTACTTGTAACGAGCCTCATGAATTATGCAACACCTTTAATTCGTTATGAGCTTGGGGATTATGCAGCCTTTGGCGCACCATGCGCATGTGGACGCACATTACCTGTTTTACAAAAAATTGTAGGGCGAAAGCGAAACCGTTTAGCACTCCCCAATGGGGAAACACGGTTTCCATATTTAGGTGAATATGAAGATTTAGCAAATATTGCGCCTATTCGTGTTCAAAAATTTCAAGTTATTCAACATACGCTAACATTGCTTGAAATTAAAATAGTGAGTCCAGACAGATTAACCGTTGAGCAAAGGAACGCTGTCTGTGCATTTTATCAAACAGTGTTTGGAAAACACTTTAATATTGATATCACCTATTATGATGAAATTGCCTCAGGACCAACAGGAAAATTTGAAGAGTTTATTTCATACGTTGAGGTATAAAGTAGGGGTTATTTCCTTTATCATTTGGAGTGGTAAATGTATAGGGAATGTGATGCGTATGAAAAGGATATTTTATTCGTTCCTCATCTTGATGTGGTGCACGGTAAGTTTTGCTGGAAAAATGGAGGAAGCCCAGCCGTCTTTTAAAAAAATAATGCCCGTTATGGCTTTTCAGGGAGGGTATGCCTGTCTTGATGCAAGCAAGCGCCAAGCGCGTTTTTTAGGTAGTGATGATAATCTTTTTATTTATATGCCATCTGCTTCAAGTTGCGATGCGGGTTTTTATGGTGCCTTTTTAGGTGGTGAACATTTCTTGCGAGATATTTCAAATTATCCCATATGGCTACAAGCAGGTTTTGAGTATGATGGTTTTGGGCAGGTTGATATAGGTGGTACAAATATTGTAGGCGTTGATGCTACCTCTTCAACTGTATATAACTATCGTTATGCGATTGAAACGCAGCAAATTTTAGCAAGCATGCGGCTTTTTACAACTACTTACAGTCGATTGCACCCCTATGGTGAGGCCGGAATTGGTATTGCGTTGAATCGTGCAAGTGCTTATCAGGCAACAACTCGTGAAATAGGAAACGTAAATGTAACTCCCCATTTTTCAAATCACAGTACAACAAGGCTGAGCTATATTTTGGGGGTTGGACTCGATGCGCAATTAACCCCTCATTTAAGATGTGGGCTTGGTTATCGATATAGTTATTTTGGTACAGCGTCGCTTGGAATGGGCGCCGTTGCAACAGATACGGCGAGCATTCCAGTTACATTTAATGTGAGTACTAATAACTTATATGCTAATCAGATTTTAGCACGTGCTACCTACATGATTTAAAGTAACTTTTAACAAGGAATGTATTGTGAAACAGTTAACATGTTATTTAGTAAGGCCTTTCGTGTGTTTAATGCTCTGCTTACAGGTAACATCGCTACTCGCTGCCAGTAATTTTAGTATTGAGCAAATAGGGAGAATACCGAGCGCAATCAGAAATGGCGACACAGTTGTCGCTCATTTTTTTATTAAAAATCTAACATCTAGTACAAGAAAAGGGTATGTTCTAAGTGGGTTGCCTGCAAATGTGAACGCAAACTTTTCTTCGAACTTATATGTCAATTCATTATGCAGCTTTCCACTGACGCTAGAGGCGAATCAGGGGTGTGTCGCATCTATTGCCATTCAAGGGCCTGCTGCATTTCAATTTTCTCTCTGTAATGGCGCGAGCTGTACACGTGCATCGGCTGCCGTTCACGTACGTTCACAAACTGAAACTTCAGCAGATTTTCCTTATGGCTCAGCGCCTTCAGGAAATGTATGTGTGTCAGAAGATTATTATGCAACTCCCGAAACCATGCTTGGTTCATGGGCAATGCTTCAGGCTGTTACGGATGATATAGCATCAGGTGAGCTACCAAGCACGTTTAAAGGAAATATTGTGTATGGTGTGGGGACTGCGGCACTTGGTAATTATTATGGATATAATAACTGTGGCGGTGGTTGTAATGACCTCAATGGATATTGTTTTGCGATAAAATTTAATCAAAAAAATACTTATCAATATATGCTGTTTCAATCGGTTAATATCGCAGCAAATGAAAACTCTTTTGACATTTATATGGCGGGAGGGGGCTGTGGTGCTTTCTGTGATTCGTGTGATGTGTTTTGGGGAACCGATAGCATTCCTTGGACTGAAAATATTTTAAACTCATCCTGTAGTGAGTATTTTAAAAATGCAGATAACATTAATACCCCCTATGTAGTCACTTACAATGGAAAAGAACATCCAGCTAAAGAAACGTTGCTTGCAGCATGCACATTTGCATCAGCAGATGAGAGCGGGTTTAACACGCAAAATTTTACAGATATTACTTTTGTACCTGTTACTTGTCCGAAGGCCTTAACGCAAGTAACGGGACTTGCATTACCTAGTACGGTAGAAACTATTGGAACGATGAATACACCACTGATTGATGTCAGTCAATTAACAGAAGCTGACTTTAGTGGTCCAACAGCTATTAAAACCGCAACCACCACACAAATGCAAGACTGTAAAACACCTTCTTCAGGTTATTGCGGTAATGTAGCAGAGAGCGTACCTAATTATGAGGCATCTATTTCAGCAAGTCGTGATAAACCACTTTTAAGTAACAGTTATTGTGAGAAAAACCCAGGTATTACAGGTTATTGTAGTTGGAATAACTGCGGATCTTCTGGTTCAGATTACTGCAATCAAGATGAAGCGACCTGTATCGCCTGTGGTGGTGGTGCTCAGTGGTGTACATGCTCATAAAATTTAAGGTGCAGAGAAGATGTTAATAGATGTTGTATTCATGCTAACAAATAGTACGTTGAGGGATAATGGTGCTGAACTATCTCAGGCTGAAAGCTCGACCCTTACTGTAGTAGTTGTTATCGCATTGGTAGGGTGCTGTATTGTGTCTGGCATTGGGGCAAGAGAGGTATGCCGACACTTATTTTTTAATGATGTCTTACCGCTGCAAGCACTAGAAGAAGGCAGACAAGATAGTCGAAATAGTTCGGACGCCTCAATTACTTTTAGTGATTTCATGGGGGAGTATAGAGAAAGAATGAGTGCCCTTTAGCCTATGCTTGACAAAATAAGTGCACCGCCTTACGGTCCACCTGCACCATTTAACTATAACACTAATTCTGGTGGCATATGATAGAGATAAAAGAAGTAGAGTATGTTTATCCTAGAAGCAATATACTCTTTCAAGATTTAAGCTTAATTCTAAATTCGGGTAGTGTTTGTGGTCTGCTGGGTAAAAACGGTGCGGGAAAAACCACATTACTGAAGCTAATGGCAGGTTTGTTGTTCCCTAAAGCAGGGGATGTGCGTGTTATGGGATACGAACCGAAGGCACGCACGGTCGAATATTTACAAAATCTTTATTTTCTTCCCGATATCTTTAAATTACCAGCCATTAGTATGGAACGGTATTTATCATGTTTTGCGTCTTTTTATCCAAGTTTCGACAAAAATGTGTATGAAACAGCACTTGAGGCGTTTGAGCTAATACCAACCAAAAGATTAACGGATTTATCACAAGGAGAGCAAAAAAAGTTTCTTTTAGCATTTGGATTTGCAACAAATGCCAAGTTAATGTTGTTCGATGAGCCAACTAATGCGCTTGATATTCCGAGCAAGCAACAGTTAAGAAAACTACTAGCAGAGCATGCACACACTTCCCGTACATTTGTGATTTCAACGCATCAAATTAGAGACATTGAGCATTTGATGGACCAGATTGTTATTTTAGATAAAGCGAGAATTATTTTTAATCAGTCTTGTGAGTCAATACAAAACAATGTGAAGACAGGTGAGGTATCAGTTGATTTAGAGTTTTTATTTAATACGGTTTTGCGTGAGGCCAAGTCTTAAGAATCTATCTTAGGACTTTTAGTTTTTGAGGAATATCAGATGAATGTAAGACGAGTCATTAGATTGATTAAAAATGATGCATTGATGCTAGAAGATACAATTTTGTATAGCTACATCGTGTTTGCAGTACTTTCCATATTATTAATGCAATTATATGGGCACCTTGGCATTAATTGGTATCAATCTTTGTTGTATATTAGTGGCTTTATTCTAACTAAAAGTGCGTTTTCAAATTTGCATCATACGCATAAGGGGTATCGCTATGTAACCTTACCTGCATCTAATTTTGAAAAGTTTTTTGCACGTTGGCTTTTAACGGGTATCCTGTATCCGTTTGTATTTATAGTGTTGATGTATGCGTTATTGCCGCTTGGGACACTCATAAAACTAAATGTATCTCCTATCTCTTCAAAGCCTTTATTGGAAGAGCAAGCCTTTTGGGAGCAGGTTTCAACTGCTTTTTCAAATATGTACCACATATTGATGCATTATTTGGTATTGCATTCAGTAGTTTTTTTAGGATGCATTTACTTTAAAAAGCATGCGTTATTCAAAACAGGATTGACCTTAATGACTCTGGTAAGTTGTATGATGCTGTTGTTTGCACTCGTGGTATATTTTTTATGCCCGGGATGTATGATGTTAAGTTTTTTACATCTGCTTGAGGCCATTTTTTTGAGCGGGTATTATTTTTTCTGGATATTACTTGCACCACTTTGCTTACTGATTGCTTATGTACGCTTTAAAGAGTACGAGGTGTAATATAAACTTTTCAAAAAACAAAGCAATTTACATACAAATTTCTGATTATGTCTGTGATGAAATATTAAAGGACCGATGGGCACTGGAAGAAAAGGTGCCCTCTATTCGAGAGATGGCTGTGTTGCTTGAGGTAAACCCGAATACAGTGGTGCGCGCTTACGCGGAGCTTGAGCAGCAAGGCATTATCGTTATGAAACGTGGCATTGGTTATTTTGTTGCGCCACAAGCAAAGCAGAAAATTTTAGAGGTTGAAAAGACGACTTTTCTCAAAGAAACCTTACCGCACGTCTTTAACACTATGCAGGTATTAGAAATAGATATCAGTGAGTTGAACAACTTATATCAAAAGAGAGAGAAACCATGAAAACAAGTAATCGTTTACTATTAATGGGGTGCATAATTATCATTGTAATGATAATTGGTATTGGCATTTGGAGTGGAATGACTATGCCAAAGAGCCGTACAGGCTCGGCTTCTTCCCCTTTAATTTCTGCAACTGCGTCAGTGAATCAGCATACAAGAACCATGATTCAAGCCGGTAATGCGTTAAAATTTATATTTATTGAGGGGCCTGTGCATATCACTTTAAAACCGGGGGCTTCTAACCAAGTGGTTATCAAAGCAGAAGATACTTTGTTTGACCAACTAGAAGTGACAAATAAAGATAATCAACTACACATTCACCCTAAGCCGAATACATTACTGCCCTCAGAAACATCAGTACAAGTTGAGATTATATCAGACACAGTTGAGCGGTTTGCCTTAAGTGGTGCAATCCAATTAACGGCTGAAGCTTTAAAGCAATCACACTTAACGCTTCAATTGGGCGGTCAATCACAAGTGCTTTTATCTGGAAAAGTCGATCTTCTTTCAGTCAATTTAAGTGGTGCTTCTACCTTAGATGCGAAACAACTCCTTGCAAATGATGTGTCTTTGATAGGCTCAGGCCAAGTTAAGGCTATGGTATATGCGGAAGATAGTTTATCGGTGACCGCACATGGAAACACCGAGGTTATTTATTACGGACACCCTAAAGTCACTAAAGAAGAGATAACAGGGGCATCAAAAGTGGAGGCAGGTTTGTAAAGCTGCCTTTTGCTTGTATTAGTTTCAACTTTGTCTTGCTTGCCATTTTTCATGAATGACAAGCAGTCACTTTTGTTATAGGATTCTATCCTCGCATCCAACCTAAAAAGCGATATGGAAATCCTCTGCTTTTTTTCTGGGCTCGCGTTTTTTTATTTAAAAAACGTATATGCCCTTGCCCTATTGATTGTGGCTATTTTTTTCAGGCCACGTCTTTTATTGTGCGTCGTGTTCTGCCTTGGCCTCATGTGGGCATGGTTGCACGCGCTTTATATTTCACCCAAAGGCATGCCTAAATATCCTGTAATTTCACGAGCCATGCTTAAAGGAAGCATCATTTCAGTGCCTGTTGTCACACCTGAAAAAACGCAATTTGAATTAAACATATTATCATTTAATGGCAAAAAAGTATGCACACGTGCTTTACTTTCTTGTTATGAAGACTGCCCTCTAGTTTCGGTGGGTGAGCTTTGGCAACTAGAAGCTAAATTAAAGCAACCTCAAAACTTGGGAAATCCTGGTGGGTTTAATCTGGTGCGTGCATTACGCGCACGCCATATTGAATGGGTTGGTTATACACGTCGACATACATTGACATATTTAGGAGAGGTAAAGGGAGTTAGCACGTGGCTTTTACAGATGCGCATGTATTTTTCGTCGCACTTAAAAGGGGAGAGGCTTTCCCCGCAAACAACAGCTATCTTGAATGCATTAACGCTTGGTTTGGGAGGTGGTATTCGTCAGGATATGTGGGCGCTTTTTAGACGCACTGGCACAACACACTTAATGGTAATTTCAGGAGCACACATTGGACTTATTGCAGGTCTTACTTATGGGGTGATTAAAGCAGTATGGTCTCGTCTTGGGCGTTTTACATTAATAGTGCCTGCAGCGCGTGTCTCAAGCATTGGTGGCATATTAATGGCATTTACATATAGCGTTTTAGCAGGATTTGGCGTGCCAGCACAACGTGCACTCATTGTTTGTTTTTTTATGTTTTTACGACATATCACGTATATGTCTTTTGGTATTTGGCAGGCATATAGATATGCTTTGCTTGTGGTCCTTTTATTTGAACCGCATGCAGTACTCATGCCAGGATTTTATTTATCATTTATCGCGGTAGCTATTTTAATTTGTGTAAATCAGCTAGTTGTATATCGGGGTATTAAGAAGGTGATATGCATGCAGCTAGCCTGTTTAATTGGCCTTATGCCGTTAACACTTTTTTTGTTTTCTTATGGTTCAATCAATGGCTTTTTTGCGAATTTAGTTGCAATTCCGTGGGTTGGTTTCGTACTGATTCCAGCAGGTTTGGTGACGGTCTTTCTGAGCCCATATGTATCGTTTGATGTATTGTCTCAGATGCTAGATAAAGCAAGTCATATCTTATTGCAGTATCTGACTTGGGTAGATGGTTTTGAAAGCATCAATCTGAATCTCTCATTGAATACATTGTGGTGTACAGTGAGTTTGATGCTTGCCCTTGGCTTATTATTTCTTTTCCCTGTTAAGCGGTTTTTCCCTGTTAAGCGGTTTTTGCCTGTTATAGTGGTTTTTATTACTTCGGGGATATATGCAAAGCATGAAAAAATTGCTTGGGGAGAAGCGGTTGTTGACGTGTTGGATGTGGGGCAAGGACTCGCTGTTGTGATTCAAACAGCACATCATAAGCTTATTTATGATACGGGCGTTCGGTTTCATCATGGAGGTGATATGGGGCAGTTAGCACTGATACCATACCTGAAAACTTTAAAGACGCAGCTGCTTGATATGGTTGTGATTAGTCATCCTGATATCGATCATCGAGGTGGTTTGGCATCATTAGAAAGGGCCTATACGGTCAAGACGTTTATCGTTGATAATCCAGTTTTTTATCATCGAGGCGAGTCTTGTCATCAGTATTTGCCTTGGCGATGGGATGGTGTGCAGTTTAAATTTTTACCGCTACCTTTAAGCAGCGGCAAAAAAAACAATCACTCTTGTATTTTAAAAATAACGACCAATTTTGGTAGTATGCTATTAACTGGAGACATTGAGCGATTAGCCGAACGCTATTTAATAAAGCATTATACAGAGGAATTGAGCGCTGCTTATTTATTAGTACCTCATCATGAGAGTAACACTTCGTCGTCCAAGGCATTTTTAGAACAAGTTGCCCCTAAGGCTGCTATTGTGTCTCTAGGATTTGATAACCGTTACCACTTTCCGCATCCTAAAGCCGCGTTGCGTTACGCGCAGCAGTCTATTCCTGTGTATTCAACTGAAAAATGTGGGATGATTCGAGTGTTACTTCAAAAAAGCGTGCATAGCAAGCATATTTTATGTACAAAATATAATAAGAAAGGTTTCTGATTGAGTGCGCTTCCCTGCTTTTTGTACTGCATATCCTTGTACTGTCAAATTATAAATTAGCATGACGCTAGGGCCAAGTAGGCGGAGGGGAAGGTCAACAAATGAAATGGACTCGACCATTCCCGATACGGCGTCATAAAATGCGCCAAGAGTAAGCGTGAAAATTTCATTAGGGCACGGGAGGAACAACCCCAATAGAATCTGTGGTGCCTTACCAGATGTCGGATATAATACTGCAATCTTAACCTTTTTGTCAGAAATGGAGATTAACGCCATGCATTAGTTTAATAAGTCACTAAATTCTCAAATTGCAGTGGGTTTTCAGGGTTAATCTGTTTGTTGATATGAAAAGCCACTGTATGAGCTAAAATCTTTCTGGTAATTCGTTTTAAAAAATGCCACAGCGTTTTAGCTTTAATTTTGGCTATTCCAAAACGCTCAGTTAATTGCGCAATGACTGTTTCAACGAGCCGCCGGACAGAGATGAGCTTTTTTACAAACCATTTGGGTCGGTTATCTTTCATATTAGAGCGTAAGGGAGTTTGCAGACCTACCCCTTTTTTTGATAAATCCACCTTGAGCTCAGGCCTAATAAGCCCTTTATCTGCAATCAATAAACCCTGTATATCATCAGTAAGCTCATCCAAAACATCACGTTCATCAATATTAGCCGGAGTAACAGCATATTGAGTGGCAACCCCCGAGAAGCTAATCAGTAGGTGTCCTTTGAAGCCATAGTATTTTTCATCTTTGGCTGCACAATACCCATAAGCAGCATCTCCTCGAAAAACTTTTGAGAACCCTGCTCGTTTAAAATGACAAACCGGCATTGGAAATCCATCAAACAGGTGAATATCATCATCAAAGGCAAATAAATCTTGGTCTACATGTTGTTGAATCAATTCTTTTACGCGCCATAAATTAGTGGCTTGTTTAACGAAGGTTTTTCTTGTGCCAAGCCCTGGGAACCAAATGTTCCAGTGAGAAGAGAAATACTGCCAAATCGCCTTATCCTCATGCAGGCCGATGAATTCACCTATGATTTCCATGCTGATGACCTCTGTGTCGCCGAGTTTAACGGATGGTCCTCGCTTCCTTAAAGGGCTTTTGACTACTTTTGTGTAATATTGCTCTACTAAACAGAACACATGAATGATAAAGTCTTCCATAGACATTGATAAATCCCTTTTTGTTTGTTTTGGCGAACTAAACTTTAAGGAATCGTTGAGGTCTTTACAACTCACCCGTCATTGCGAGCTGACAGATCCCCACGAAATTTACCATTCTCTGTTTAGCTCGTTTTGTATAATATGAGGCAAATTTTCATAATCAATAATCAATTCATCTAGCTTGTCATACTGTAGAATTAATAAACCTAAATAAA
>JASBUO010000034.1 GCA_030147855.1 Gammaproteobacteria bacterium
CTTTCTGACTGGTTGAAGCGTCTACCTGGAGTGTAGGAGCTAACCGGCTTGCTATTGCTGATATGACGACGATTAACTCCGTTGCCATCACTTTAAAAAGCACGAATAGTGATGTGCCTCAATCAAATTTTTCAGGTAATAGCTTTGCGTGTGTTGCTGTGACGTGTGCTGTTAATGAATGCACCTCAGCCGCAGGAACTCAAAGTTTCGAGTTAAAAACCACAGCTGCCGTAGGCGACCCCGCAGATGGTGGAAAGATAGCTGATTTGACTGGCCTTATTGCGACAGCATCAAATGATAGCGAGGGTATTCAATGGACAAGCACAAATGCTGTGACTGGGGCACAAAGCGATACAGATGGAAGTGCTAACACCACAGCTATTGTTGGTAATGCTTCTTGTTTTGATAGCCCAGGTAATTGTGCGGCAAACCTCTGTAATACACTTTCTATAACTGGTGGCTATACCTCCGGCTGGTTCTTACCTGCCAAAGACCAACTGAATATGCTACACACGAACCATGTGGCCATCGGTGTTTTTGGTAATAATTTCTTCTACTGGAGTTCTACCGAATATGCTCCCGATCCCAGTCCTGGAAGCCGCGCTTGGAGGCAAAACATCACTGGTGGTGCTCAGAATGTTTTATCAAAGAACCTAGAGCTCCGTGTTCGTTGTGTTCTGGCTTTTACTCCTTAATCAGCTCTACCAGAAATCCCTTGGAATAAATAATATATACGCACTTTTATTAAATTTTGTTATTAGCGTTAAAATGAGAATCCAAAATTTAAAAATTAGCCATTAAATTGAGTAAGGACCCAGTTCACTTATAATCGAATACTTTTAACCCACCAAGATTAATAAGGATTCGAAGTGAACTGAGAAATTGAATTAATAACATTGTACCTGTTTGTATGCAAACATTATCGACAAAATCTAGCAAATTACTACGAGAGGATGACACGTTACGCTGATCTGAGATTCAGCGATTAAAAAGTGATGACGCTATATTTATTTGGTATTATTGAGGGGGAGCATACAATAAAGGCGGTGCATCGCTATGCACAAAAGCTCCTCATGGCATGGTTCCCGAATTTGCCTAATTACAACGCATTTGACCAGCGTGTTAATCAATTGCATGACGCCTTTCCGCCATTAATGGAGCTTATTTTCGAACAACTCGTCAAACTGGAAGCGCCTGATGCACTGGTGGGTCTTACAGATGCCATGCCAATTATTATGGCTCAGCTAGGTAGGCGTTTTCATGCAAAAGTTGCACCGGAAATTGCTACAAAAAATGGGTATTGTGCCACCAAAAAATTGCATCACTATGGTGTGAAATTACATGCTTTATCTGGCCGAAAAAGAGGTGGGCTACCCATTCCAGTATGCCTGGGGCTTACAAATGCAGGCATGCATGACCGAAAAGAATTCGAGAAAATTCTTCCATTTTTACCGGAATCTATGCAGTCTTGCTACGTGGACAAAGCTTATCAAGTTGGAGATGAGCCTGTCCATCAAGAATACCATGTTACTTTGCTTACCCCTGTCAAAAAAGAAAAGGGGAAAACTTATTTGGATGCGGCAGATCAGTGGCTATCAACCGCTATCTCACAAGTGCGCCAACCCATCGAGTTTTTTTCAATTGGATTCATGAAAAAACTGGTATTCAACTTGCAAGTAAAGTCAGGTCGTATAAAGGTCTAATGGTGCATGTGTTTGGAAAATTAGCGGCTGCCTTATTCATCATGCGAGAAAAAATGGCTTGTGGATGATTTTTAAGCTTTGGATTCGCATTTTATGGCCCTCGCTATCAACACCATATAGTTGAAAAACATTTTTCGCTAAACCTATCGCTAATCGTTTAATATGCACTCCCGACTCCTCCATTCATGTTGACCGAATCATGACCCTTCATCACTCTTGGCGCATTTTATGACGCCGTATCGGGAATGGTCGAGTCCATTTCATTTGTTAAAGAAAAATAGAGATCTGCCGTTAAGTTGCATATGGTTAACATTGAGGTATTCATTATGCAACGATTACAATTAGTCAGAATTATAATAGCTAACTCTGCCCTTGCTAAATTATTTTATTTTGATAAATCTAATCAATCATTAAAATCAGAAACTATTCTAGAGCATAAAAAAAGCAAATTAAAAGCGAATGAGTTAAAATCTGATGAACCTGGACGATATCAAAAGTCCAAATCATTCAATGAAGGAACTTATGCTGAAACGACTCATCCCAAAACCGAAGAAAGTATCCATTTTGCAAAGGAGCTTGCTGAAATACTCTCTAAAGAATTTTATAAAAATGAATTTGGTAAGTTGCTCTTTATTGCCCCTGGCAATTTTCAAGCTGAGTTTAGTCAGGCCATAAATAAACAATTACACGATAATACGAAATTTATTGATAAAGATTATACTAAACTCTCTGACAGTGATCTCATAAAACACGTTAAAGATCTTGTGAAAGACATCAACGTTTTTTGAGATATATCTCTGTACATGCCAAAAACCCTGTCATGTACAGAGGAAATATATTAGAGCGTGTTGACAGCCCCTAGTTTTAACTTAATCTGATATTCTACTTGAAAAGTGAGAGTGTCCGGTTTTAATAGACATGCGAACTTTAAATCAAAAAAATGAAAGCTCTCATTTAAACGCAGCAAAAGTGCTTCGAGTAGCGTCTTTTATATGCAAATAAATAAGCAACGAAGCACTTTTAACATAGTATAAATAAAAATAAGTTCATTGTGGAATAGGATCATAAACTCAGCTTAAGCAAAACACCTTGTATCCATTAATTTTCGATGACGCAATAGCATCAATGCACTAAACGAAACCGCTGCTGCAATAGACAAATAAATAGCTGGGAAAATTAGCAAATTAAAGTGCTCGATGAATATCATATTGAACAGTGCCGCCGTGCCACCAAAAAGACCAAAGCCAAGATTATAACTAATGGAAAGCGCGGTATATCTTGTCGTTACCGAAAATAAGTGCGTTAAAACTCCCATCATAGGTCCAATAAAGGCCCCACCCAACACTGCAAAAACGAATTGTGTAACCGTCAAAGACACAATCGACTGATAGGTTATCATTGCGCCATACAAAGGATACCCGCAAAACGCAAACAATAAAGCCGCTGTCAGCATCACTTTTTCAAAACCTATTTTATCTGCTAAATAGCCAAAAAAAATCGAGCATACAGCTAAAAAAAACATTGAAAATGCATTAATTTTTAAAGCGACTGAAAGCGAAATATCTAAATACCTATCCGCATAAGTCGGCATAAAAATAAATAATTGATACACAATAATGGGTGTTAACCAGCAAATAAAGCACCCTCGTAACACATTTATCTTTTCTGTTTTTATCACATCTAAAATAGGGTTAGTTGAGCACTGACCTTTTTTCATTAAAGCAATAAATTCTGGCGTTTCGCTGGTACTCGTCTTTAAGTAATACCCCATAATCGCCACAAAAATACCGAGCAAAAAGGGTATCCTCCATCCCCATAGTGCGAGTGCCGTTTCAGATAAAGTAGCGGTCAAGATAGAGCCCACTGCCGATGCTATTAACATGCCGATAAAAGCGCCCGCAAAAGTAATACCCGAACCTAGATAGCGCTGCTTCGCCCCAATGTGCTCGGTAATAAATACGGCAGAACCCGTAAATTGCCCCCCCACACTAAGCCCCTGCAGCATGCGCACCAAAAGCAATATAATAGGCGCCGCAACTCCAATCGATTCATAGGTTGGCATTAACCCCATCACAACCGTTGGCAAACCTATCAAAATCACTGCTATAGAAACCGTTTTTTGGCGACCATATTTATCGCCAAAATAACCAAACACCAGCGCACCTAAAGGTCGCATTAAAAAGCCAACAGCAAAAGCGCTAAAAACAGCGAGTATTGAAACAAATTTATTATGGGAAGGAAAAAAAAGTGGTGCTAAAAACGGAGCGCAAAAAGCATATACGACAAACTCGTACCACTCCGATACACTTCCAAAGAAACTCCCAACAATATTTTTATTCAACATCCGATCCACATCCTTATTTACGAAACCATATTGTCTACCTTTACTGCAATTTAAAGCAAGCCTTGCTTGGCTGCTGCAATCACATTACCCCATCCCTGATACGCTTCATTATACATCTCGCGCTTTTCATCTGGATAATAAGTTTCGCCACACAGCCAATAGGATGCAATTTGAGACAAAGACGCCAAATGGCCACACCCCACTGCCGCAAGCATAGCAGCCCCTAAAGCCGTTGTTTCAACTTCAACAGGGCGCTTTACCATCACCTCACACATCGATGATAAATATTGCAAAAACCAGGCATTTTTTGCCATACCCCCGTCTGCATGCAAACCATGAAGCGGCACTTTTGCATCCGTTTGAATACAACGAATCACATCTTTTGTTTGAAATGCCACTGCCTCTAGCGCTGCACGTACAATATGCTCAGGCTTGGTTCCCTGCGTTAAGCCTATAATCGATGCACCTTTCGGCGTTATCCAATGTGGGGCTCCAAGGCTCGTAAAAGATGGTAAAAAATACACACCATCATTACCCAAAACACTTTTTGCAAACTGCTCACTATCAACATATTCTGGCAAAATTTTTAAGGTGTTACGCAACCATTTTAATGTAGTTCCGGCATGATAAATACTGCCTTCAAGCCCATACGCCACTTCACCATTCACCTCATAGGCAATCGTGGTTAAAAGGTGAGAGGAGCGCGCGGGTACAGCGCCTGTGTTTAACAATAAAAATGCACCACTGCCATAGGTTGCCTTCATCATGCCTTTTTCAATACAGGCCTGACCCACAAGGCTTGATTGTTGATCGCCCGCCATAGCTGTAATAGGAATTGATGCTCCTAAAATATCTGGGTGAATATCACCAAAATGACACGCATTGGGTAGCACACGTGGTAGTACCGATGATGGAATAGAAAACCAATCTAACAACTCATCATCAAATGCACGGCGCTCAATATCAAACAATAAGGTTCTCGATGCATTAGTTACATCAGTTGCATGTTGTGCTCCTTGGGTTAAACGCCACAATAAATACGTATCGATGGTGCCAAACGCAAGCAAGTCTTCATTTGCTAAAGCGCGCGCCTTAGGCACATTTTCTAATAGCCATTGTAGTTTGCTCGCAGAGAAATAAGCATTTGGAATTAAACCTGTTTTTGTTTGCATCATCGACAGTTGCTCTTCTGTATAACGCGCAAACAATGTCTCTGTTCGTCTATCTTGCCAAGAAATAGCAGGCCCCAAACACTGGCCTGTTTTTTTATGCCAAATAACCGTGGTTTCTCGTTGATTGGTAATACCACATGCTCGGATATCTGTTATATTAACGGCAGATACGACCTCACGCATGACAAGACACGTTTTCTCCCAAATCTCTTCTGGGTCTTGCTCAACCCAACCAGATTTAGGATACGTCGTATTCAGTGGCTGTTGGCTTTTATAACAGACACGCCCTTCCTCGTTGTACAATATCGCACGAGTGCCACTACTGCCCTCATCAATGGCCAAAAAGTACATGGATATATTTCAGCTTGATTTTAAATTGTAGCTATCCTAGCACTTAAAAAATTTGTCTTCTATACTTAGGGGCTAAGCCGCAACCATGCACCTAAGCAATCTATGCGCAATAGCATTCTCATGACAATATTGCTTCACGCAACTGTCTGCTTTGCCACCCCCCCGGTGGATTTAATGCATGCCTTTCAAGATGCCGCACGAAACGACCCACTTTATAAACAACAAGTCGCAGCCTTTAATGCGGTTAAACAAGAAGTTCCTAAAAGCTTTTCCGCGCTTTTACCCCTCATTGATTTAAGCGCTGCTATTGCAAGGGAATTTAACAAGCCAGGTGATGTTCCGAGTAATGAATTTTTTAGTACCAACAGCTATATGATATCGGCTGAGCAAACAGTGTTTAATTATTCGCAATTTAGCAAACTCGATGAGTCGCGTTATACCGTTCGCGCAGCCTATGCAACCCTTACCGCACAACAACAGGATTTGATGGCACGCACCGCACGTGCTTATCTTGATGTATTAAGAGCCCGAGAAATACTTCATTTTATTGAAGATCAAAAAAGCTATATGACAACGCAAGTTGAGGCAACCACCGGCCTTTTTGAGCTCAGAGAAGCCACCATTACGGACCTAGAGCAAGCAAAAGGAACCGCATATCTGATTGATGCTAATTTATATGATGCTCAAATTAACTTATATGATGCCATTCAAACGTTGAGCCAAGTAACCGGCTTTCAATACAAAACGTTTTCCTATCTCAAGCCCGATTTTCCACTCAGCACACCTAACCCTAATCATGTCGACAGATGGACTGACGCCGCAGATAAAACAAACTGGCTACTACGTGCCGCACGCTTAACGATTAGAGCCACCAAAAAATCAATTGATGTGGTCCGAGGAGATTATCTGCCAAACCTTAGGGCAGCACTCGAAATAGAGCGAGGTGACGTACCCAACCAGATTTTAACCGATACCACACAAAACCAAGATTATAGCTACGGAATCAATGCACGCTGGAATACATTTCATGGCGGCCTTACCATGGCAGAAGAAAAAGAAGCACGCGCAAATTTAAACGAAAGTGAGGCCGCTATGCGGCAGCAATACCTACAAACCATGGCCGATACACGTCGCGCGTTTAATACCGTTTTAGTGGGCGTACCACGTATCAAAAGTGTGCGAGAAGCATTGATTGCAAATACCAAAGCGCTTTTATATGCACAAGAAGCCTATCGCGCTGGTGAATCTAGTATTACCGAAATCTTGCAAATTCAAGCGCGACTCTATGCCTCCCAAGTTGATTACGCGCAGTATACCTATGATTACCTTTACAATATTATTTTGCTCAAACAAGGTGAAGCTTCGCTTCTTAGGCCGACTATCGTCGGCAACTTGGTGTAATCATAACCATCAGTTCCATGCATAACCACCGAAGTAGCATTAGCCGCGTGATAACTGCTTTAACGCATTGAATAATGCCCTCAACCACT
>JASBUO010000046.1 GCA_030147855.1 Gammaproteobacteria bacterium
GCCCGGAGAGATGGCAGAGTGGTCGATTGCGGCGGTCTTGAAAACCGTTGAAGGGAAACCTTCCCAGGGTTCGAATCCCTGTCTCTCCGCATATATTGTAACTCCCCGCGTCATCCTGAGCGTAGCGAAGGATCTACTGTCTTAAAAGTCAAGCTGAAAATGTCGCCAAAGCAGCGATAAGAAGTAGTATAGCTGCTCGCTCTGGGGAGCGAGATAGGCTATTTTTGAGTCCGAGACCATAGTGAGGAGGACACTTCGTATCCCTAAAGTTTTCTTCTATCTGCTGCATGCGTTGCTTATAGATATGTGCAGCTTTCGATGCGATAACTTTATCTGTATTAATCCCGACTTAATCTGACATTTTACTTAATAAAGTGAGCGTTTCCGGTTTATCAAAAACGCCTGTCAGGTCAAGTTTGAATTTACTGCACAGGCTTAAAATTCAAGCTCACCAGACTGCTTAAACACAGCATCCAGTGCCATCAGCTGTTCAAGCAGTGGCTTCATTTGATGCAAAGGCCAACTGTTTGGACCATCGCTTAATGCCTTATCTGGGTTCGGATGTGTTTCCATAAATACCCCTGAAATACCCGCCGCAACGGCCGCACGTGCAAGCACTGGCACAAACTCACGCTGCCCACCCGATGCACCACCGCTTGCACCCGGCAATTGCACGGAGTGTGTTGCATCAAATACAATAGGGCATGCTGTTTCACGCATGATATGTAAAGCGCGCATATCAGACACTAAGTTGTTATAACCAAAGCTTGCGCCTCGTTCACATACCATAATGCTTTCATTGCCAACTGATTTTGCCTTTTCTACCACATGTCTCATTTCAGAAGGTGACAAGAATTGCCCCTTTTTAATGTTCACAGGCTTATTGGTTTTTGCAACTTTTTGAATGAAATTCGTTTGACGACACAAAAATGCAGGGGTTTGTAGAACATCTACAACACTCGCCACTTCATCAAGCGGTGTGTCTTCATGTACATCCGTCAACACAGGCACTCCTACATTTTGCTTCACTTGCTCAAGAATACGAAGACCTGCTTCAATGCCTGGGCCACGATAACTTGCGCCCGATGAACGATTGGCTTTATCAAACGATGACTTATAAATAAAAGGAAGTTTTAGCTCGTCGCAAAGTGATTTTAAAAAACCGGCCGTTTCAAGCGCTAAGGCTTCACTTTCAATCACACAGGGCCCTGCAATCAAAAACAATGGCTGCTTCAGCCCAGCCTCAAAACCGCATAGATGCATACTTTACTCCTTTTCTTCGTGCGCTGCACGTGCTGCCAAGATATATGATTTAAACAGCGGATGGCTATCACGTGGTGTAGATGTAAATTCTGGATGAAATTGGCACCCTAAAAACCAAGGGTGATTTGGCAATTCAACCATTTCAACCAACTCCCCATCAGTAGAACGCGCACCGACGACTAAGCCATGCTCCATTAATGTCTCTACATAATGATTATTTACTTCATAGCGATGTCTATGACGCTCAAGTACACGGCTATCCCCATATACTTTTTTAGCAAATGAGTGCTCAGTTAGGTTTGCAACTTGTGCCCCTAGGCGCATGGTGCCCCCTAAATCGCTACTTTCGTCTCGCAAATTCACTTGTCCTTCCTCATCCAACCACTCTGTAATGAGTCCCACTACAGGATAAGGCGTCTTCTTATTAAACTCTGATGAATTGGCATCTTGTAAACCTGCTACATGCCGGGCAAAGTCAATCACAGCCACTTGCATGCCAAGACAAATCCCTAAAAAGGGGCGTTTGTTTTCACGTGCATATTGAACTGCTTGTATTTTTCCTTCAACACCACGCTCACCAAACCCACCTGGAATCAAAATGGCATCCACTTCATCGAGTTTTGACGGACCCTCTTTTTCTATTTGCTCTGCATCAATATAAACAATCTTAACGCGTGTTCTTGTATGAATGCCTGCATGGAGCAATGCTTCATTCAATGACTTATAAGCATCATTAAGCTCGGTATACTTCCCTACCATCCCGATTTTAACGGTCATATCAGGAGACGCTTCTGCCTGCACCACAGCTTCCCATTCATGTAAGTTAGCCGGCTCAAGCGTACCGAGTCCTAATTTTTTCACCAGCAGTTCATCTAAGCCTTGCTCGTGTAAAATCATTGGAATTTCATAAATGCTATTCGCATCTGGCAACGAAATAACGCCTTCTTTTTCTACATTCGTAAACAATGCGATTTTAGTTCTATCTTGCTTTGAAAGCGGTTTTTCAGAACGACAAATTAAGACATCTGGCTGAATACCGATAGAGCGCAACTCTTTTACTGAATGTTGTGTCGGTTTTGTTTTGGTCTCACCTGCTGTTGCAATATAAGGGACAAGGGTTAAATGTATTGATAAGGCACGCTCCGATCCAAGCTCTGTTCGCATTTGGCGAATGGCTTCAAGGAAAGGTAAAGATTCAATATCTCCAACCGTGCCTCCTACTTCAATCATGGCGATATCAAACCCTTCTGCACCCAAACGAATAGAGCGCTTAATTTCATTGGTAATATGTGGAATCACTTGCACAGTGCCACCTAAATAATCCCCGCGGCGCTCTTTCTTTATAACGCTTTCGTATACTTTTCCTGCCGTAAAGTTATTAAGTTTGGTCATGGGTGTTCTGACAAACCGCTCATAGTGCCCCAAGTCTAAATCTGTTTCAGCTCCATCACGTGTTACAAATACTTCCCCGTGCTGAAAAGGGCTCATAGTACCTGGGTCTACATTAATGTAAGGATCAAGTTTGATAAGGGTCACGCGCAGTCCGCGTGCCTCAAGAATTGCTGCAAGCGATGCGGCCGCAATCCCTTTTCCAAGAGAAGAAACAACACCACCGGTAATAAATAAAAATTTAGTCATTATATCTGCCCTACTGCCTCTAAAACCTCGCCTTAATCTAGCTCTAAAAAATGGCCCATTTTTTCCCGTTTCGTCTTTAAGTAAGCTCGATTTTCAGGCGTTTCTGCTACTGTCAAAGAAATACGCTCTGTCACTGCCATTCCATACCGCTCGAGTGCTTCTACCTTTGTTGGATTATTGGTCAGCAAACGCACTTGCTTTAAGCCTAAGTGACGCAATAACTGAAACGCAACCGCATAATCACGACTATCCACTGGCAACCCTAAATGTACATTAGCCTCAACTGTATCCAAGCCTTTCTCTTGTAGTGCATATGCTTTCAGCTTGTTGGTAAGACCAATGCCTCGTCCTTCTTGCCGCAGATATACTAAAACCCCCCCCTCTTTTGCTATTTTTGCAAGAGAGGCTTCAAGCTGCCCGCCACAATCACACTTTGTGGAGCCGAATAAATCCCCAGTAATACATTCCGAGTGAATTCTTACAAGTGGACTTGCATTGACATCAAAAGGACTTTTCACCAATGTAAAATGCTCTGCGGTATCAATTTGGTTTTGAAAGGATGTCATGGTGAAATCCCCATGCGTACACAATGGAATACGGCTGGTTGCAACCGCCTCAACCAGCGATTCTCGCTGCACACGATAATCCATCACGTCACGCACACTCACCATCGGAATATCATGTTCTTTTGAAAAGCGTTGTAAATCATCTCGGCGACTCATGGTGCCATCTTCATTAATAATTTCACAAATAACAGCTGCGGGTTTAAGGCCTGCAAGCTGCATTAAATCAACACTTCCTTCGGTTTGCCCCTGACGCTCAAAGACACCACCTGCACGTGCACGCAACGGAAACACATGTCCTGGTGAGATAATATCTTTTGGTGTGGTCTCATCTGCAATCGCAACTTGAATTGTATGGGACCTGTCATTTGCTGAAATGCCTGTTGAAACTCCTGCCGATGCTTCAATTGACACAGTAAACCCTGTACCGTAAGGGGAGCGATTACGCGCCGTCATCATGGGCAAATCAAGCTTATCAATTAAATGACCCGCCATTGGCAAACAAATCAGCCCGCGTCCAAAACGTGTCATAAAATTAATTGCTTCAGGCGTTGCATGCTCCGCCGCAAACACTAAGTCCCCTTCATTTTCGCGCGACTCATCATCCGTCAAAATAATCATTTGACCCGCGCGAAGCCTAAGCAGTGCTTCCTCAACAGAGGAGAAAAAGCTCGTCATACCAAAACCTCTTTGCCCTCACTGGGCTGTGCAAAAAGCGACAGTATAGTCGAATCTGATAAAGAACCCAATTGGTGAACCACGATGCGAGCAATATAATCAAACTCAACATTCATATTTTGTCCCACCTGCCACGTAGATAATGTTGTTTTTGATAGGGTATGTGGAATCAACATCACTGTAATTGCGCTTTTACTAATTGCATTGATAGTTAAGCTCACACCATCAAGCACCACACTGCCTTTACGACACAAATAACGCATATGCAAAGGTGTAAAGCCACCTATCTCCATTTCAACATAGTCCCCTTGTGGCTGCACACGTAAAAGTGTTGCAGTTGTGTCGACATGACCACTCACATAATGCCCCCCTATTCTGTCAGATGCACGTAAAGACCGCTCAATATTGACCTTATTCCCCACCTGCAATTGGCCGAGGTTTGTCAGTGCATCTGTTTCAGGAGATATATCAAAAGCAAGCAAGCCCGCCTCATCGGGGATCCAAGTTAAACAAACCCCATTTACAGCAATGCTTTCGCCTGCCGTTAGCTCATCAAAATTGGCTTCAAACACCAAGCGTATGCCAGACGCGTTAGGTGTTCGGCTTACCAAAGTACCACATGCCTCAACCAAACCAGTAAACATATCAACTCCTCTATTTATGCCAGTCTAGGGTCAGTTTAAAATTATCATCTAACGCATCACAGGTAACTTTTTCAGCACCTTCCAGGAGCCTGTCACCATGATAAAGTGGGGTTGCTTCATCCCCCAACTGTACTGGAACTATATACAAAATTGTGCGTTGCACGAGTTTCTCGCGATGCAAAGCACTAAATAATAGGCCACCTGCTTCAACCCACACATCGTGATAACCGGTTTGCCCTAAATCGTCCAAAACTGCTTTTAAATCAATCTCACATGCATCAGGTGCACCGTGAAACAGTTGTAATGACTTCGCCGTCGTATGAATATACGCAGCAGGTGGAAGCTGTTTTTGTCTATCCAGTACTGCTATAGGCTTACTGATTACGTTCGAACCAATACGAGCATTTAAAAGAGGGTTGTCTTGTTGAATCGTTCGGGCGGTTGTCAAAATAACATCGGTATGCAAGCGCGCTTTGTGTGTGAATTCAGCACATGCTGCATTTGATAACTGTACTCGCTCACCATTCTTACCAGCAATTTTTCCATCTAAACTTTGCGCCATCTTAACCGTCACCCAGGGTCTACCCGTTTGCACCCAAAAAGCATAACTAGCATAAAAAGTATCGATTTCTGGTAAAGGGTAATGCAGCACATCAATGCCACACGCTGAAAGCTGCTTGGGTGTATCATTAGAAGCCACTATCGGATTTGGATCACGATACCCATAAACCACTTGCTTGAAACGTCGGCTTATCACACCTTCCACACAAGGGGGCGTGCGCCCCCAGTGATTACACGGCTCAAGGGTGACATACAGGGTAATATTTGAACAATTGTCAGGTAACTGTTGAAACAATAACTGCTCGGCATGCGGGTGCCCCATTCCAGGATGAGAAGCTTGTGCTATAATTCTCCCATCAGTCACCGCAACAGCACCAACAGCTGGGTTGGGTGCCGCGACACCACGCCCTAGCCAGGCTTGTTTGAGAGCCGCTTGCATGAATGGTCCGTGCATAATTCAGTCACCGTAAAAAAAGTGTGTGTATGATAACAAATTATTCAATTTTTGAGTAGCCTCATGACACGATACATCGCTTATCAAAGCTCATTTCCCTCCTCCAAAACAGTACTGGCTTCTATTTTTTTATACCTATTCTTTTTTGTAACCCAATGCCTTGCCTTCTCCCCCTACTCCAACAATGAACTCGATGAGCTTGAAAAAGAGTTTATCGAACAAATTAATGGATCTAGTAGTGTATTGAGAGATCCTTTAACCAATCAATATATTAGCCGACTTGGAAAACGGCTCAGTGCACAAACAGATGTCTCACCATCCCCAACTTTCTTCATTGTAAAGTCTGATGAAATTAACGCTTTTGCCGGTCCTGGCGGACATATTGGCATCAATAGCACACTCTTTTTAATCAGCGAACATGAGAGTGAGCTCGCCGCTGTTATGGCTCATGAAATTGCGCATGTGAGACAACACCACTTATATCATATGCTTGAACATCAGCACCGCATGAAAATTCCAATGCTCGCATCGCTGCTTGCCGGCATCGCACTTGGCGCTATTAATCCGGCACTTGGTCAAGGAGCCGTTATGGCAGCTCTCGGTGGCTTTGCCCAAGACAGTATTAACTTTATTCGTGCAAATGAAAAAGAAGCCGACCGAATCGGCATAGACATGCTAAAACGCGCGGGATTCAACCCCCGTGGTATGATTCAATTTTTTAAGCGTATGCAAGAAAGCTCGCGCTATTATTCCGCCAATATCCCCGCTATTTTGCGTACACATCCACTGGATGATGATAGAATTGCAGAGGCAGAAAACCGTACACACAGCCATACAACACATACAAACTCTGACAGTTTACAGTACCAGCTCACCAAAGAACGCATTCGAAACCTCACTGCCTCAAAAAACCCTAAAAAGTTGTTGGACTACTACGCTGCGCACTGTCCAACCCTTGAAAGCAATAACAATCCTTGTCTTTACGGACGCGCACTCACACTCCTTTACTCGAACCAGGCTGAAAAAGCCGCAGAAATTTTGCACACGCTCGTTGCCGAACATCGCGATAACTTATATTACGAAATTGCATTGGCAGAAGCTGAAACTAAGCTTAAAAAGCACACTGATGCAATTGCACGCCTTCAACTACTTTTAAAAGACCACCCCGAAAACTACGCGCTCACCACAGCACTTGCAGACGCTTTTTCTGCGGCAAATCAGCCGAGTCGCGCTGCACAACTCTTGCTCCAGGCACACCGCACTTTTCCAAAAGACCTACCTGTTTGTTACGCACTTGCGCGTGCTACTGCTGATAATGATGACAAAGCATATGCCTATTTTACCTATGCCGAATGCCATCTGTTACAAGGTAATACAAAAGAAGCACGTAGACTCTTTAAGCTTGCAGGTACCCTCTCTCCCAAAGATAAGTTTTTGCAAGCACGAATTAGTGCAAAACTAGATGATATCAAGCTTGATAAATAGTATAGGTGTTCTTTTGATGGTGCTTTGCTGCGTACATTGCTTCATCTGCATGTTTCAATAATGTATCAACCGATTGTCCTGCGTCAGGATATACAGCCACGCCAATACTGATTGTCACTGAAATAGTACGTTCTCCAGTAAAAATAGGGGTTGCAACGACTTCTAATAACTTGTTCAGTGTCGCTGCTAAATCTTTTTCAGTAGTTGTATCTTCTAAAATTAAACAAAACTCATCTCCTGAAAAACGTGCAAAAAAATCGTTGCTTCGTATAACTTGAGACACTTCATCGGCAATATGTCGAAGCACCAAGTCCCCCACATGATGTCCATATTTATCATTAATGACTTTAAATCCATCACAGTCCATAAAACATACTGAAAAAGGAGCATGGCGTCTCATCGCACGCTTCAAAACTGTACTTAAATGATCTAGGCAATGTCTCCGATTAGGCAGGTTCGTCACACCATCAAATAAGGCCAATTGTTTCAAATGCGCGACATAGTTGGAGTCTAGTACAAGAGACTTTTTCTGACGCAACGTAATTCCCCACCAGAAAAGAAGTCCTAGGCACCCAACGGCAACCATCAAAAAAAGACGAAAACCGCCTCTAAAACTTGACTTAATGTAGGCGCCACTCGGATATACATGAATTTTCCACTCTGTACCCAAAAAAGAAAATTGCTTTGAATAAATCCAAGAAAAATCCCATGCATATGGAGTAAACTCGGACAGTTGTCCTTCCATTAAGGCAAGAAAATACCCCTTCATTTGCTCTTTTTTAAGGTGTTCATTTAAAGTCGTTTTTAAGTTTAATACAGCAAACATATGCAAGCGTGGGCTGTACACACATAACATACCATTCATTGGAATAAGCGTCATTTTTCTATATATCTTAACCTGATTTGCATGCGTCACTAACGCCTCATCGCACGCTTCTTTTGCCATACGCCCTTGATTGTGTAAGGTATAAGGGTTAAACAAGACCAATGCGCTGCTACCTTCTCCTGCAGGTGGTAATATAAATGATTCTAGCCCATGAATTTTCTGAAATTGCAGATTTAAATCGTCAATGAATGCATCATACACGCTATATTGCTTTTGCTCGGCATTGGCAAACAGCGCTTCAATCGACACCAAATCTTCAAGTGAACGTGCTGAAAAACCATTGACGAGCCTATCTGCTGTTCGCACAGCCTCTTGCTGCAACCGCTTAATCTCATAAGGTTTAATAACCAGCTTCCAACCGAGGAAAAAAAGCAAAGGGCTCAGTAACAAAAACCCCCACTTCCAAACATTAGACGCTATGCTAGGGTATGACATGGGGCAGCACTCCTGTCTGCATGAGCGACACATCGCTCTCCATATGTAAACCCAAGCGGCCGTTTCACATCAAAATTCAGCCTGGCCACTCGTGCCTATTAAATAATCAAAAACTATCTATTTTGCAACCAGCTTACCAAGCTTTTAATCAGTTCACAAAGATTCTT
This sequence comes from Gammaproteobacteria bacterium, assembly GCA_030147855.1. Taxonomy (GTDB): domain Bacteria; phylum Pseudomonadota; class Gammaproteobacteria; order Legionellales; family Legionellaceae; genus JAALKW01. The sequence continues at coordinate 8,775 of JASBUO010000046.1, forward strand.
TTTCTTCAAGCGTTAGTGCACGTGCTTCTTGCTCAAGCATTACAGGAATGCCATCACGAATAGGGTATGCAAGTCTATCAAAGCCACAAATCAACTCTTCTTGCTTTTGCAATAACTTCCCTTGGCATAAGGGGCACGCAAGCATGACTAATAATTTTTTATCCATGCACACCTCCTGTCACTTGATCACGCACATACACAGGCATCGCTTTTTCAGCGGAAACTGCCTTAATACCACCTAGTTCAACCATCTCTATCATTGTACTCGCATCTGGATGCACATTATGTTGACTCACAACTGCCTCACGTAAGATTTCTGGTAATTGATTAAGATAAGGCTCAAAACCTACGCCAGCCAAAAGAATCTCTGTCGCTTCTGGTACGTGCACATCACAAGGAGGGCTCACTACCACATTCATACTGGGCCCAAATGCCCAGTATAACTGATTCATTCTTGCATCTAACATTGCAAGTACTGGCTTTTCAAATTGGCGCACAGCATGCACAATCGCGTGCAAACCACCAACCGGAAAAAGCGGTAAGTCATGTGCATATGCAAGGCCCTTCGCAACACTACATGCAATACGAATGCCAGTAAAGCTTCCCGGTCCTTCCCCAAATACGATGCCATCTAATGCACCAAAACACGCATCTGCTTCAGCTAATAACGCTTCAATCATCACCAACAACACACGTGCATGTTGCCGCGTGCTCATTTCTTCTGATGTGAACAGCTTTCCTTGAAAACGCAGCGCCAAAGAAGCCCGCGACGTTGACGTATCAATGGCAAGCAAGTTCATTTTTCAGGCCATTCCCGTTCTAAATATTGTAATTTATCAGGTTTATTTTCCCATTCCTTTGCATCTGGCGGCCCATCTTTTTGAACCGTAATATTAGGCCATGCTTCTGCAAGCGTCGCATTCAACTCTAAAAATGGGCGCTGCTCATCGGTTAAGTCATCTTCTGAGACAATAGCATTAACCGGACACTCCGGTTCACACAATGCACAATCAATACATTCATCGGGATGAATCACCAAAAAATTGGGACCTTCATAAAAACAATCAACAGGACATACTTCAACACAATCAGTATACTTACATTTAATGCACTGCTCTGTTACAAGAAACGTCATGCTTTACCTCCCGAGTTAAGGACACCAACATTATCGGGGAGAGATTAAAACATAATTGCAGGGGGTTATGCTAGAGCGGCGAATGATTTGTTTTAAAACATATATGCAGAAACATGAAGTATGGTGCCCAGGGCCGGAGTCGAACCGGCACGAGATTGCTCTCGAGGGATTTTAAGTCCCTTGCGTCTACCTGTTTCGCCACCTGGGCATACATCTTGGAGGCTCGGGCCGGAATCGAACCGGCGTACACGGCTTTGCAGGCCGCTGCATAACCACTCTGCCACCAAGCCTGTGAATACAAAAAAAGCGACAAGGGTCGCTTCATTTTGGAGCGGGAAACGAGGTTCGAACTCGCGACCCCAACCTTGGCAAGGTTGTGCTCTACCAATGAGCTATTCCAGCATCATCAACGAGGGGGAATTCTACCCGAAACTACTGTTCTGTCAACCCTACGTTTAATAATAAAAGCTATTTTTTATTGAGTAACACAGGCCTTGCAACAATCAAGTAGGCAACCATAGACCAAATGGTTAAAATAGCAGCCACATACAGGAACACAACACCCAATATCCCTAATATCCCTGACATTGAAAAAGCAGGAGGAAATGCAAGCAATAATATCAACGCTATCATTTGTACCGCCGTCTTCACTTTACCCACATAACTCACAGCAACACTCGCTCTATTGCCAATTTCCGCCATCCACTCTCTCAGTGCTGAAATCACAATTTCACGACCCACAATAACAATAGCAGGCAATGTAATATAGCCTCTATCTCCAGCACCAACCAACAGTAACAATGTTGATGCAACCAATAGCTTGTCAGCAACCGGATCTAAAAAAGCACCAAACGATGTCATTTGCCCAAGCTTTCTTGCACAATATCCATCTAGCCAATCCGTAAAACTTGCTATCATAAAAATAATAGCAGCCCCCGCATGCGCCCAAGGCCACGGAAGATAAAATACAAAAATAAATACAGGAATTAGTACAATACGTGCAAGTGTTAACGAATTAGGTAAAGTGGTTAATATGCTCACGAACTTCCTCTCCCCTTTGTAAAAACATACTTTTTTGCCATTCCCGCGCAATTATGTGTCACTCCCACACAGGCGGGAATCCATATACAAAAGCATCTTAGGTGTATACCTTACAATCCAAGATACGTTTCAATCTGTGTAAACGTATTAAATACCTCAAGCGCACCCGCACGTCGTAAATCATCCGCTTGTTGATAATAAAAATCAACGCCAATACTTGGAACCGCAAGCACGCTTGCCATTTCCATGTCGGACACCGAATCCCCAATCATCAATGCATCTTGTGGCAAACACCCAACAACCGTTAAAATTTCCTCTAGCATATCAGGACACGGTTTTGCGGGCAGTTGTCCTGCCGAACGTGTTACCAGAAAAAAAGCTTCCAAATTTAACGCCTGTAAAGTACGTTCTAATGATTGCTGTCCTTTGTTTGTTGCAATCGCAAGAGTAGTACCTGTTGCATGAATCTTTTCAATTAATCTTTTTGCTCCCTCAAATAAATATGCAGTTGTCTGATTGGATACCAAGGCTTGTTGCACACCAAGCAATAGACGTTCATATTGATGCAAGGATAAATTCGGAAAAATCTTCCGAACAGCTTTATCTAAACCAAGGGAAACATAGCGCCTTGCTAAAACAGCATCATAGGGGCCAAACCCAAGACGCACTGCCTCGACTTCAAGTGCCTGATGAATATGGCCCAGCGGGTCCCCAAGTGTCCCTTCCCAATCAAACACAATCAGCTGGTAACGCAACGTCATGTCTTAAGCTGTCTTTGGGTGTGCGCGGAAAAAATGGATCGCATCATTAAATTGTGCATCGGGCTCTGCTTCAAAAATATACGGCGTATTGTCCAGGGTAAATTGAATTGCACTTGCATGCAAATAAAGTCGTTTCCCGAGTTGCTGTTTGGAGGGGGCGGCAAACACTTCGGCCCCATACTTAACATCTCCCCAAATAGGGTGTTTTAGTGAGGCTACATGCACACGAATTTGATGTGTGCGCCCTGTTTTAGGGCAGGCTTCAAGCCAACATGCATTGTCATAATTTTCAAGACATTTAAACGTTGTTTGGGAGGGTTTTCCTGCATCATCAACACATACCATTCTCTCACCAGACTGCAGCACATTTTTGTAAAGCGGTCGGTTGACATGTGCCGTTTGCTTCCCATCCCACGCGCCTTGCGCCAAAAGCCAATAGGTTTTTTGCACTTTTCGGCTCGCAAATAATGCCTGAATCTGGCGTAACATGCTGCGTTTTTTTGCAATCAATAAACACCCTGAAGTCTCCCTGTCGAGACGATGGATCAACTCTAAATAATGTGCATCGGGTCGCATTGCGCGTAATGCTTCAATCACACCAAATTGCAATCCACTGCCACCATGCACTGCCATTCCCGCAGGTTTGTTAAGCACCAAAAGCTTTTCATTTTCGAACAAAATACAGTTGCTCAACTGCTTAAATAAAACATTGCTCACAACCATTTTGTCAGATGCTTCACGCATGCGTACGGGCGGAATGCGAATTAAATCTCCTTCGGCAAGGCGCAAGGCCACTTTTGCGCGCTTTTTATTAACACGTACTTCACCACCACGAATGATGCGATAAATGTAACTTTTAGGCACACCTTTTAAAATACGAATTAGATAATTGTCTAATCTCTGGCCACTCTCTTCCGCGTTCACGGTCTTGTAAGACACCTTATTCATCATACATCTGTTCCCCAAACCCTGTTTTCTTGATATACTACTTGTCACGCGGATTACCGCAAAAGAATTATAACGCATATACCAGCGAATGGCTTAAATAAAGCCATTTTTTATTAGAATAACGCGCGTTTTCCTTGAATCACTATTGACTCGATGAACGTAAGAGAAAAACAACGTAAAACTAGGACTATTTTGAATTTCACGTCTCAGATACTCAAGCCCTCTCACGTAGTTGAAAACAGGCAAATCGCGCCCTTAAAGTTAGGGGTTCATGATGTCCGTAATGGAAAAAATGATCATCAATGCCACGCAGCCCGAAGAAGTACGGGTTGCCTTAATCAAAAACAATCGACTATACGACTTAGACGTCGAATGTCCAGCTGAAACGAAAAAAAAGGGAAATATTTACAAGGCTATTGTCACACGTAGAGAACCAAGCCTCGATGCAGTTTTCGTTGAATATGGCGCTAAACGGCAAGGCTTTTTGCCACTCAAAGAAATTTCACCCGAATATTTCAGCAACCCCCCCAAAGAAGATGAAAAACTTCCTATCACAACCTTAATTCGTGAAGGGCAAGAATTACTCATTCAAGTCGACAAAGAAGAGCGCGGTACAAAAGGTGCGGCACTGACCACATTCATTACACTCGCGGGCTCATACCTTGTTTTAATGCCGAATAGCCCGCACTCAGGTGGTATTTCAAGACGCATAGAAGGTGAAGAGCGCGACGAACTCAAAGAAACACTACAGTCTCTTACCATTGACGAAAATATGGGTGTTATTATTCGTACAGCAGGCGTTGGAAAAAGTCAAAAAGAATTACAAGCTGACCTCGATATGCTGTGTACTCAATGGCACGCTATCCGCAAAGCACAGCTCAACGAGCTCGCTCCCTGCTTGATTCATCAAGAAGGAGATGTCATTACACGTGCCATTCGCGATAACTTGCGCCAATCTATTGATGAAATCATCATCGATGAAACCACAGCATACATCAAAGCTAAGCAATATATTTCGCAAGTAAAACCTGAGTTTTTGCCCCACTTAAAGCTCTACAATAGCCCAACACCTTTGTTTAGCCTGTATCAAATTGAAGGCCAAATTGAGACAGCCCATCAGCGCCAAGTTATATTACCCTCAGGAGGGGCACTGGTCATTGATCCAACCGAAGCTTTGGTATCTATCGATATTAACTCAGCCAAAGCAACCGGTGGTGCAGACATTGAGTCGACTGCCTTTAACACAAACCTTGAAGCAGCAGATGAAATTGCGCGCCAGCTTCGCTTGCGCGACCTAGGCGGATTAGTTGTCATTGACTTCATTGATATGAGCAGTACTAAAAACCAACGCGATGTCGAAAACCGTCTTAAAGAAGCGCTCAAAGCTGACCGTGCTCGTATTCAAGTGGGCCGTATTTCACGCTTTGGGTTACTTGAAATGTCTCGTCAACGCCTACGCTTATCGCTAGGTGAAAATGCACAAGAAACCTGTCCACGCTGTGAAGGCCAAGGCCATGTTCGTAGTCTGCAATCTCATGGGTTATTGATTATTCGCCTCATTGAAGAAGAGGCTCTTAAAACAAAAGTTGCCGAGATTCAGGTGCAATTACCCGTTGAAATGGCAACCTATCTCATGAACGAAAAACGTCCTGCTATTACAGCGATTGAGAAGCGGCATCAAACGCACGTTGTAATGGTTGCTAATCCATATATGCAATCACCACAATACCAAATTACCTGTATCAAAGAAGATGGCAATAAAAGTAAAAAACCAAGCTACGCGCTCGCGGCACCACCAACCATTGAGCCTGTGCGTAACAAAGCCATACCACAAGCAGATGAGCCAGCAGTTAAAGCTTATAGTCAAACAGCGCTACAACCAGATGAGGTGAGTGTTTTAAAGCGCTTATGGCGCTCTGTTTTTGGGGCAACCGATGCGTCGTCTCCAGCTGAAGAGCCTTCTAAGCACTCGCAAAATAGACGTCATGCAGCCTCTAAAAAACGAACGTCTTCTAATTCACAACATAGACGCCAAAACACATCGTCACGTTCAAACACACGAAAACAGCCCTCAGGAAACAAGCAACCAAACACACAGTCAAATCATCGAAAGCCACGTAGTAACCAGGGTACGGCTCGTTCAAAAAAGCAGACTGAGAACCAAACCTCAGACTAGGGACTGTCATCAGTCAAACCTGAATACACAGTCCGCTAGCGCCTATATCACTCGGATTTTCTGGGTGGTATAGGAAGATATAGAGCACCATTGGCCAAAGCAAAAGCGAGGTTAAATATGAAGATGCACGCTATCTGTGGTGAACCTGTTAATCCTATTACTTTTCATCTTACAGCAGGGCAGTTGCACGCCCCGAAGAGGCCGGTGTATATATACCTAATGCAAATGGTTTGTAACTCTGATTATTTCACGATCCTGTCTTATAAGCCGACAAATCTATGGTTTCTAAAGCACTAAGCGCCTGCTGGTAGCCAGAGTCAATAATCTCTTGAATCGTTGAGAAGCTCAAAATACTAAACTCATTCAAGTCCATAATCACGTTATAGTCAGCTTGCTTCATCATCGCTTCTTGGTGATTGTTACTTCCAACAATCATTGAATCTTGAATAATAGATGCAATGGTGACAAAATTTTTCTTGCGCTCTTCAGTCCTTTTATGCAGTTTCGGTAATAGGAAATACTTAAATAACAAGTGCCAACCAGAAGCAGTATATTCCTCATAACTCAATGTCGATGGCGCATCGTTCCGGCGAACAATAGAGCTTGCAAGTACTTTACCGCCCTGAAGCCTCTCTTTCATTGCATCGACTGGTAAATTATTTAAAATACCTCCATCTACAAATATTTGCTGATGCTCATCAAACACAGCAGGAAGAATACCAGGTAGAGAAATACTCGAACGCACAGCACGCCATAGCAAGCCATTTTCATGTACCTGTAATTTATTTTTTACAATATTTGTTGAAACACAAAAATACTTTTGCCATAAATCTTCTATATTTGTTTCATCACCAAATGATAAACGCAACAAGTTATCCAATACTTTTGCTCTCAACAGCGCTACAATAGGGAACGTGTAATCAAGTCCCTTCTGAAATTTTGCGAGCAGTTCAACTAACATGTCCGTCATCATTTGATAGTCATACTCTTTTGCGAGCCCACCCCCAATCACGGCACCCATACTCGTGCCAGCAATATAATCAAGCGAAACATTGGCTTCTGCCAGGGCTCGAATAACCCCTACATGCGCGAGTGCGTAAGAAGCGCCACCGGAAAATACGATGCCAAGCGCATTGCCAGTAATCAATCGAATTAAACGCTCAAAATCTTTTACATGAGACTGCCGTATTTTATAGTGCGTTATCATACCACGAGCACCGAGCCACCGGCAGGTTTCAGTCGGCGCTTTGCTAGCATCTTCAAACAGTAAGATCAGCTCTGTAGTTGGTGTTGTCTTTTTTTGATGCGTAAATAAAATGTGCTCTATTTTCCCAAGTGCTGGGTTATCACCATATTGTCCCACTAACAAAATTTTATCAGCTTGGCGAATACATCGCTTTGACCATGGACCCTTTTCCGTTGCAACATATACAAGAAATCGATATTCTAACTCTAATGTTTGAAACCACGAAAATACCTCACCATTTTCAAGCAGTGCCGGATCTAAATGCCCACCATGCATTTTTTTTAGCGTATCGTAAGTCAGTAATAAGGTATTGCCATACTTTGATAAGTGCTCAACAAACGCCTGACCAAAATGTTCTATTTCAGCGTAGTTTCCTGCAGGTATCAAACAAAAACAAGACACATCTTTTTTCGGACTATATTTTTCAGGGTTTACCAACCGCTTAACACTTTGACTTACAATACCCATCATGATTCGCGGATATTTCTCAAGTAACATATCAAATGTATCTCGGGTCATTTTGAGTAAAACGCTATCTCTTATCGTGTAAACAGAAGCTGTTCTCGGCTCATTAAACAAGCATCCAATTTCACCTACAACGCTGCCGGCCCCTAACTCACCAATGACCTTCTGCCCGCCCCCGATCTCTTTTTTAATCGCTCGCAAAAAACCAAACATCAAAACATACATAGCGTCCGAAATGTCATCTTGCTTTATCAACATGGTGTTTCCTTTGAAATAAAGCAGCTCAAAGGCTTCTGAGATTTCTTGAATAACATCTATTGATAAGCCAGAAAATAAGTCAATCTTAGATAAGAACGAGACCACTTGATCATTCGTAACTCCTTCAGTTGATTTAGTCATAGACAATATCTATCATTGGTGTGTGCCCTATTTAAAAAGTAGTCATTACTCCCTTAGTGTGTCAACTTTACAAAGGACCGTAAATGAAACTAACGTTTCTTGGTGTCTCCTCTGCTTTGGTAACCGGACATCACTGTTACCAATCCAACATGGTGCTAGAAAGCACTTCAGGCCATCACCTATTGATTGACTGCGGCTCTGACATTAGGCATGCGTTGTTTAAACAAGGTATGAGCCACACCGATATTGATGCCGTATACATCAGTCATTTACACGCCGACCACGTTGGTGGACTTGAATGGCTCGGTTTCTCAAGCCGATTTGTCGATGGAAAAAGGCCTAAGCTTTACATAAGCCCAAGCTTGCAAACAACGCTCTGGGAGCATGTGCTCTCGGGTAGCATGGCTTCACTAGAGACAGAAGTCGCAAGCTTAGAGAGCTTCTTTGAGGTTCAATCTATACACGATAATATGTTTATCTGGGAGAAGTATAGGTTTCAGCTGATTCAAGTGACTCATAGTATGAGCCATCATAAACCCTTGCCTTGCTTCGGCCTACTCATTACAGGCTCAGAAAAAAAAGTATTTATATCGACAGACACACGCTTTACACCTAATGAGCTTATGCCCATTTATCAAATATCCGACCTCATCTTTCACGACTGTGAAGTGCAATCTTTTGAAAGTGGTCAACATGCAACATATACCAAACTCAATACCCTAGATACAAATATTAAACGCAAAATGTGGCTCTATGACTACGGTAATGAACCCCTACCAGATGCAGAAAAAGACGGCTTTAAGGGCTTCGTCGTACGTGGTCAATCTTTTTATATTTAACCACAATTGCAACATATTTAGAACTCACATTATATTTAGCAGCTTCTACATCTACTTCTCATTAAACACGTAGACGCCATCCCAATCTGGGCTTGGGGGATGCTGCTTAAATTGCGCTATACGCGCTAAAAATACAGCATACAGCTTTGTATTGGGATAACGCATTGTTAATGCTTCAAACAAAGTAAATGCCAATGCAAAGTCTTTTACAAAATAAGCTGCTAACGCTTTTTCATGTGCGACTAACTCATTGGATAACTCAGCTGTTAAGTCTGTTTTTCTACATATAACTTGGTAAATTTTTTCTGCATCATGTTTTCCTTTAAATTTGACCATATCAACCAAGCGAAATATAAACTGGGTTTGATTCGCCTGCGTTGCATGCCCCACTAATAACCGAATGTCATAATAGGTTGTCGCACTTTGAAGTCTTGAAGCTAAATTCACTGCATCGCCAATCACCGTATATGCACGTCTAAATTTAGAGCCCATATCCCCCACATTCATCAAACCTGTGTTCAAACCAATCCCAAGCGTTATCTCGGGTAACTTTGCCTCACGAAAACTTTCTTGTAAGGCAGCTGTTTTATCCAGCATCTCAAGTGACGCATTAATTGCTGCTTCTGCATGTAGAGCATTTTCAATTGGCGCTCCCCAGAATGCCATAATCATATCTCCCACATACTTATCGACTGTACCGCCATGCCTTAATATAACCTGCGTCATAGGTGTAAAAAATTTATTCAACATTTTTTTAACGTCCGATGCGCTTAAATGCTCTGAAATCGTTGTAAAGTGATGTATATCAGCGAATAAAACCGTCAACTCAGCCGATTTTCCTTCAAACCCATATGCATCTGGATTGTCCATTAATAACTTCAAATACTCTGGAGGTACATATTGAGCAAAAGCTTGCCGTAAATACGCCTTTCTTCCACGCTCAAAAAGAAAGGCAAGTGCTGAACTAATCACAATTACTAACGCCCCCAGTAATAAAGGCACAGCCAATGAAAAAACAATCCCATACTTTAAAAAAAATGACACATTAATAACAAGCAATGTAAGCTGTAATAAGAAAGCGGCTAAAATTGCCATTCCAACGTTAAAAAATGAAAATACTAAACCCGTTATAGTTCCCACACATAAAACAGCAATCACTTCAAAGGTCTTACTCCAGTAAGGCGTATACAGAGATTTTTGATTTAAAATGGCATCAAGAGTTGTTGCCTGCACTTCGATATTTGATAAGGGTGCCATGACATGCTGCATGTTATCTAGGTCTTGTAGCCCTGATATGGTTGATCCCAAAAAAACAATAGCAGACTTTAAAGCTCCTTTATTCACCTTGCCATTCAAAACATCAACTGCTGATATATGTCGAATATTCACATCGCTTTTATATCCTGGAATCCATATGCTTGCACTTCCATCCGTTGGGATCTTTTTATCTCCAAACTGAATCGATACAATATGTTGTGAGCCAAGCCAATTAACTGTGTCAATACGCAATTTTTTCTCGGGATACAAACTACTTGCAACAGCCAAGGGCAGTGATAAATACACTTGATTATCATGACGTGCTACAAGTAATTGTTGTCGTGTAATACCATCCCCATCCCCTTGCTCGAGGATAAACCCTGTATGCGTTACAGCACGTTGCAGAGCCTCAAAGTTAGTAATGTAGCCCGGAAAATCTAATATACTACTGGTTTTGAGTACCCCATCACTTGACATCATAAAGGGTGGGGGTAATACACCATGCATATAAGACATACGACTTAAAAGAAAAGGTAAAATAATATTTGGCCTTTCCGATATATATTCGACAAGCCGACGGTTTTCATCAAAAGGTAATTCTAACTGCTTTAACTGTTCATTCAAGGAAGTACGGCTAACTTTCTCCTGTGCTAACTTTTCTTCCAAGTACTTTATAATATTTTTCTCTTCCTGGCCTAAAATACTACCAAACACAATCGCTGACACATCCTGCCTATATAAACGTTTAAGTAGCACAATTATCTTTTCATAACGCCACGGCCACACTCCCTCCTGAAATATGCTTTTATCATCAATATCGACTATTACGACTGGACTTTTTTCCGAGGCCTGGTTAGCATACCAACGTGCCTTCGTATCATAACGAATATAATCAAGCCGAGTGAGCACCCCTTTTATAGTGGCTTTAGCTGTTCCAGGCTGAGAGGGCGACAGTACCACCCAAAGTGCGACCGTCATCAAAATAACAGACACCACAAACGGCACAAGCGGTACAAGCTTTTGAAGTTTACCGGGCCCTTTCATAATCCTACATGTATAAAATCTATCTCTTTCTAGTATAGGAGAGATTCACAATAGCAACATACGTTGTGCTGTATGGGTGCCCTGTCCAAATGCACTTTCAGCCATCTCTTTATCAGACACGCCCAATCTTTCCTGAGGCATATTCGGTTTTTGAAAAGAAAACATTGATAATGTGCGCAAACATTCTTGTTGCTTCGAAGATATAGACGTTCTTGCACCTGCTGCTTGTAATATATGCTCCGCCTCAACATGACCTGCCTCACGCGCAAAGTCTAATGGGGTTTTGCCATGAAACGCTTCACCTGGAGCATAAAAAGGTGTATTAACGGATTGCCGACTCACAATCAAGTATTGAAGTACATGGTTATAACCATTTCTTGCCGCAACACACATACGATTCTCTGTCAGAAACTCCTCTCGTCGTTCTAAAATTTTCAGGCACTCTTCACGCTCATGAGCACTAAATGTATAATCGTCCATCAAACGCTCAACCGTTTTGATTTCAGCCATTTTTGCGGCAATAGGTAACACATCCATGATGCGAATTCCCCGTCTAAGTTTCGCTCCTGCATCAAGCAGTAAACAAACGATAATCGTATGCTGTCTCTCATATGCTAACTGTAAAGCCGTCTTGCCATGCTTGTAAGTACGAGGCCTGTCCACTTTTATTTCAAGATCAATTGTATGAATGGCCAAAATCTTGCTGACTTTTATAATATTTCCTGCACACACCGCCCGCATTAATGGCGTCATGCCATCTGCGTCCTGTGTGTTCACATTATTAGCTGACACTTTTAATTCTGCCTGCAGCACGCTACTTGGGCGAAGTATCATGCTTAAAGTACTATTATTCTCTCTCATTTTAGCATCAAGAAATGCCGCAATTTCAAAGCAATTGCTCTCCTTAGCAAGTGTAATAGGCAATTGTCCGTTTCGAACACATGCATATAGTAACCCAGGTTGCCGCTCATATAGCGCTTGCACAAGTTTGATTTGATTGTCCAAAATTAATTGGTGAAATGCATACCCACCATTGAATAACGTATCTTTAGCGCCCCAGTTTATTAAAACCATAGCAACCTGATACCAACCCGGCTGACAAGCCCAGTGCAATACTGGTTTTTGATACTCAACGTCGCTTGTTTGTATTGTCACATCTAAAGAAGCACCTTTTGAAGCCAGATAATTGACACCTGCAGCAAATGCATGTTGCACAGCCACGAGCAAAGGTGTTTCTCCTTTGCCATTTTTTTGCTCTAATAAATGAGGGTACAATGATAATAAGCGCTCCATGAGCCATAACTGTCCATCTCTAGCCGCCCTATGAATCAAATAACAGTCCTTCTCTTGATATAGGGGTTTACCGCTATGATGGCCCAAAAGCCTCCCGCCGGAAAAAGCTATATCCTGAGCACCTGCATCTAATAAGGCCTCCACAACATCGTAATGCCCTTTATCATAGGCAATGTGTATTGGTGTTTTCCCATGTATCCGACGATAATAGCGAGCAGGCGCATACACCACTCTGTCTAAATCAACTCGCTGTTCCAGCAAATAATGCACAACCGCTAATTTATTATATAGCGAAGCCCAAAATAAAAGTGTTCTTCCCGATGACTCAACTTCATGCACTACAGCTGGATATTGCCTCAATAATGCAATGGCCTGCTCTTGTGTTTCAGGTGTAGATACATGACTCATATGAGACAATAATTTAACAATTTTTGGGTATACCATTTTTTGCCTTATTCGCTGAGTTAAAAACTGAATAGAAACACTTATGTTCTTTGATCGCCCGTATTATTAAGCGGTGTTGCGATAGGAGTTATCCCAATATTTGGATTAATACCACAGTCATCCAAAATTTTTAATAAATTATTCCCTTTTTTGGTAAGCGTATCAACACAATAAATTTGCAGATAGCTATCTAAAATGTACTTATATTCTGGCAAAGCCAAAATTGTCAAAATTTTCTCAGCTCGCACCAAGTGATGTGGCAAAGATGCATCACAAGTTTGAAATAGTACAGCTCCCAACATTTGTGCAATACTTGCGCGCCTTGCCTTCTCTGCTAAATAAAACCGCTGAATACATTCATCGATGGTTCTATCTTTATCCCACGCAGCCCATGCATGGTAAATCATCATGGCATCTTCTTCTGAAAAAGGGTGAGATACACCGAGTTGCTGCAGCGCATAGGCCACAGGCACAACCCCTTGTACATTCGCCCATGAGCAATTCCCTGTAATCTGCGGTGATAATGGCATCTTTAAAACCGGCTCAAGCCCTAATAACTGATTAATTTTTTGGTGAAAAAATTGTCTTGGTTGACGCGTGTATAAAAAATTATGTACAAACTGAGGCGTTAACGCATCCGGGCACCTCATTCGATAAATATTGACGGTTCCTTCTTTCAAACTATTTTCACCCCTATCAATTTTAGCCCACCACTCACCATGCCGTACAAAACAAAAAGCATGTCCACGACTCGCTGCAGGTAAAATTAAAAGAGGGGCTTGAATCAGTTCAGCAATACGCGCGCGATGTTGTTCACTCAAAGACGATTGTCGCTGCAACTGTAAAAGCTCGTCGGCTACTTCAAACGCATCAATCACTCCATACAATAAACCAAAATAGCGGCGCAAGTGTCTTGTAGAATAGCTGCTAGTAAAACGCATGAGTGAATCACGAATAATGGCAACCGTAAACTCTAAAATGAACCCTTCATAATTGACTTCAATAAATTTATTGTCTGCCGTTAGAATATCAACATCACCCTTCAGCTCAAAACGATGCCCCAGCAATTTTGCTGCAATAAAGTCTAGTGCGAAATCAAGCTTTCCACCATATTGATACAGTAAGTGCTTAATATCGTGCTGACCACGCAATACGGGATAAACCAGCACCGAAAGCCCTGCCCGCGTAAATGCATTAGGATTTGCGCCTGCAGCAAGCAGTGCTTTTGAAAATTGTACATCGTCATTATCAACAGCCCAATGTAATGCCGTTCGTTTACTAACATCCTGCTCATTAATGTTTGCACCACGCGCTAATAACTCTTTAGCAATGGCTGGCTGCTTTGCAATCACGGCCTCAATCAATGGCGTAAAACCATACTCATCCATATCATCCAGTGATTCACCTTCACGAAGATAAGCATCAAAATTGGGCATTTGACCTCGGAGAATATCATTTGCAAGGGTCATGCATTACTCCTCCACTATAGGCCTGGCGGTTTAAACTCGGGTTTGTTTGTCAATCTATCTTGCAACTCTTGTCGCTTCTGCATCTTTAGCTGCTGCTCTAATTGATATTCTTCTCGCCCCTCAGGAGACGTTAAGTCAGGCAATGGATTCACATCTGGTTCAAGCCCATCATACTGCTGCTTATCTCCCAAAATAGGATGCTCAGGCGCCCCCTCTAAACCCTCATCATAACCTACGTCTTTGCGCGGCGCGTCTCTATCACGACGCCCCTCAGAGGCAAGGCCTGTTGCTGCAATGAGTCCTGTAATTTCTATTTTTCGTCGTGCATTTTCACGTTCTGGGGTATCCTCACCAAGATAGCTCTCCCACGGCGGTTTTCGACCGCCTCGCCCAGAGCCCCCGTCGCCTTCGTCATCCGTATTTTTTTCGTTTTTACGCAGTAACCGTTTCTTTTTTAACGCCTCGTCATCGGTGCCACGCAAAAAACGCTTCAATCTATTAGCCATAATACCTATGAGTATAAATCATAAATAATCACGCTGCAGAAGTTCTGCAATTTGCACAGCATTGCTTGCCGCACCTTTTCGGACATTATCAGCAACGACCCAAAGATTGAGCCCTAAGGGGTTTGAAATATCTTCTCGAATACGCCCCACAAATACATCATCCACCCCTGTGGCATGTGAAATAACCGTTGGATACTGTTTTTTGCTTGGCGTATGATCAACTACTTTCACACCAGGCGCCTTCTTAAGTAATGCCCGCGCTTTTTCGGCAGTTAGCGGTTTTTTTAATTCAAGATGAATGGCTTCTGAGTGTCCATAAATCACCGGCACACGAACCGCCGTTGGATTCACTTGAATGTTATCATCTTCAAGAATTTTTTGGGTTTCCCACACCATTTTCATTTCTTCTCGCGTATAACCATTGTCTTCAAACTCATCGATATGTGGTAATGCATTAAACGCTATTTGTTCTGGATAAGCTTTTGGTTTTTTCACCGAGCGACCATTCAAAAGCTCGCCCACCTGGCCAATCAACTCATCAATAGCGCTTTTACCCGTACCTGACACCGACTGATACGTTGCAACATTCACACGTGTGATACCAACTGCATCATACAAGGGTTTCAGCGCCACCATCATTTGAATCGTTGAGCAATTAGGGTTTGCAATAATCCCTCGTTTTTTATAATCGGCAATGCGCTCAGAATTCACTTCAGGCACCACTAGTGGCACGTCATTGTCGTAACGAAAACACGAGGTATTATCAATAACAACACAACCCGCTGCAGCAGCTTCTGGTGCATATTGCTTTGAAACCGCGCCTCCTGCTGAGAAAAAAGCAATATCAACATCTCTAAAGTCAAACGTTGCCACATCCTCAACATCTAGCGTGCGCTTTCCAAAGTAAACTGTTTTGCCTGCTGAACGCGCACTCGCTAAAGGATATAACTCAGCAACCGGAAACTTTCGCTCATCCAACACATTTAGTAATGTTTCACCCACAACACCTGTTGCCCCAACAATTGCTACATTTAATTTTCTCATCACACTCTCATCATTTTTACTGACTCTTACTTATATTATGGCAAGTATTATACGCTTCGTAACGCAGCATATAATCCATCAATACCAATGCCATCATGGCGCGAGCAACGGGCACTGCACGAATACCGACACATGGATCATGTCGCCCCTTTGTCACAACATCCACTTCGTCTCCAAACACACTCAAACTCTTTGCAGGCGTCACCAAACTTGAAGTTGGTTTAACAGCCAAACTAAGCTTAATTTCTTGCCCTGTACTAATCCCGCCCAGTATTCCACCTGCATGGTTACTCAAAAAACCAGATGCACGCATTTCGTCACGATGTACACTACCGCGCTGTGTCACAGTATCAAAACCTGCCCCTATTTCAACGCCTTTTACTGCATTAATCGACATCATTGCATGTGCTAGTGCTGCATCTAACCTATCAAATACAGGCTCACCAAGCCCCACAGGCACCGCTTTTGCAACCATACCAACACGGGCACCAATTGAATCGCCTTCACGACGCAATGCATCAATTTGTGCTTCAAGTACGGGAACTTGTTTTAAATTAGGACAAAAAAAAGGGTTCTGATGAATATAACTTTCTGATTCAAACGCTAATACCTCATCGCCCACTTGTTCTAAATACCCAATAATTTCGATATCATAATGTTGCTTTAAATACAGTAACGCAACCGCACCGGCCGCTACACGTGCAGCTGTTTCGCGCGCAGATGCGCGCCCCCCACCGCGGTAATCACGATGTCCATATTTATGATAGTAGGTAAAGTCAGCATGTCCTGGACGAAATACATCTCGAACCGCCTCATAGTCAGATGTGCGTTGGTTAGTATTTTGAATTAAAAGCATCAAAGGTGCGCCCGTTGTCAGCCCCTCAAATACACCAGATAAAATCTTAACGTGATCAAGCTCTCGGCGCTGACTAGTATACTTCGACTGCCCGGGGCGGCGCTCATCTAAAAAAGGCTGAATCAGTGATTCATTCAGTGCAAACCCTGCAGGGCAGCCATCTACGACACAGCCAATAACGGGACCATGGCTTTCCCCAAACGTCGTGACTTTAAAAAGTGTTCCAAATGTATTTCCACTCATACTTTAAAATATTCGTTAAGTTGTTCTGCTGTGAGTAAAAACACACCACTTCCTCCCATCTCAAATTCGAGCCAAGTAAAGGGTACGTCTGGATAGGCTTCTATCAGGGCTGCCTCGCTATTTCCAACCTCCATCACCAAAATACCTTCCGGACTCAGATAATTTGAGGCTGAAGAAAGCATTTTTTCAACAATCGCAAGTCCATTGTTATCAGCACATAACGCAAGTGTTGGTTCATGCTGGTACTCTTTAGGCAAGGCTTTCATCTCATCAAGCCCGACATAAGGCGGATTGCTAATAATTAGGTCGTAAGTTGCATGTGGCAATGCATCAAAACAGTCAGACTGAAGCAAGTGCAACTGCTCTTCCACACCGTGCTCCACACGATTCATTTGAGCAACTTCCAATGCTTCACGCGATACATCCACCGCGTCAACCAGAGCATCAGGAAATGCATGACAGCACGCAATTGCAATACAGCCGCTGCCTGTTCCTAAATCTAAGATGCGTTGCACACGATGCGCTTCAATCCAGGGGGAAAACTGCATCGCGATACATTCTGCCAAGGGAGAACGCGGAATTAAAACTCGCTCATCTACATAAAACGGCATATTCAAAAAATATGCGGTATTGGTTAGGTAAGGTACAGGCACATGCTCACGCATTCGACGTTCAAGTTGCTTTGCAAGATGCTCCCTTTCAAGAAGCGTGAGTCGTGCATTCAATAAGCCTGGAGCAAGATCATGCGGCAGGGACAAACTCCCAAGTATCAATGCCAACACATCATCCCAGGCATTGTCTGTGCCATGTCCATAGTATAAAGGGGCTTTATTCGCCTCAGACAACCCAAATCGCAGAAAATCAATAATGGTTTCAAAAGACGCCGTGGCTTCGAGGTAAGATTTCACCTATTTGCTCCCAAATGGTTTATTATACGCAAACAAACCACACATAGGTAGACGTATGGATTCAGATGACGCGTCGTTGTTTAAAAAAGCTATGGAAAACGTAACACCCTTGCGCACCTCGAACAAAAGACACACGCAAAAAAAGCCAGCCCCGGTAATACCTCCCCGAAAAAAACAGCCTCTTTTTTCTCCAAAGCCTATACACACGTCTCTGAGCAACCCATGGAATACCTCAGAAGTACACGCCCATACTTGTCTCGGTTTTGGTAAAACACGCTTACAGCCTAAACAGTTTAAAGCCCTAAAACAAGGCAACATCCGCCCTCAGGCAACCCTTGATTTACACGGTATTTACTTAGATAAAGCAGGAGATACATTAGTACAGTTTATTCACGACTCATATAGAGAAGGCATGCGATGCGTTTTGGTGATTCATGGTAAAGGAGGACGCTTTAACGAACCCCCTATCCTTAAGAATCACGTTAATCACTGGCTAAAACAACTACCTGAAGTCCTTGCTTTTCATAGCGCATGCCCACATGATGGCGGGCATGGCGCAGTTTATGTATTGCTTAGAAGGTTAGAAAGATAACAGCTTAGAGAGTCAAAACATGCTCAGCATCTGTCATATCAGGATTTTGAGGTAGTGGTGGCTCAAGCCCTATAAAATTAAGCCCTGTAATTGCGAGTCGCATTACAAGAGAGGCCGCTTGTAAATAAAACTCAATGGTTGCCATCGCAAAGCAAAATACACCGACCGCAACCGCTTCAAGCATATCAATCAGCTTATTTGCAAAACCCGTTGGGGATAGCTTCACGACTTGCGCTGCAGCCGCTGGAAAACACAAAAAGAATTTTTGTGCCTCATACACTGCCAAAGCCGAAAAAATATATGGCTTAATAATTAAACTCGCTGCATCGTCTGAAAAATCACTGTAGCGTTTAAATCCTGTAAAGTTATGACGTTTCCAAGGCTCAAGCCAGTGTGACTTATCGACACGCAATGGCTTAGTCGGCTCAGCACAGTGATTATATAAGTACGTTGCCGTACGTTCCCGCTCCTGCTTCGACTCGTCAAGTCGCACATTCAATTGCTCAAAAAAAGTAGTACTAACAGCCATGCTTCACCTCGTTTCAGAATCTATCATTATAAAAAGTTATAAGCCCTGTTCGCATTATATACACGTTTATCCTACTTACTAACTGGACAATCCTTGACTCTAGTTACAAAATCTTTGTGAGGGCGTGTTGACAATTAGTTGAAAGGCTCCGAAATCACTTTTTTCATCTCTTCGTACCGCGCTTTATACGCGGTATCCAAACAAAAAAGCATCAAGACCACTGGATGCTGCGCTCAAGCCGCAGCACGTCAGTAGTAAAGGGAAATACCAACAGTCCCTAATTTCTATCATGCCAACTCTACTGTATAAAGTTGGGTTGGCATTAAACAGCATAGCCTTAAAGAAATCAACTATTTTAGAGGGCTACTCTTGTTTTTTTGGTGAAAACCTCGTACTATCTGGGCAAAATTTTTAACAGAATTTAACCCAAGTCCATGACCAAAGAAACGATTATTTTAGGCATTGCAGGCCCATCTGCTTCAGGTAAAAGTTTACTCGCTAATACTATCGTAAACGGACTTGGCTCAGACCAGGTCGTTATTATTTCTGAAGACTCTTATTACAAAGACAATAGTCACCTACCGTTTGAGGCGCGTGAGAAAATTAATTACGACCACCCCGATGCATTTGATCATGCATTGCTCGCGGAGCACATCAGGCAATTACAAAAAGGGCGCTCGGTTGAAATTCCTATCTATTCACACTCAAAACACCTTCGACTGCCAGAAACACGTACAGTTGGCGGACATTCCATTATTATTGTTGAAGGTATTTTATTGTTCAGTGAAGAAACCCTGCGCGACCTCATGGACATTCGTATTTTTATGTCAGCACCACTGGATGTCTGTTTAATACGACGACTTAAACGCGATGTTGTGGAACGACATCGTTCAGTTGAATCTGTATTGCATCAATACGAAACCACGGTGCGCCCTATGTATTTGCAATTTATTGAACCATCAAGCCGTCATGCTGATTTAATTGTGCCACGTGGTGGTGAAAATCATATTGCTATCGATACGATTCAAGCAAAGATTCGAGAATTATTAAACTAATAAAACCGCATTTAAGTTAAGGAGAAGTATGTGGGCATTTTAACAGGAAAAAAAGCGCTCATCGTTGGGCTCGCAAGTAACCGTTCAATTGCTTATGGTATAGCCAAGGCATTTCACGCCCAAGGTGCTTCACTGGCTTTTACTTATCAAAATGAAAAACTACAGTCACGTGTTCAAAAAATGGCAGCAGAGTTTGGCTCAGACCTTACCTTTCCTTGCGATGTTGCTCATGATGATGCTATTACACATGCTGCAGCAGAAATCGGGAAATACTGGGATAAAGTAGACACTCTAGTTCACTCAGTTGCATTCGCGCCAGCAGACCAAATTGGTGGTGACTTTGTTACTAACGCAAATCGTGAAGGCTTTCAAATTGCACACGATATCAGTGTTTACAGTTTAATTGGTTTAACCAAAGCTTTCCTTCCCTTAATGGAAGGCACGGAAGGCTCCGTATTAACCTTAAGCTATTTTGGTGCAGAGAAAGCCGTACCTAATTACAACGTCATGGGAGTTGCTAAGGCAAGTCTTGAAGCGACTGTTCGCTATTTGGCTGCAAGCCTTGGACCACGTGGCCTACGTGCAAATGCCATTTCTGCAGGCCCTATTAAAACACTTGCTGCTGCGGGGATTAAAGACTTTAGAAAAATTCAAAATGCTTATTCAGGCGTTGCACCGTTGCAGCGTAATATTACGGCAGATGAAGTCGGTAACGCTGCTGCCTTTTTATGCTCTAGTATGGCTTCAGGCGTAACAGGCGAAGTGATGCATGTTGATGCTGGTTATCACGCTGTATCTGGTTGTAACTTAGACGAAGCCTGAAATACAAATGCCCAGCTCCCTTCCCAAGTGTCACTTGAGAAGGGAAGATCTTTCAAATATGCCCTGTTAAGATACGCTAAGATTATGCATCGCCTAAACTAGATACCCTCCTAGTACTAAACTGACACCTTTGGCAAAAATTCTCCAGCATCATCAAAAGACCTAGCAGCTACTGTGGGTTCTGATATGTTGCTGCCTGGCTTTAAATACCCTGATTGATAAAAGTGCCCTCTTGAAACACCTCTCTCTTCCCCATAATGTGGTATTTCTTCTGTAGGCTCGTCTTTTTGAGTTTTTAGGGACGACGTCAAACACATATTGATTGTCATGTTCCCTATTTTAATTTTACCATGCGAAAATTCCTGATCATCCAGATGCCCTGTTCTTAACACTCGAATAATGTCTAAACACCTTTGCTGCTCTTTAGTACGACAAGACTGATTGAAGAATGCGTGGTTCCCATATTTATTAGGTACCGCGCCAGCCCCCAGCTCATGCCTTAAAAGTGCAATGGCAAGGCGTACTTTGAGTGGATCTAATCCTTCGTTGTCGCATAAATTCTTTTCTTCTTTTGCTGTGAGTTGTACGCGGCCATAATCTTTATTCACAAAACTATTATCACCAAACTTGTCTTGGAAACTTTTTTCGGATGCAAACGCCGGGACATATAACAGAAACGCATGTGCAAGTGAGGTGAACACCATCCCCAAACAAATAATACCGAAAATACTCCATCCCACAGGATTACCAGCGCCTGCTGCAAGTAAAATTAAAGGCACACTTAAAGTAGCGCCCAAGAAAGAACCTGTTGCTGATGCAGTTAACAGGGTTAAAGACAGTAAAGCGTAAGAAATCCCTTCATTGTGTCTAATACGCTCGATAATATCTGCGATTTGTCCAAATAAATAAATGGCAGCAATCACGGCTGAAGCAATCATCATGATTACCGCAAGCAACGCAACCAAACCAAATAGCACATCGCCAGTCGTTTCCTTTTTTTGATTCGTATGTACAACTGTTGTGCGACCGCCACCTGAGTTGAATAAGTACATCCAAAACCAAAATGAATCGCTTGCATGAGAACACGTACAACAAGAATGACGGCACCGATGACAATGTACATCAACTGTCTCGTAATGGTCAATGGTTCTGTGTATAACCGTTGGTTGTTCAAGCGGTGAAGCTGATATAACAGTTGAATGAATGGGGGGGATCTGTCTGGGAATTTCTTTCTTAGGCAACGCATCAACAAATGCATCCAACAATTCGTTAAAAGTGGATGAGTCGACTCCTCCTAAACTACGGAGATCCTTTTGAAAACGGCTTGCTGCAACCTTTTCTTTTAGAGTTGCCTTTAGCTCACTTTTACTTAAGTTGGTTGCACTGCTATCAGCTTCAAGTTTACTTTTCTGATACAGAAGTTCACCAACAAGACGATAAATGACATTATTATTGTGCATGCCTCGATTGTCTTTCTCTGTTTTATCAAATATCAGCACATTCTCCGTACAATGATAAATGTTGCTGAATTTTACAATAAAACAACCAACTGGTCAAGATTAGATTAAATGGTGTTAGAGCAAATGGTTGTTTTAGAAACACTCCAGATCCGTCACTCCGCGCTGTTATATCCCCACAAGAATTTTTGGTAAATTTTTGTGGCAAATTATCTAAAAATTTATTATTTCTAACCTCAGTTCTGGATAAGAAACACCTAATTTGGCACAATTTCTAAGAGCGTCATTGGTGTATAGGTTACGTATCTCATTGATAAAGTAGAGTTACTAATTATCAATGAGATACGTAACCTATACACCAATAACGCTACGCCTGCATAAAGGATTTGTAACATCCCTACGGGGGATGGTTAAAAAATCGCAGACTATCTCGGACTACGCGCCTCGGCCTTCAGCCTTCCATGGCGCGCAGCGAATGTTAAAATTTTTATCCTCTTTCAAAACATAATAAATGATTAAATGTACGATTACATGCCGTAGTAGAGAAATTTTGAGACCAAGCTCGGAGTAAAGTCTGTCCTAATCCATTCAGTCCTTCTTCACTACTTGAAGCAGTTGACCAATCATTACACGTAAAAGATGATGCAACGCCGTTCACATCCGTTCCCGTCCAATAAGCAGAGTTAGTCGTTCCAGTAGGGTCTACTAATACAGGATCCCCAGTATCTGAAACAGGTAAAAGTATTTTTCCGGGTTCAGATACGACCAAACCCATAACATTAACATAGGCTTTATTTGATTGATATACAGCATCCCCAGCATTTTGTGTACTATCCGATATCCAGGCTGCCCATGTTCTTCCAGTACCCCAGCGTCTATCTCCCTCTTGTTGACAGATGGAGTTTGCAGCCGCTATGCCTGTGGTAGGATTAGGAGTAACATTGTATTGATTACCACTCACAATGCTCATATTTCCTTTTACAGTAGCCGATGTAATAAATAACAAACAACTAGCGTGACTCGTGTTGCTACACGTAGAAGTCGCTGCGTAATTCGTATTAAATAATAAAAAAGATTGAGACGCTAATTGCTCAACACGTGATGCCAAGGCAACAAATTGTTCCTGACTTACTGTGCCTGGGTTGGCAGAAAATACACTTGTTGCTAATGCTAAAAGACCAACAAAAAGAGCTTTTTTTTTCATTGTCTACTCCGCTAATAATTTTACAAAACCATGACAAAATGTTAATCGAACGAAACAATATCAGACGTATAAAAATGGTTAAGCCTTCCAGCCAACCAACAATAATCCACCATTTTGCATTGGAATATTTTTAACAGTACCCGTTGCTAAAAGCGGGTTTGTTGAGCTAGTAATTAAACCAACATTACCAGAGTAAACCCCTTGATAGACCAAAGAAATAATCATATGTTTAGATATTACCTTACTTAATCCTACCTGAACTTCTGGGCTTATTTGATATTTAGGCTTAATCGTATCCCGATCAAAATGCATTTGCCGATAAGCAAAGCCAAACTTTGCCAGAACCTCCAATGACGTTAATGAATCTAGTAAATTTTCATGTTGTGGTATTTTTTGTATGGATGATTTGAAGGAGTCGTGTACTAAAATAGGTAATGCTATTGTGCCAAGTAAGTCCCAAAATGGTTTAATGACCGTTTGAATAGCCGTACCACCTAAGTTATTTATGAGGGTTTGACTTGTCATAAGTCGAGAATCTAAGCCTGTTTGAGCACCCACTTCAAGCCCAAATCTGGCAGTTGATCCATAAATGTTATAGTGAAAAATATCATGCGCAGCCGAAAGGCGAAGCACAGTGGTATTTGCGTCGACCATATCTTCATAATTTACATAACCAATACCTGTATTAAAAAGCCAGGACATTGATTGTTTATCAGCCATGGTTCCAGCTATGGAAGAAGTACTAAACAATATAATTAAGATGAGTAATGTTTTCTTCATATAGTTTTACTTAATCTATTTCATGTATCAAACATGACTACACTGCCTTAACGCTATGTACAAGTTTCAATTGAATTAAAATTTAACCTGAGCTCTGGATAAGAAAACCTGATTTGGCATAATTGCTGAGCGCATCGTTGCTGTATAGTTTTTTAATATGGTGCTAGATGCCTCGTATAAAACGAGACATCTAAAGTAGATGATTTTGGTAGGTTATTTAAAAGTGAATACACGCTATTAATGACGCACAATTTTAGACTGCTCAATCAATTGATTCACATACAAGTCATAATCAATTGCACCATAATTAGCACCTATTTGCTGGGAAATGCTTGCAAGCTGCTCTGTATCTAGTGAGCTCATCTTGCCATCAACCAATTGCTTAAGCTCCACAACAACATAACCAGCATCACCTGCAAGTGCTAAGCCTGCATGCCTTTTCGCATCAGATAAAGTAAACGCCAATTGATTCACTTCAATTGGTGCAAGACTTGAATCTCGAGTTGCCTGTGTCACATCTTGCCAAGTTAAATGGTGTCTTAAGAGCGGTGTCTCATCTAATATATGGTTGCTATTCGTATGTAATAACGTTTCACCTAATTGTGCTGCTTTCACTTGCGCTTTTGCATGACGCAATCGATTTCTAATATCTGAGGCAACAACACTAAGTGGCCTTTCTTGTGCTTTCACATGTTCTCTCACGCGCACAACAACCACTGTATCTTCATCCAACTGAATCGGAGCACTATTATTACCCAGTGCTAAAACATCGTGACTGAACGCTGCTTTAATCACCTCGGGAGACGAGGTCAGCGCATCATGCCCACCATCTCTTGAAAAACGTTCCGTTTGTTCAAGTGGTAAATTTAAACTCTCAGAAACCGTCACTAAAGAATCAGGTGTTTGATAACTTCTATCAGATAACTCTTCAAGCAAGCGCGAATACTCTGTCTGTGCATGTAATGCTTGCCAATGCTCTTGAACATCTGCCCGTACCTCATCGAAAGGCTGAACTTTTGTGGGCTCATAAGCAATCAATTGAAAAATTTCATAGCCGTCATCTGTTTTAATAGGGCCTAACAGCTCGCCTGGCAGCGTTAAATGAATTAGCTCTGAATCTAAGTCAGACTCGCCTGCAACAATCCAAGGCAATACACCTACATGCATGCTACCAGGTTTTTCAAGCGAAGCTGCTTTTGCACGCTTTTCAAATTCATCAGGGGCGGATTGTAAGCTCTTATATAACGCTTCTGCTCGTGCGAGTGCCGCCTCACCCTCAGCTTTTGAGGCATCCTTTGCAATTTCAATCAATGCATGGCGCACATACCATCTTGCAGGCACCATATAATTGCCCTGATTATTTTCATAATAATTTTTAAGCGCTACTTCCGTTGGCTTAAAGCCTTCACGAATCGTTGGCATAGATAACCGAATCACGTCCAGCTGGACTTCCTCTGGCGCAAAAAATTCATTTTTGTGCTGTTCATAATATGTCTTGATTTCATCTTCTGAAATCGCCACGTCCTTAAGAAAAATATTTGATGGAATACGCACATAACGATAATCACGTGTCTGTCCGTACAATTTAACGAACTTTTCCATTTCATCTGGTAATGCAAACGCTGTTCCCATAAACGCAAACCGCTGCTGATTTAATAGCATGCCTTGTCGTACTTTTTCTTGAAACGATTGTGCTGTAAACAAAGCATTGCTCAGCACCTGTTGATAACGATCAGGAGAAAAATGACCATCTTTTTGAAATTCTGGAATATGTAAAATAGCTGCATTTGCTTGTACTGCATCAAAAGCAAATCCATAGCGATAGGCTGCGCGCGTATTCACCTTTGTCGCAATCATATCATCGAGGATTTGTCGTTTTAATGCTTTCTCAGCGCCGTCTGTTATGCCTGACGCTTCTTGCGCTTGACGCATGCGACGATATTGCAGTTCAAATGCTTGCTTTGAAATCGACTCGCCATCAACTTCGACCTCAATGGCTGAGGCATGATGTGCCTGAAGATATGAGTCGACACCAAACAGCGTAAAGGTAAGAGCAACTACACCAATAATTACCCAAGCGATTAATCCCTGAATACGTTCATTTAATTTCTGTAGCATGCCAAGTTTTCCATATTAAAAAAAACGCGCCCAAGGGCGCGCAATATTGGCGGAGTGGACGGGATTCGAACCCGCGACCCCCGGCGTGACAGGCCGGTATTCTAACCAACTGAACTACCACTCCCATTCTTGGTGGGTGCTGCAGGGATCGAACCTGCGACCCTCGCCTTGTAAGGGCGATGCTCTCCCAGCTGAGCTAAGCACCCGAAAACTTAACGGTCTTGAACCGCTTCTTTTAACAATTTACCCACTTTAAACTTAGCAACACGAGCAGCTCTAATTTGAATCGGTTTCCCAGTACGTGGATCACGGCCTGTACGTGCAGCACGTTCACCTGTCGAAAACGAGCCAAAACCTGTCAGTACAACCTGATCACCCGCCTTCAGTACATCTGTAACGGTTTCAGTAAAGGTCTCGAGCACACGAGCCGCATCAGCTTTTGTAACCCCAGAACGCTGAGAGATGGCATCTACCAATTCACTCTTATTCATAGCTTTCCCCTTTAGTTATGTTTCCCTTCAAACTCGTAGTAAACTTTATAAAACTTACTACTGCTTCGTCAACTAAAAACATCTTCGAAGCCCCGCCATTCCTGGGCAACAACGACGGAAAATATACCCCTTATTTTGCCACTTGTAAATCATTATTTTATCTTTATTTTGAATTTTTTTTAGACACCTTGGTTTTTGATGGGATTTTTGATGGCAAAGATGAACTAAATGGGTCTCTTTCAAGCGCAAACTTTAACACCTGGTCTACCGTCTTCACTGGATGAACCTCTATTCTTTTCAAAATATTTTCTGGTATTTCCGTCAAATCTTTTTTATTTTCCCAAGGAATCAGAACAAATTTAATGCCTCCCCTATCTGCTGCTAATAATTTTTCTTTGAGTCCGCCAATAGGAAGTACTTGTCCTCTTAAAGTAATTTCTCCAGTCATTGCAACATCTGCACGCACTGGTATCTGTGTTAATACTGAAACCAATGCTGTACACATGGCAATCCCTGCACTTGGGCCATCTTTAGGTGTAGCCCCTTCAGGCACATGTACATGGAAGTCGTGTGCCTCATAAAACGTCTCTGAGAAGTGCAATACTTTCTCTCGACTCCTCACAACCGTCATTGCTGCATGAATAGATTCTTGCATAACTTCACCCAATTGCCCTGTATGCAAGGTCTTACCCTTTCCAGGCATCATGGTTGCTTCAATAGTGAGAAGCTCACCTCCTACACTCGTCCATGCAAGTCCTGTCACCTGTCCTACCTGATTACGCGACTCAGCAAGCCCATAGCGGTATTTTTTAACCCCTAAAAACTTCTCAACCTGCTTCGGGGACATTTTTACTTTTTTAATACGCTGGTGCGTTAAAATTTCTTTAACAACTTTCCGACAAATGCTTGCAATTTCACGCTCTAAATTACGTACCCCTGCCTCACGCGTGTAATAGTGAATAATCTCGCGTATCGCATCCGATGAAAAGCTCAATTCTTCTTTTTTAAGACCATTCAGCCTTAATTGTTTTTCAATTAAATAATACTCAGCAATATGTATTTTCTCTTGATCAGTATAACCAGGCAGGCGAATCACTTCCATTCTATCCAATAAAGGCGCTGGAATTTCGAGTGAATTTGCCGTTGCAATGAACATGACATCACTTAAGTCATACGTCACTTCTAAATAATGATCAGTAAACGTGTCATTTTGCTCAGGATCTAATACTTCCAATAATGCCGATGCCGGATCCCCTCGAAAATCCATTGCCATTTTATCGACTTCATCAAGCATAATCAGTGGATTTTTAACCCCTGCTTTACATAACTTCTGAATAATTCGACCTGGCATCGAGCCAATATAAGTGCGACGATGTCCTCGAATTTCGGCCTCGTCGCGTACGCCACCTAAAGCAATACGGACAAATGTACGACCTGTCGCATTGGCAATTGACTGACCCAACGACGTCTTACCCACACCGGGAGGCCCAACCAAACATAGAATGGGGCCTTTTAAGCGCTTGACACGCTGTTGTACGGCAAGATATTCAAGAATACGCTC
>JASBUO010000050.1 GCA_030147855.1 Gammaproteobacteria bacterium
AATGGTGACTTGGCTGTTCACTAATGATACAATACGCTCACTATATGAAGAGGTAGTGCGCAATGCCGTTAATTATTAGACAACTTGAAATACAGCAAGTCATTTCCTCAGGAGAAAACTGGGAAACAGCTGATTTTTCAAAACTTGCTGAAAATGCTTGGCTTTGGCGCGTCCAATATCGTGCCCTCTGTGCACAGCTTATAGCACACCTCAACCAATCAGCACCAACCCCCTATGAAACAGAAGAACTCGCCCAAACCGCACTCTTTATGGCCGAATTACTTGAGTCATTACACGGGCGCCTTAATGAAATGCCAGCCAAAGCAAAATTTAGCCAAGACAAAGCTATATTAAAACAATTAGTCAAGGCACCTGCTGATATACCAACAAATGACATTTTCAATTTGCCTGGGATTATACAAACAGCAACCTATCACTCGGATACCACGAGGCTTTTAATAGGAAACGTGCGTCGAATTTGTCTCGCCCTTATCCTGTTTCCCGCAACTTTCGGTCACAACAACACTTTAACCGAAACATTCGTACAATTTCTCGGTCCAATTTTGACCCTTGCAGGATTTCTGATGTACCTCCCCCGCACACTCGTTAATGGCTTAGTGCTTTGCAGACGCTCATTCGAAAAACAAGCGATCCCCTTCAAGTCTCGCTTTAAAGCACACGCGGACATAGATGACCGACTCTTTAATCTCGTCAACGACTTTCCATCTGTAGCTGCAGGTTTTATCGCTGTCTTCCTATTAACAACCACTACCACATGGCTTGCTGCATATATCACAGTTGCAGTCAAACTCTGTGAGGTTATTTTTGCAGCAATAAGAGCACATTATGATATAGCAAGACTACAAAAAATGCGTGCTGCATACAGTCAATACAAAAACTTAAGCGAAGCAGATAAAGCTTATTTAAAAGAGCTAGATGCAAGTATCGCTTATACAAAGGGGGCTCGTAACGTTAACACCATCATGCATTCTCTCTTATTGGTGTGTCTCACATCCTTCATTCCTCCCATCATGATGTTGCACCCAGCCGTCCCTATTCTTGCCGCAATGTTTGCAATTTCATTGGTCTGCTTGAGATTCCCTGAATTTCGAGATTTTTGGATTGATGAGCCACCCCCGAAAGATAATTTAAAGGCATTGGACAGTAAGCTCCAATTCTTTAAATCGACAACAGTAGAGGCACCTGATGCAACAGAAACCCATGACGTAAACTTGCCAATTTAGACTTGACAAGACCAGTGCCTCCTGTTTCAATCTAATTCAGTCTAAATGGTCTAAGCGTCGTTCATGAAAACTAAGCATTGCCTGCTTGTCGTGTTACTTCTTTCTATGGTCGCCTGTACGTCAATTACGTACAAAAAGCCGCCATATAACGCGCCTAGTGATGACGCCACCATTAAACTTGCCGAAGCTGCAACCTCTGTTAGTGGCTCCATGCTTGAGATGGCACGTGTTGAAAAGGTAGTGATTCCACCTAGTGCGGATAACCTCCAAACAATCCCAACTTCAAAAAATTTATTAACCCATGCTTCTGTAGATTGGGCAGGTCCTATTGGTGACCTCACTGAGCGAATAGCCAAAGCCGCAGACTATAAACTGCGTGTTTTAGGCCATCCACCGCCCATTCCTGTTTTAATTAGTCTCAATGCAAAAGATCGCTCATTAGCTGAAATTTTGCGTGACATTGATTACCAGGCCGGTCAAAAAGCTTCCATTCATGTTTATCCTAAAAATCAGGTCGTCGAATTACGCTATGCGAAAACTTATTCGTAACCTATTCATTATATTGTGTGTAGGACTCGCTGCCTGCACACCAAGAACCTATAATGTGGCTATGGGGGATACAACCTCTTTAGCTGGATTAAAGGCTATGGGCTCTATTAGAAAGCCAAGTGAGCACCGCACCACAAAAGAATCTCAAGGAAAAATTAGAAATATGGCGCTGCGTGAAACGGCATTAAGCCTTGGCGCACAATCAGGACTTGCAGCACGGGCAAAAAGCATCGATGAACAGCTCGTTCGACAAACACGAAATCTTGATGCTATTTTTGACTTTAAAGCTCTCATTTTAGATAACAATGTCTTGCCGCCTGTCTTGCTACAGGGAAATAACACCTTAAATCTTGCCAATGCACAAACTATCCGGGTTTCAGACAGAACCTACAAACTTGCTAAGCAAGCACGATTTATTACGACTCCCCCGAACTGGCGACAGTATCTTTGGCTTGATTATAAAAAACCAGATGAACCACACATGAGCATGCTCCCCAATAACAAAGAAGAGCGCCAAGTATGGTGTTATTACGTTGAAAAAGGGTGGCAAAATGGTGTGGAACAGGCTGATACCATCCTCAGTGAAAATATCGCACGTATCAAAGAAGACTTCACGGGTATGATTTTATATCGAAAATTGCTGGCAATGAATATGGTTTCAGCACCCTACGTTTCACACACTGACCTAGGGGTTACAGGTAACGGTGACGAGCTCCATATTGATGATCGTGTGCTCCGTATCACTGCATTACCTGCCTTAAACGTGAGAAGTGATGAGTGGCGTGCCGCTGTTGCAAAAGATGAGCAAAGCCTCAAAGAGTTCAACAAAATGGAAGCACGTATCAACGCAGCCAAAGTTGGCGTTAACCAAAACACGTGGCAGCCTGTTATTAGCCCCGTTAATTAACTATGGGTTTTCAATGATGACTGATGCACACGCTGAACATGTCAATTTAATGCCCGATGAGCCTACGCGCTTCTCTCCTATATCGATGGAGCATCTACTTGAGCATGCTGAAAGCTTAAACGCGTCAGATATCACCATTCAGACAGGAGCACCTATCTTTGCTGAGGTATATGGTAAGCTATTACGCCTCACCAATCGTCGACTTTCAAATACGGAACTCGGCGACCTCATCAATGCTATTTATGGCCCTAATGCCACAACCCAATTATTGTCTGGAAAAGATATTGATACTCACTATGAATTTCGCCCTAATCGTGGTGTACGCTATCGTTACCGTGTAAATGGCACTGCATGCTTAGTAGAAGGGCACGACGCTATTCAAATTACACTAAGAACCATTCCAACAACTCCCCCCAAGCTAGATAGCTTAGGCTTACCCCCCAATATTTTAGAGGCAATAGCACCTCAAGAAGGCATTGTTTTTATTACGGGGGCAACAGGCTCCGGGAAATCAACCTTACTCGCCTCCATCATTCGTGAACTCATTGAAAGTGCTGATTCAAACCGTAAGGTTCTCACTTATGAAGCACCTATTGAGTTCGTCTATGATGAAATCGAAACTATTTCGGCGAGTGTGAGTCAATCAGAAATCCCGCGCCACCTTCCCTCTTTTGCAGAGGGTGTCCGAAACGCATTACGTCGCAAACCACGGCTCATTATGGTTGGAGAGTGTCGCGATCCTGAAACCATCAGCGCGGCCCTTGAAGCAGCACTGACAGGACATCCTGTTTATACCACGCTGCATACTTCGGGTGTTGCTGAAACTATGCGGCGTCTTGTTACCTCCTTCTCAGGAGAAGAACGCCTTGGACGTACCATTGATATCTTAGAAACCATTAGGCTCTGCATATGGCAAAAGCTCGTCCCCACCGTCGATGGCAAACGTGTGCCACTTCGCGAATATCTCATATTTGATGAAGAAACACGTGATATCCTCCTTGAAAGCGATCCAAATGAAGTAACGCGTGTCACACGCAGACTCGTGCGTCAGCGCGGACAACTCATGACTGTAGACGCCAAAGAAAAGCTAAAGGCTGGCATCATTGATGAACGTACTTACAAGCTCATTGTAGCCGGCACAAAAGAGCAAGCCTAGACACATCTTCAGCTCTTAACATGCCCCTCTCCCGGCGCCTAATGCACCACTGTATGTCCGTTTAAAGAGCCTGTTGTAATACGCTTTACCCCGCATAAAGCGGGGTAAGTAAACACTACATCATTGCTGCAGACTCTGGAGGAGGGGGCGGCGGTGTACCACCACCGCTACCCCCGGGGCCTCCCTTAGGACCTCCTTTCGGACCTTCTGGTGATTTATTTCCCCCTTGAGATGAAGTTTTTCCATCGCCCTTATCTGAAGAATCACCTGCAACTTTCTCACCCAAGAAACCTGCCGCACCCTTAGAAACAGCTTCACCAGCATCAGCTGTTTTACCTCCTGCTTCACTTATCTTACCTTTTGCTTCATCGCCCCACTGCATTGTTTCTTGGCCCACACCCTCAGGAGCGCCACCAATCCAGCGCAGCACTTTATCAGGCAAGACAGCAATCAACGAAAAGGCTTTCTGCACAATGGTTAAATACATCATGGTATAAATTAAGCATGCAAAGAAGAAGCCAAAAAACCGTGCCCAAGGTATCGGACCTGCAGCAATCACAGCCGCCCACATTTGATCACTTTCTAAATAATCTAACACATTTTGAAAGCCTGCATTCATAATCCAAATACCTACAAATGAGAGCGCAATGGCTGCAATATAACCCACGACCATCATACCTGGTCTTAAAAATACATTTAAAAGAATCATAAGACCCGCTTCACTCTTACCTAAGGCATCGTGTCCTTCTGGATGTGCCACCCCCAATGCCACAATAGGTGCGGCAACCATTGCCTCAATCACCGAAATCATCCAACCAATTGCGCCAAAGGTAAAAATCATGTAGGGCAAAAAAGGGATAAAGTAGGCTGTTGTAAATCCTATACCCACCATAATACCAACCCAAGCTAAGAAGAGTGGTGCCATCACCATATAAAATGCGAACAATGACGGAACTAAAGAACCCACAACTGCACCCAAGGCTGCCACAACCCAAATATTCATTGCAAAGTCAATGTAGGTGGTTCCCATTTTAGCAAGTGCAACAATTGGGTTTACTCCATCTTCACTAATAATATTCATCCCTTCATTAAAAATGTAGGTAAAACCGGTCAGGGGATAAATCACAAATACTTTCCAGGCCATTTCGGTGGTAATTTGAATCACCTGCATATACCAATCAAAGTATTTTTTGATATAAACCTCGAAGATAATCATACCCATCTCTTTCATCATACATTTAAGGCCCAACATGCTCCAACTTTTCATATTACAATGTACTTCAGGCTCAGGCAGCCGCCAGTCTAAAGCAGAAAAATCCAGTTCCGCGGATATCGTAATTTTAGGAGCACCAGTCTCATCGGTTTGGTCTGCTATATCAACTAACGCCCCATTATGGGCATAGCCATAAACGGTCGATGCCGCAATGCCTGATTCATTTTTTACATCCGCATTATAATCAGGCAGTTTAAGCACTGGATCCAAAATATCGGTACCATTGATTAAAGAAGCCACTTGCCGAACGGGCTGCGGGTTATTAATGGTAAATAAATCACATAATACCTTGTAACTCCCCTCACATGCCTGTCCATCAAATGCTGATAGCATTAAAGACACATCAAAAGTACTTTTATCAAATCCTGTATTACTATCTGTTTGCGTACTACTAGCAGCAGAACCATTCAAACGCGCTAAGTCAAAGAAGTAGCTACCCGCCATAATCCAGCCGCGCTCTTTCGCTTTTTGGATAAATGCACGCTCATCATTCGCATTATCGTTGTGCTTCGCATCATCAATTAACTTTAAGGTCGGCGCCATTACCGCGTTGTAATCTGCCACTGCATCTTGAAGCTCTGTACCATCTAATAACACAGGTGCACTGGTTGAAGGGTCCGGCCCCCAACTTTTACAATCGGTACTTGCCGATGTCGTACATACCGTTTGAGAAGACATATACGCCACACCAAACTGGTCATCCGCCACAGCAGATGCATCATTATCTGATGCGCCATTTGAGTTCATTTGTGGATCATTACTCACCATACGCCTTGCCGTAGAAGACAACGTAATATAAACCTGCTCAATGGCTGCAGCACGAGACTTCTGAATGGTTTCAATATCACTTGAAGAAATCGTTGAGATACTGTCATCAATACTGCTAATATCTGCCGGGGCCATTCCATTCCACTTAATGGTCCCACACACGCCTTTTAAGCCATAGTAAATCGAATCAGATTCAAAATAAGGCATGTCAATGCTGAAGGTTTCCTGCGTACTCACATTACCTGGGGTATGCTGTTCATTATAAGCTGTTAATGGATCTACCGTATTAATAAAGTCAGGAACTGGCTCATCACAAAATCTCCCAATCGTATCTGACGGCGTCCCCGCACATATTCCAGCACCATCATCTTTTTGTTCTAACGCATGATCTCTCAATGTCTCAAGCTGTGTTTGCAACCCCGCCATGCACGTTTGCCCCGAAAGCACAATAGCAGCCCCCTTCATAACACCGCCACTATCTGCCCCCATAGAAATATTCGGTGACATATTCTGTTTAATGATCACACCACCCACGTTCATATAGTCAAGCGCTGCCCCCCAAATTTTGTCAGCAACCCCAACACCTTGAAGTACAACCCACATCACAAAAATTTGCATCAAACAATAACCGGATGCTTTAGGGATTAACAAAGCAAGACCAATCGTTGCACGTACAGGCACCCAAATAGAAGACCACTTCTGACCAAGCATCTGTCCTTCATGCGCAGTATTCATGGTCGACACCAGGATGATATACATAATAACAATGCCACCTAATGCAAGCACTGCTGCATTAAACACACCAAACATGGTTCCCATAATCTGACTACCGGTACCATGTAAAACACCATCAACCACACCAAAAATATTACCTAGAAAACCAACTGAAATATCACTTGGAGGGGGCGCAAAGCTCATTGTGCTGGTTTCATCTGCACAAGCGATCAGTGGAAAAAATAGCGACAACAAGAGTGAAAAAAAAGATTGCCATCGTCGTGTCATACTTTTTTTCCTCCTAATAAACCTTCATTCAACCAGGTTTTCCAAGAGCACCCCAATTTTCTCTCCTTCATTTGGAAATACCAAAAGTGGTACCGGAACGCGAGTGTTAAAGCAATGAAAATAACAACCACTGTTAATAATACGCCAAGTATGCCACCATAAAACCACTCATATAGACCATAAAAAAACAGTAAAACAGCGCATACAAGCATCAAGATGCTCATGCGAAATAACATGCGCTGCCGTTTGAACAGTTGCTCAGGAGTTATGTTTAAGCGCTTCAATGCATCATCAAATGATTCTTCAGGTGCTTTAGGGCTTGGAACAAATAAACGCTGAAACAGATCTATGATATACTGCGTAAATTTTTTCACTCTATCCACATCAAGCCAAAAACGAAAATGAAATACACGTGAAAAAAGTGCGGCTAATCGTGAACCTGGGCGTTTGGGCATGGCATCCTCACTGATTTAATGTTCTCAAGCACATTACTTTTGCTTCATCTCCTAGTATGATAATAGATTGAATGCTTGACATTAATCAATCTATTGTTCATAAACTGTAATTATTTTTATTATTCATTGGGTAAAGCATGCCGAACCTTAGCCATCAAGCATCAGCAGAATACTGGGCTGAATATAAAGATCCAATTATTTACCGTGTGATTACATTTATGGAAAGCGTTGAAAGTTGGACACTTGATGGCGATGCCAATCTCGAACAAGCCATATCTACCCTTGGCGAAGCACTCGATAACTTGGCATCTGTCGATATCAATCAACTCAATGAGTCTAAGCGCTTCGTTGAGCTTGCCGCTAATATAAAAACCGGACGCGGATTACGTCTTTTGCAGGCACTGGATACAGCACATCCTGGTAGCGCGTCTAAAGTATTGATGTATGCAGAAGAAAATAGCCTCGGTGGGCAAGACCCTGCCGGATTTTTTCTAAAACGAAACATTGTCTTTGAACGACTCCGTCTATTATCACGCACATTTTCTGAAGACCGTTTAAAACTTGTTGCCCAAGCCCTAGAAGGAGAAGAATAATGCGCTTGCTTCGTTATGTTGCTTCCAGTATTTTGCTACTTGTGTCGTACACTGCTCACTCAGCCGATGGCTCAGGTGAAGATAGCGGCACCGAAACACTCACCGAATACGTCAAAAATTTAGGAGCTTATTTTGGATTTGACGTCACACAAGAACTTCAATCCCCCATCGCAGCCTTACTAGATGTCTCTGCGTCGACACTTGCACAACAATATTCCTTTGTCACACTGCTTGGTGCAATTCCTGTTAATGCTTACAACGACGCGCTTGCCTATTTTGTACCCTCAAATACAAATAACTATTCAGTCATCAATGATATGGCCAACTACACTTTCCAAACGCAATCTGGCTCGGGCGCTTATAATACACCCGGTACCGGCGAGGGAGGAGGTATTTCTGTGTCTGTACTCATTGATCAGCCCACGTACCAAAATGATCCTGTCTCCCAGTCTGTGCTAAATATCCTCTCAACCCCCCAAACAACCTACTGTATGAACAATGATGTCAATGCATGGGTAGATGATTGTAAATATCTGTACAACACAAAAATTATGGCCAATGTGATTGGTACACTTCCATCCCCAGACAGTTTTTTCACATATGACTATAATGAATCTGTCATGACCCAACTTAACAGTAATACTTTACTTGCACCACTGTTATATTCAACTGAAAGTACATCATCAAGTACCTCAAGTGGTAACGGTGATAAAAGTGAAGACGAGGGGCTCACAGCTCAAAACCAAGCACAAGAAGCTGAAAATTTTATTCGGTATGTCACTCGCTCAGTTACACCGCCTGACTTACCAAAACGTATGGAGTACAGTAACCTTTATTCACAAGCAACTTATAGTGGTAGTGACGCAGAAAGCTTGTTTAAAAAGCAACTCGCACAAGAACGTATTTCAAAATATCTTGCAAAACTACGGGTTTATTCGGCACAGCGCTCTGTTCCAACATCAAACCTTTACTCAATTTTATCCAAGCGCATGCCACAAAAACAAAGCTCTGACAGCTCAACACAAACAAGCCAAGCGCTCAGTGAATTTCAAATGGCAACACGTCGTTTATACGATCCCTCCAAAAAAGACTCAGAAAATACAAAACAATGGATTGATCAAATTAATGAGGCATCTAATGCAACCGTCCAAAAAGAAATTGCCATTTTACTCTCCGAAATCAATTATCAGCTGTACCTATCGCGTCAACAAGAAGAGCGCACGTTAGCAACGCTGTCCGTCATGCTTATGCAAAGCATCCTAGACCCAAGCTTTGGTAGTGACGCAGATATAGACTATACAACTGCTTCTGATGGCGATTCATAATTGAGAGAAGAAATGATTCAGCCGCGCCATGACCATATCAACCGATACAAGGGTCATGGCCCAGTCTTCGTGCACTTGTGTACCCCATGGCGCTGTGTCAACTGATTGATTCATCCGTTCAAGCGCCTTGGGATAGGCGTTAACTGCCAAGTGCCGATATACATAAGGCCCCGAAACCTCAACATTTGTAACCGCATGCAATGCAATAACCGGCGTTCCCATCGCAGCTGCCATGTGTGCCGGACCTGTATCTGGGCATAAAACAAGCGTTGCTAAGTCGATTAATGCTAACAACTGCTTAGGTGTACTCTGTCCAATTAAATTGGTAACGGGCACTTCTGAAGCAATTGCATCTCCAAGCGCTTTGTCTTGCGGACCAGGCCCTCCTATCAATATTACTTGGAACTTCCAACGCGACAAGACAAAGCGAATGACTTCTACATAAGATGCAGCAAACCAACTTCGCTCAGGCTTACTTGCGGCAGGATTAATAATGAGCACCGGCATGTCCTCAGACTGTATATGCGAACGCGCCCAAACATATGCTGCATCACTCACCGGTAAATTCCAAACCGGTGGCGCATGTGGCACACCCAGTGCTGCACCAAACTTTAAAAATCCTTCTAAGGTATGCTCACGCCCAGGTTGAATTGCTTCTCGCACAAACCAACGGTGTCCATCCTTAGCACGCGCTTTGTCGTAACCAATCTTTCGCTTGGCTCGAATGCATGGATACAAACAATTTGCACGAAAACTCGCTTGTGCTGCGAGTAATACATCAAACTGCCGCCTTTTCAAACACTGCTTAAATCGCCAATAATCGGCCAAAGATTTCGGTTTATCGAGCACAATAAACTCAATATTATCTATCTCATCAACTAACGTATAAGCAAACGGTGAAATAATCCATGTTATTTTTGCCTGAGGATAGTGACGCTGCAAAGCGCGCACCAAAGGCACAAACATCAACACGTCACCTAGCGCCGACAGGCGTACCAAACAAATTGATTTAATCATTTTTTAAACAATATAACGTACCACAATAAGGGCACGTTGCTTCACCTGTCTTTTCTATCGGTAAATACACCTTAGGATGCGCATTCCAAAGCACCGCTGCGTTTGAAGGACAACTAAGCGGTAAATCACGCGGATGTACCATTTGCTTTTTAGTTGAGCAAGTTTGTGTTTGCTTTGCTTTCGCCATTATTCGCCCTCTTTTTTAGAGGTCTGATTATCTAATATCAAATGCAATAGCTCAAGCATTGTATCAAAACATCTTGGATTTTCTGGTGCAAACCGCGCCGCATTGGGCCATGTGCGAAGCCACGTTAATTGCCGCTTTGCAAGCCTGCGTGTTGCAACCACTCCCTGTTCACAAAAGGTTTGATAATCATATAAACCCGCTCGATACGCCAATGCCTGACGATACCCCACACTTCGCATTGCAGGCATATCAGCTGTTAAAGCAAAGCGCTTCATTAATGCGTCTACTTCGTTTAAAAACCCCACCTCAAGCATCTGCACGAATCGCCTCTCAATCCGTGCATGTAACCATGCGCGCGCTTCTGGAAATAAAGCCAAATTAATAAAACGACATGCCAGGTGATTAGAAGATTTTTTTAACAGTGCCTGAGATAAGGGCATCCCTGTTGTATGATATACTTCTAGCGCACGCTGAATACGCTGGGCATCATTCGGATGAAGCCTCGCAGCGGTCGGGGCATCAACAACTTTGAGTTGCTCATGTAAATACGGCCAACCACGCGCTTCTGCATCTTGCAGTAATGCTGCCCGTATGCTTGGATTTGCCTCGGGCAATGCCGAAAGTCCCGCTTGAAATGCACGAAAATACATCATGGTGCCTCCGACTAAGAGCGGTATCTTACCCTTTGCCAAAATTGCCTCGCATAAGCGATTAGCATCATGGCAAAAAGCTGCGGCCGAATAAGCATCTGTTGGTTCTCGAATATCAATCAAATGATGAGGTGCTTTCGCAAGAAATGTAGCATCCGGTTTTGCTGTACCAATATCCATCCCTCGATAGACCATCGCTGAATCAACACTCACTATCTCACACGGAAATACCTCTAGGAGACGAGCTGCCATATCTGTTTTGCCAGAAGCAGTAGGCCCCATTAGACAAATGACATTACGCACACTCAAATACCTTATGACAGCCAACACTATCCAAACAAACACTCATATTGGTACGCGCTTCATCTAGTTGTTTCCAATACTCAATTAGCGCGCATTGCTCATCCTCAGTCATTGCCATCACATTTACAACTTCAGCATCAACAAGTAGTTGCTTGAGCTGCAGTGGTTTTATCTCATCTTCGCAAGCGCTGGACAATAGATCTAAAAACCGTGCCAAATCAAGACCTGGCAAAAGAGATGGAATCGCTGATACCCGTAGTTTCTCTTCTTTTATCTCATCAAACATCAAACCAAATCTCTCAAGCATTGTGCGATACTTTACCAGTTGTAAATGAGCATTAGGAGGCAATATCTGCGTCACTGGCACCAGAAGGGGACGAGTCACCCAAGGACATGGGGCTTGGATCACTTCAGCCAAACGCATTGAGCGGTGCAATTTCGCCACATTGATTAAATACGGCATGCGCTCATGCATGAGTAAGGCAAAGGTTGTATTCAATACAGTCCATCCATGTATCGGCTTGTGAAACGCTTGTGGTGATGTAAAAGTCTTTGCTTCAGCAAAAGTACTGGGAGCTATGACAATGGGTGTTTCAGAGGTAGGTATCTCTTCACGTGCTGTTAACATTTCGGTAATAACTAAACGAATTAAATCATGCACAGCCCGCACATCAGTAAATCGCACCTCGTATTTACTCGGATGTACATTAATATCGACTTCATCCAGAGGTAGTGTGAGAAATAATACGCATGCAGGATAACGCCCTACGGGTAATACATCAGCGTAAGCTTGCTTTAAAGCATGTAAAATCAACTTATCTCGAACAACACGCTGATTAATATAAAACCACATCTTATCTTGTTGACTGCGCGCATAATTTGGGCCGCTCACCCAGCCTTGTAAACGCATTTGTCCACGCGTTACATCAATCTCCATGGCCTCATCAACAAAAGCCTTACCCAGCAGCTTGGTCAAACGAACACGTTGTGTACTGCCTGAAGGTGCTGAAGGTAATTGTAAGCCTAGTTTGCCATTATGCGTCAAAGTTAACGCAAGCTCTGGTTGGCTCAATGCAATCCGTTTCACAACCATCTCTATGGCTTGATATTCTCGTACCTCTGACTTCAAAAATTTCTTTCGAACAGGGGCATTGAAAAACAAATCACGCACTTCAATCGTTGTACCTTGCCGTCTTGCACACGGCACGAGTCGTATGCCTGTTTCATCACTTTCAAGGGCCATTGCCTGTGAGGCACCCGCTGCAAAAGATTGAATCAACAAACGAGAGACAGAGCTAATGCTTGCAAGCGCTTCGCCTCGAAAGCCCATGCTTTCAAGGCTATATAAATCATCTAATACTGAAAGCTTGCTGGTTGCATGTGCAGCGATAGCAAGAGGTAAGTCTTCAGCGACAATCCCTTCTCCATCATCACTGACTTTAATTTGATTTAAACCACCAAAACCAATTTCAATGTGAATGTTTTTTGCACCAGCATCTAGTGCATTTTCAAGCAGCTCTTTCACAACTGATGCAGGCCGTTCAACAACCTCACCTGCAGCAATTTGGTTGGCGACCTCAAAAGGGAGGGTTCGAATTCTCATGCGGATGCCTGACTAGGAATGTGGAGCATTTGCCCTGAAAATAACCGCGCATCAGACAAACGATTTAAACGCTGAATATCAGCCGCTACAACTGCGTATTGTGTTGCTATATGCGATAAGGTTTCACCTGAGCGCACCACATGTAAGTGCGCATTTGCCATTGCCTCAAGACGTGTTCCATGCGGCGGATGATTCCAAAAATAGGTCTTCAAGCCGTTAAATATCGCCTGTGTTGCTCGTCTTTGGTATTTTGGATCATTGAGATTTTTTTCTTCTCGTGGATTCGAAATAAAACCAAGCTCAATTAAAATTGAAGGAATGTCAGGCGACTTCAGTACAACAAACCGCGCTTGCTCTACTCCTTGACTATGTAAAGTGGTCACTTTATCTAAGCCTTTTAACACTTGTGAACCCATCTGCAAACTTGCAGTTGTCGTTGCTGTTTGAGATAAATCAATTAAAACAGTTCGAATAACATCATTTTGATCGTTCAAGTCTGAGAGATTCACTCCCCCAAGTTCTGAGTAGTTTTCTTTTTCTGCAAGCCAACGTGCCGCTTCACTGGTCGCCCCGCGCTGGGACAATGCAAACACGGATGCTCCCTTTGAATGTGGATGAATAAAGGCATCTGCATGAATTGAAACAAATACATCTGCATCTTGTTTACGCGCGATATCCAACCGCTCACGTAACCCTACATAATAATCTCCTTCGCGCGTTAATACCGCACGCATACCAGGCTGTTTATCAATTTGTTGTTTTAATTGTTTTGCAATTGCGAGCACAACTTTTTTTTCCATGCTTTTTTTAGCACCAATTGCGCCTGGATCTTTACCGCCGTGTCCTGGATCAATGACAACAACAACATCACGTAATGATTGCGACAAGCGCATTGAAACCATGGCCTGTTTTGGTTTGAGTTCCAGTAATAGCTCATAATGACCCTCGGCATTGGTCGGCGTACTGCGAACAACTTGAACAGCATGTGTCATATCAAAAACAAGCCGTAAAGTACCTGGCTTTGGATGTCCAAAGCGGAGCTTAGAAAAAAACGTAGAGGGATTCATTTTTTTTTCATGTAGCGCTTTATGCTTGACCCCTGAAAAATCAAGAATCACACGCTCAGGCTCTGATAAAGTAAAAACATGATACTGAAAACGCCCAGAAAGTTTACAGCGCACAAAAAGCCGCCCATTATCTTCATCAAGCGTCACACTATTAAGGGTTGTAGCGGCAAACCCAACTGACGAAAACAATAAAAGCAACAAGCACACGCGCGCTTTCACTTTAGAATCCTCCGCAGATTATCCACCAAAGCTTCTCCAGGTGCACGTAAAGCGTCTACAGACAGAATACGCCCTTCACCATGTACTTCCAATGAAAATATCACATCTATATACGGTTTCAAACCAGGCGCACGCTGGGGCCATTCAATACAGCAAACGGCATCAGAAGCAAAATAATCTCGAAAACCAAGAGCATCAAGTTCTGTTGCATCTGAAAGACGATACAAATCAAAATGATGCACAACATACTCAGAAAAATGATAGCTCTCAACCAAGGAAAAAGTTGGGCTTTTAATGCTTTCTGTTACACCCAAGGCACGCAAAAAACCACGAATCAAAGTGGTTTTACCTGTCCCTAAATCTCCTTGAAAGCCTAAAGAAAGTGGAGAAAATAGGCAAGATGCCAAAGCCTGCGCTACAGCATCTGTTCCCTTTTCATCTGCTAAATGAAAGCAGCATGCCACGTTATTTTACTAACCGCAGTGCAGGCTTACGGCTACCTCCACTCTTCGAACTACCCGCATCGCCTGATGGCGGTAAATCACCGTCGTCTTCATTAAACTCCATGCCTCGACCATTCTCTTTGGCATAAATCGCAAGTACCGCTCCCGGGCTTAAAGCCAACTGTACGGTACGTCCAGAGAAACGTGTCGTCAAAACGATTTTATCGTTATCTAGATGTAGCCCTCGACAAGACTCTGGTGAAATGTTCAAAATAACACGGCCTGCAGTTACATACTCCAACGGAATCTCAACCCCTGGATACTCAGCATTCACCAACAAATATGGCGTTAGCCGATTATCAAGAATCCAATCGTAAATAGCGCGAATCAGATAAGGTCGACTTGACGTCATGGTCGCGGTCGTTGTCATACTAAGCTACCCTCAACTGCCTCTCAGCGTCTGTTAAACTACTTTGAAATGCTTCACGTTCAAATAAGCGTTGCATGTAAGCCTGTAATGCCTCAACACTATCTGGCACAGCAACACCAAGCATTGGAAGCCGCCATAATAATGGGGCAAGCGCACAATCTAGCAATGAATGTTCTTCACTCAAAAAAAATGGCTTATCTGCAAAAACGGGCTCTAGGCTCACCAAACTATCAACCAGCTCCTGAGGCGAAGCTTCCGCAGCTTTTCCTGATCGAAATGCATGATATAGGCTGTACCAATCTTGCTCGATACGATGCATCATTTTTCGGGTTTCTGCACGGGCAACAGGATAAACAGGCAGCAATGGTGGATGAGGAAAACGCTCATCTAAGTATTCCATGATGATCCGCGCTTCATAAAGCACGAGCTCCCTATCGATTAGGGTTGGAACAGTACCATAAGGGTTTACTGTTAATAGCTCATCAGGTAGGTTATCTTTTTGGGCTGAAATAATGTCAACATTAACACCTTTTTCAGCCAAAACAATACGAACCTGATGACTATAGATGTCAATCGTGTCTGAGAACAACGTCATGATTGAACGTTTATTCGCGGCTACGGCCATTCATTCTCCTCCGAGATACATTAAATCGAGCATGGTTGAACGCTAATTTGCGGCCAACATAAACTAAAAAAAGGGGGCGAGAGGCCCCCTGTCATTTATTATACTATAAAACCCTGACGATTAGTGAACGTCTCGCCAGAATTCTTTCTTAAGCATGAACACAAATACAAACAGTACCAGGATGAAGATCAGTACCCATTTACCAATGGATTCGGACTCCAGACGGAACGGTTCGCCGGTATATTCCAGGTAG
Organism: Gammaproteobacteria bacterium; assembly: GCA_030147855.1. Classification (GTDB taxonomy): domain Bacteria; phylum Pseudomonadota; class Gammaproteobacteria; order Legionellales; family Legionellaceae; genus JAALKW01. The sequence continues at coordinate 16,070 of JASBUO010000050.1, forward strand.
TTAACCAGATCCAGAATAGCCTGGTCGTATTCTTCGGTTGTCAGTGCACCGTCACCGTCGGTTTTAATACCGGCGTGACGCATTACTGTTTCACCATCTACCATTGCTTCTTCTTCAACCATGCGCGGCGTACCTTGCAGTGGTTGCAGCACGTGCGGCATACCTACTTCAGGGAATACCGTGTTGTTTACGCCAAACGGACGCGACTCATCAACGTAGAAAGAACGCAGGTAAGTGTAAATCCAGTCAGCACCACGAACACGGGCAACCAGAGTCAGATCCGGCGGCGCCGCACCAAACCACTGAGCTGCAGATTCTGCTGGCATAGAGCGCTCAATATAGTCTGAGATTTTTTCACCGGTGAACTGCAGGTTTTCTTCTGCCAGTTCTTCCGGAATGCCCAGATCGTTGAACGTACGCTGGTAGCGCTGATACTGCTGGCCGTGACAGCCAAGGCAGTAGTTCATGAATAATTTCGCACCACGCTGCAACGACGCTTTGTCGCTCAAATCGTAGTTAGCTTTGTCCAGGTGGACGTTGCCGCCAGCGGCCAGAGCCATCCCAGGCAACAGCAACGCCAGTACACAAATTAGTTTTCTCATTTAGGGATCCTCGCTGGTACAGGCTTAGTTGTTTCATTTTTACTGTAGATAAACAGCAGGATGAAGAAACCGAAGTACATAACCGTTAAGATTTGCGACGCTGTAATTTTCCAGTTTTCCTGAGGCGTACCGCCTAAGTAACCTAAGAAAATGAATACACCGGCAAACACAAGCAGATTCAGCTTATGCAGACCGCTGCGATAGCGCCATGACTTAACTGTACCGCGGTCGAACCAAGGTAACAGGAACAGGAAGATAATCGCACCAAACATCGCGATAACCCCAAACAGCTTATCCGGAACCGCTTTCAGAATCGCGTAGAACGGCGTGAAGTACCATACCGGGAAGATATGCGCAGGCGTTTTCAGCGGGTTAGCAATTTCAAAGTTTGGATGCTCAAGGAATTTACCGCCCATTTCCGGCGCAAAGAACATGATGTAAGTGAACGCCGCCAGGAAGATACAAAACGCCACCAGGTCTTTCAGCACGATGTGCGGGAAGAAGGGTACAACATCATCTGCGATGTCATACTTGCTGGTGTAGTACTCATGAATTTCAAACTTGGTTTTTTCGTCTTCAGACAGGCTGCCTTTCTTGTGTTTGATAGCCACACCATCAGGGTTGTTAGAACCCACTTCGTGCAGTGCAATGATGTGCAGGAACACTAAGATAACAATAACCAGTGGCAATGCGATAACGTGTAACGCAAAGAAGCGGTTAAGCGTAGCACCAGAGATAACGTAGTCACCCTGAATCCATTGTACTAAGTCCGGGCCAATCACCGGAATGGCACTGAACAGTGATACGATTACCTGTGCCCCCCAGTAAGACATCTGACCCCATGGCAGTACATAACCCATGAAGGCTTCAGCCATCAGGGCCAGGTAAATCAGCATACCGAAGATCCACAGCAGCTCGCGTGGCTTTTGGTAAGAACCGTAAATCATGCCGCGGAACATGTGCATGTATACTACGATAAAGAACGCTGACGCGCCGGTGCTGTGCATGTATCGGATGATCCATCCGTAATCGATTTCACGCATGATGTATTCAACCGATGCGAAGGCGCCTTCAGCAGTTGGGTTGAAGTTCATGGTTAACCAGATACCGGTGACGATTTGGTTTACTAATACAATGGTGGCCAGGAAACCGAACACGTACCAGAAGTTCATGTTACGTGGTGCCGGATACTG